>JAFQOH010000121.1:0-45745 GCA_017403345.1 Thermoguttaceae bacterium
AAAAAAAAGGGAGTGAACGTGCCCTGACACGAATTTCACGGAAAACACGAAAAGACGCGAATGAATTTTTAAAAATTCAAAATTTGTTCGATCAGTCTGTTTTTTACTGCTTTTTGTGTTAAGATCCGTATTTCTCTGTGCGTTTTCTGTGTCTTCAGTGGTGAAACTGGTACGCAGTTCCCGGATGGATCTCTTTTCTATGTATTTCAGCGGCTCTTCGGTACCCTCTGCGGTAAAAATGGCAAGAAAAAAGATTTTTTGATGCGGAAAAACGTAAATTTCGATTGCGCCAAAAGCAAAAAGAAACTATACTTCGGTAAAAATGAGATTTCGAAAAAAACGGAAAATGTGTGTTTTCAGGGAATGCAGAACGCGGAGTTTTTTCGCATAAAAGTACTCCCTATTAATTAATGGAATAAAATTGGAATAAAATTGGAATAAAAGAGGAAGTAAAGAGTGTCCTGATGCCGCCTTTGAATGACGAAGCGATCGTTCTGCGAACCTCAGATTTCAGCGAAACCAGCATGGTCGTGACTTTCTTCACTCGCGAGAGTGGAAAGATCACCTGTCTGGCAAAGGGGGCCCGCCGTCTGAAAAATCCCTTCGACACAGCTTTCGATGCGATGAATGTCTGCCGGATCCTTTACTATCCCAAAAACGGCGATGTACTTCAGCTCGTCACAGAGGCAAAGTTGACCGAGCGTTTTCGAGTCGATTCAACCGTCGCAATTTACGCAGGTTTCCATGTCGTGCAACTTTTAAACCATTTTACTGAAAATTTTAGCCCTCAAACCGCATTATTCGACTTGACGAAAATCATTTTAAACGATATTCTATCCTTGGATTCCATTTGTCGGAGTGCGTCACTGGAAGATCCGCCGGAAAAACTTTCCCGATGCCTGCTGCATTATGAGCTTCGGCTGCTCCAACTCGTTGGGATCGCACCGTCGCTTCATGAATGTGTGGAATGCGGCGAAAAGATCGAAGTCCGGCGCGGAGCCCGACGGGCTGCATTCGGCATGCGCGAAGGAGGCGTCCTCTGCCCCCAATGTCGTCCCGGCAAAACACGTGTCGTTTCCCTGTCGCCCGAGGCGCTTGGGGCTCTTCAGCTCTTGGCGTCGCCGGAGGAGAAATTTTGGAAACGGCTCCAGCTCTCCCAGAAAACCCTTGGAGAGATCCGCGGCGTGTGGAATCAGTTTCTCGCTCATCAAATGGAACGGCCCGTTCCTATCTTTCAGTGGTTAAAACGCTGAAAGAACGGATGAAAAAGCAAGATAAAATAGTTTTGATTTCAAAACAAACCAACATATCGTATTTGCAAAATAGTTTTCACATTAAAACAAATTTTGCAAAAGCAGTCCAAAAGAAAACGTCATCCCGGTCTGTGCCGGAAAGTTTTTTGAATATGAAACGACCTGTTTTCCAGAGCTTCCTCGTACATGGAGTGCATTTTGCGGCAGTCCTTGCTTTTATGCTGACTGTCAGCGGGTGTGCGTCTATGAAACATTCATCGGTGAAGCCGATAGGGCAGGGGCATGTCGATTTGAGCGAAACAGAGCGGCAGCTGAAAGAAGAGCCGGATCCCCAGGTAGACATGACGGAGGTCGAGGAAGCTGCGCAGTATTTCGAGGAAGAGGACCGATCGCTTTCGGCAATGACTGCGGAAAAGTTCTCGAAGCACCTAAAACTTGCATGCCTGAAGATGGTGCGCCTGGAACCAAATGAAGAGATCGCGCTTGCGCTTTTTGAACAGGGCGTTCAGCTCTTCGAAAAAGGTGAGTATTTGGAAGCGGCCGAAAAACTGGGTTGGGCGGGATTCCGATGGCCGGAAACGCCGTTGGAAGAGGATGCACTGTTTTTGCGTGCGGAATCGCTTTTTTTTGCGAATCGCTATGCAAAGGCGCAGCGCGCATACGAAAAGCTGCTGAAGCGGTTTGATTCGACACGCTACATGGACCGCGTTTCTCCGCGTCTTTTTGCGATCGCACAGTACTGGGAGAAACTGGACCAAATTTACGACTACCATCCGCTGGCGCCGAATTTTTCAGACAAAACGCGTCCAATGTTCGGAACGTTTGGAAACTCGATCAAAGCGTACCGGACCATTACGATGCATGATCCGAATGGGCTGTGGGCAGAACATGCGATGATGGCGGCGGGAAATGCCAACTACATTCGCGGCGAGTATTTTGACGCGGCGAATTTCTACGACGACCTGATCAAGAATTACCCGCAGTCAAAGCATCTTCTGCCGGCGTGCGAACTGAATCTTTCCTCAAAACTCCTCATGTATCAGGGGCCGGAGTATGACGGCACGGCCTTGGAAGATGCGGAAGTCCTTACGGATCGTCTTTTGACGCAGTTTGGGCCGCAGCTGCAGGATCGGCGTTCAGCACTCGTGGAAACGAAGAACAAAATCACGGAAGCGCATGCGGAACGGGACCTGCACATTGCGGAATTTTACGTAACGAAGCGATACTACAGTTCAGCACGAATGTATTTTCAGCTCGTCATGCAGGACTATCCGCAGACAAAAAGCGCGGCACGTGCACGGGAACGTTTTGAGGAGATCCGTGATCTTCAGGACCCGCCGGATCATTTTGCGTGGCTGAAGAAGATCTTCCCGGAAGAGTAGGTGGCGCGATGCAAAGGCGATTTCTGATCCTGACCGCAGTGTGCTGCACACTTCTTGCACTGAGCGGCTGTCGGGCATACAATCTAGGAAATCAGGGACTCTTTCCGACGGACATTCGGACTGTCGGCGTTTCCATCGTCGCGAATGAAACATGGCGGCACGGATACGGTGAGCGTTTGACGGAGGCTCTCGTGCGTGAGATCGAAACGCGGACGCCGTTTAAGGTCGTTCCGGAATCACGCGCGGACACGATCCTAAAAGTCAGCATCGTAGATGAAAACAAAAACGTGACCTTCCAAAACGACTGGCTCGATCCGCGGGAACTCCTTTTCAGCATGACGGTACAAGCACAGTGGATCGACCGGAGGACGATGGAGGTCCGGCAGTCGCAGAATATCGACATGCGCCAGGACGCGTTGGCGATCTCTTCGAGTACGCCGCTCGTGACAGAGGTCGGACAGTCGAACGCGACGGCATCGCAGGCGGTGATCCAGAATTTGGCACAGCATATCGTCGGAATGATGGAAAGTCCGTGGTAAGCGGGACATGAACGGGCCAAGCGAAAGAACTGCGCAGAACATGAAAAAAGGCGTTTTCAGAGTCGAAACTTTGAAAACGCCCTTTTCATGCTTTTTTCAGGAAAATTCCTGAGAGTGAGAAAAATTTCAGCTTCCCTGCTGATTCTCGCGTCCTTGTGCCCAATAGTATGAAGCATTTTGAAAATTTTTCAAGAGGGAGGGGAGGAAACTTTTTTTCTTTTTTTTGCGAAAAACACTTGGGGGGGCGCTTCACTTTTTGCGGATTTTGACTAAAATTAGACATATACTTTATGCAGAGAGTGTTTTTTTGAATTTTGGACGGTCAGAATGACGCAAGAAAAAAATTTTAAAAAATTTTTCCAGAAGACCAAAATGGGGGCAATTCCTGGGGGAACTGGCCGTGTTTGGGGTTTGGCGTCTTTTGGCTTTTCGGGATTTTTTTGATCTTGCGGAGGTGCTTTGGGGCACTGACTCTGCCGTTTCCAGTTTGGGGCATCGGCATTTTTTCGTTCGTTTTCGGCGGTTTTCTTCTCGTTTTGACCGCGTACTGGAGCTTTCTGTGGGCACGAGCCGAAGCATGTGAGGAAAAACGGCGTTTTCTGCCCATTGCATTTTCAGTACTCGTTTTCCTCCTGACGCAGACCGCTCTTTGGACGCCCGGAACGACTTTGGCGGCAAAAACACTTTCGCTCGGGCTTTCGCTTGCCGTCGTTTTGGGAACGGCATGGCTGACGGAAGTGCGTATCTGGGAAGTCCGCATCGCGGAGGCAAAGAAGCCCTCCCTCGATCCGGTCCCAGTCTCAAACGCGCTTTCTGAACGGGACGAAGAGCTGGAAGAGGAATTGGATGAGGAGCTGGACGAAGAACTGAACGAGATCCTTCCGGCCGGAGTGACGCAGCAGATGGAGCGAAGTGCGACACTGGAGCACGGCGAGCAGATCACAGGATTTCTCCGCGGGGAATTTGCGCCGAATCAAACGAAACTCTCGCTTTTTGCTGGATTTTGTCCGCCGCTGACGCACATTCCGTCCGTCGAGTGTCTGGTCGTGGAGGGAGATGCACAGCTTGAGGTGACGCAGGCGCTTCCCCATGGATTTTCCATTTCGGTAAAGAAACGGCAGCGCGTTCCGTTCGGAGATTCCGTGCTTCTTCATTTCACGGCTCTGGAGTTTGGAGAAAAGGGACGGGACGTCTGAAAAAAATTTTTTCTCCCCCCCCTTTACGATTTGGCGAGAGTCTGCTAAAATGTTTTTAGCTCGCGGAAAGGGAGAGTCCGCGGTCCACAGTCACGCGAAAGAGGACGCAGCCCGTTCGTTTGGGGGAAGAATGGCGAAATTTCAAACTAAGGAAGAGCTTTGCGCAGAGATCATGGAACCGGAACAGCTCGCGGAGAACCGGGCGTACCATCGGATCCAGCTTCGGTGTACGCTGCTGGACATGGCGGCGGATCTCATCCTGTTTGCTTTCCTCACGTTCTTTTTTGGAAAACCGATGACGGAATTTCTGGCTGGTTTTTTGTTCGTCGGCGATTCGTGGATCCGGCAGTTCACGGCTTTGATGGTGAGCGTTTCTCTCATCCACGTCTGTGTTTCGCTGCCGATCTCATTTTTTAGCGGCTGGGTCGTTGAGCAGCGTTTCGGTCTAAGCAACCTCACGGCATTTCATTGGCTGCGCCGATGGCTTCTGCAAATGGCGCTCGTGCTGCCGCTGAACTTTTTCCTGATGCTTGGGCTTTTTTGGATCATCCGCGTCACAGGACCGTGGTGGTGGGCGGCTGCCTCTGGAATCTTCTTTTTCTTTTCGATCGTGCTCGGCACACTTTTCCCGGTGGTCGTCCTGCCGCTATTTTATCGGGTCGAGCGTCTTGAAGATCCTGTTCTCATGGCAAGTTTTCAGAAACTGGCAGAAACTGCGTCTCTGAAACTTTCGGGGATCTGCCGTCTCGATCTTTCCATTGAAACGACCAAAGCGAATGCCATGATCGCCGGCTTCGGACAGACGCGGAGAGTGCTGCTCGGAGACACGCTGCTAAAGAATTTCAAAAAAGACGAGATCGCGGCCGTTTTTGCTCATGAGCTGGGACACCATGTCTGCCGGCACATGCTCAAAGGGATGCTCGGAATGCTTCTGGCAAGTTTCGGGATCTACTGGCTCGTGGATCTTGGGTTTCGTTTTTGGTACGGCGGCTCGCTGACTGCAGAACTGAATTATGCGGAACTTCCCGTCTGGTCGATCCTCTTTTTCATTTTCGCGCTCAGTATCATCATGACGGTCCTTGAACCGATCCAAAATGCGGTGAGCCGGCGTCATGAACGGCAGGCGGACGCCCATGCGCTCACGCTTTGCGGTCCGGACGCGCTGCGCCGTGCATTTGTGAAGCTGGCGATCCAAAACAAAGCGGACCCATTCCCATCTGCTTGGGAAGTCTTCTGGCTGCACTCGCACCCCGCCATTGGTGAGCGCATCATGGCCTTGGGAATGCCGGAACAGACGCAAACGCAGACGAAAACGCAGACGAAAAATACCGTCTCGATACGCCGTTGGAAAACGCAGGGAAAGGAGATCGGCCGGGGACTGTGTCAAAGATCAAAATCGCGTTCCGGAACGGGACTGCGGACTTTACCGCTGAAAAGTACCCTGAAAAGGAATGGGAAAAGAAAGTAAAGGCGTTCTGGCACGAATTTCACCAAAAATGCGAAAACACACAAAATATTTTGTGTATTTTTGTATTTTTCGAGAAATTCGTGCAGGAGGCTCTTCAGTGCCCCCAGTGGTAAAACTTTTTTTACGCTTTCTATTTTTTTCTGCCTTCTTTCTTTTTCTCCAAGTTCATTTCTTCATGAAAAATGCTAACGTAAAAATGATTGATGACCTTACTGAAGACTTCTTTTTCTTCGTCTGAGATGTCTTTGTACATTTCGGAGATGTAGGCGTCCATCTGAACGCGAAATGCGCTGATGAGCGACATTCCGAAATCTGAGAGCCGGATGCGGACGGCACGGCGGTCTTCTTTGCTCTGTTCACGGCAGAAGATTTTATTCTGGACCATCGATTCTACCAGAATGGAAGTCGCGGGGATCGTCATATTCAGACGCTCAGCCAGTTTTTTCAGATTGACTCCTTCCGGTTCATTTTCCGTCAAAAGCAAGAGCGCCATGATCGCCTTCTGCTGACGCACGGTAAGAGATTCCATCAGAGCCACATTTTTTTTAGTCGTGGTCGTGTGCAGCACATTGTCGCGCAGTTTGTCTGCAATTCCAAAAAACTTGATGAAAACATCTTGTTCTAGCCGAAAAACGCTCATAGGAAACTCCCGACTTAATCATGGATCAAGGACTTCTAAAATAATCATTAATATTTTATAATAATACCATTTTCAGGAAAATTTTCAAGTGGTGAATAGAGTTTTTTTGAAAGATTTTCAAAAAAAGTGATATTTTCTGCACCATCCGGCAAGCGGCAGCTGTTCAGCCTGCGATTTTCACCCCGATTTTTACCACTAAAAACACTAAAAACACTAAAAAGACGCGAAAATGCACTGAGAAGACACGGAAATACACTGAAAAGAAAGGAGACATGCCCTGACACAAATTTCACGAAAAGATACGAAATCGTTTTAAAAAATTTTAAAAACTCGCGACATCCGCGTTTTTTTGTGCTTTTCGCGTTTAAAATCCAGTGTGTCTCCGTGCGAGATCAGTGTCTTCCGTATGAAACAGATATTCCAGCTGGCTAGCTGTCAGCTGCCGAATGGACCATCTTTCTGGACGCGGATCAGTTTGGGAGCCGGGTACTGTTTTCCGTAGAGACTTCCGTACTGTTCCTGCAGCTGCGCGAAATTCAGGTGAAGGAACGAGTAGAGCTCTTCCGGAGGATCCGTCGCCAGCCAAAAAGAGGCGAGCTGTTCTGCGTAGGCGTCGTAGTCTTTCTGAGAGGAGGAATGCGCATAGCAGCGTCCTTCAAAACGCCGAATGTCGCCGTCAAATTTCTCGCTGATGTGCAGCAGTTCATGCACCGTCGTGACGAGTTTATGCCGAAAATCAGAATTCAGGAACCGCGGAACATAAAATCTCAGAATGTAGAGGTACTCTCTTCCCTGCGGATCCAAAACGCGCTGAACGGTGTAAAGCCTTCCGTTTCGCTGTGTCGTGAGGGAACCGTTCTCGAAACGCATCGGCGTCAGCGTCGCATAGCATCCATACTGACTTGCCGAGCGGGTCTGCGTGAACCCCACCGCCACCCGATCCATCTGGATGTGCTGGAGAGCCGCGACTTTCGACGTCATGCTTTCGCAGATCTTGCGCATTTTTTCGGTAAAATCAAGCCCTCGAACTGGTTTTGCCATACGGAGTCCTGCAGTTTCGTTCTGTCTTGAGGAAAATTTTTGAAGGTCCATTCGGTACCTGCGTGCCGGTTCTACCACGGAATGCACGGAATGCACCAAATGCACCGAATGCGCCAAATGTACTGAATTTGCAGAATTTACACAGAAACACACTGGATCTTAAACACGAAAAGCACGAAAAAATGCGGATCTCGCAAAATGTTTTTAAAAATTTTTAAAGATCCATTTTGTGCATTTTGCGTTTTTTGAAATTCGCGTCTGAAAATTTTCCCATTCTTTTCAGTGTATTTCAGCGCCTTCTCTGTACACTCTGTGGTAAAATCGGATCTGATCGGTATGCACATTCCGGATGAGCCGAAAAAAGAGCGTTCCGAAACGGATCCGGAACGCTCTGGACTCTTGAAGAGCGACTGCGCGGACTGGAACGAACTCTGTTCATTCCAGTATGGCTTCCAGCTAGGCTTGGAATTTCTTCACGCAGCACGTTCCAGCCAGCTCACGTTCCGGCAGGCTCACGGACCGATCGGACGCGGATTCGGATCATTGAAATCGCGGGGACCGCGCAGCGTGTAGTACGGATACGGCATCGGACCACAGTCGCGGCAGCCGGGGCACTCGCGGCGCGGGTAGGCATGGATACCGTTCGGCTGGACGCCGTAGTAGATCGCTTTGCGACCCGGCCCCGGATTCGGGACCCAGTATCCGCCGTGAGCCATGCCGCCATTGCAGCTGCGGCAATTACCGTTCACCGTGCCGGGAACCATTCCCTGCGGAACCGCTTCGTAACTGCCGGGAACGAAACCGGGATCCTGCGTCGGCATCGGAACCGCATTCTGCGCAGCAGGGACCTGGACCGGCTGTGCGTTCTGAATGATCGAAGCGGGCACCTCCGGTTTCGGATCCGGAAGGACCGTGGCGACTGGAGCTTCTTCGACGGCGACCGCGTTTCCTTCGACAGCGGCCGGCGCTGCTTCTGCTGCATCTTCAACGGCAATCGGAGCAGCATCTTCAACGGCAATCGGAGCAGCTTCTTCAACGGCAGCCGCGGCTTCCGTCAAAGGCTGAGGCTGAGGTTCCGGATCGGTATTCTGCGCAAGCTCAACGACATTTTCCTGAGCTTTCGCTTTGCTTTTTTTTGCCACTTTCTTCTCTTTTTTCGCCGGAGCTTCTTCCGAAACAGCCTCGGTGATCGGTGCCTCGCCGCTTTCGAAATCATCGGGGAGCGGCAGATCAAGAACGTCGTCAAGATCGGTGTCTGCTTCCTGATCCTGTTCGACCGCAATGCCCAAACCGCTGAAATCATCAAGCATCAATTCATCCTGTGCGCTCACATTCGCCGTCATGGCCATGCTGCAGAGCAGAACGGCAGCGCCGGAGAAAATACTGAAATTCTTTCTCATGGGAACTTCCCTCATCTCAAAAATTTTGTCTCCGGATGCCTTGCGTGTCCCTGCATCAATGAGCACTGCATGCAGACTCGGAATGAGCCGCGCACAGAATACTCACTGTATTTGGAATCCCTAACAAATCCATACCGGAATGTATGAAAATTTAATTACCTGGATCATTTTTGGATCCATGGAGATCTGTCTTTCGAGAAAACGATCCCCATGGACTACACAATTCATCGGTTTACATTTGGGCCGTTTTATAGCAAATTGTCCGGTTTTGTGCAATTTTCCAATTCCTCTATTTTAAACTTTAACGGCGATGCCAAATGTTCCGCCGGTACATTAGTTTTAACTATTTTTATCGCTCAAATCGGTTTAAAGTTTAAAAAAGCCCCCTTCACAAAACACACCCCAACCCTCCTATCTTAAACACAAGAAAGAGGGGTATCTGGACGGAGAGAGAGGGGGCGTATTTTGAAGAAAAAAGGGGTGAGCCGGTCGGATCCAAGGCAAATTTTGGTTAAATTTTGGTTAAATTTGGCTTAAATTTGGAAAAACTATCCCAAAACCGTACCGGTCCCCTTTTTTTAAAGCAAAAAAAATGGTATATTGGAGGAGTATTTTGGAAGAAGAGCATGGACGCATGAACGTTTTCAGCGTTCCAAGTGTCTCTTCTGCCGCCAGCTCCAGCCTCCCACCCCAGAAAGGTGATTTTTATGAAACAGACATTACATTTGACCGTTCGTTTTGCGCTCGTGCTCCTTTTTGCGGTACTCTGTGTTTCCGGAGTCCGTGTCCATGCACAGGATACCGATCTTCCGATGACGCTCGTTCCTAAGGACAAGATGGATGTTGCGTGGTGGAAAACGCGTCATGAAGCGAACTGTGCGCGGATCGCTCAGGGAAACGTCGATCTTCTTCTGATCGGCGACTCGATCACACACGGTTGGGACGGTGCGGGAAAAGAGATCCAGGAATTCTTTTACGGAGACCGTAACGCAGTGAACATGGGGTTCGGCGGCGACCAGCCTCAGCACGTTCTCTGGCGTCTGAATGACGCTCCGATGGACAAGATCCAGCCGAAAGCGGCCGTTTTGCTCATCGGGATCAACAGTCTGTGGAGCGAGTGGCCGAACTGTGAGGAAAATGTCGCGCTCGGCATCAAAGCATGCGTGGACAAACTGCAGTCGCTCTACCCGGACATCAAGATCCTGGTCCTTGAGATCTTCGTGACCCATGGTCCAAACGCGGGAAGCCGGAAACGCGCGATGGCGGTGAATGAACTTCTTCCGGGCATCTTCAAGGACTACAAAAACGTGCAGCTCATGGACATCAACGATCTGTGGCTTGACGCAGACGGCAACATTCCGAAGGAACTGATGCGCGACGGCGTGCATCCGGGCCGTGAGGGATACATTCTCTGGGGTAACCGTGTCGATGCGGTCGTGGCGGAGATGCTCGGTGTGGAAGCGAAGACGTTTGGGAAGTAGTTTTTAGCTTTTAGCTTCTAGCTTTTAGCTTCTAGCTTTTAGCTTTTAGCTTTTAGCTTTTAGCTTTTAGCTTTTAGCTTTTAGCTTCTAGCTTTTAGCTTCTAGCTTTTAGCTTCTAGCTTTTAGCTTCTAGCTTTTAGCTTCTAGCTTTTAGCTTCTAGCTTTTAGCTTTTAGCTTCTAGCTTTTAGCTGTTAGCTTTTAGCTTCTAGCTTTTAGCTTCTAGCTTCTAGCTTTTAGCTTCTAGCTTCTAGCTTCTAGTTTTTTAAACTAACAGCTAACAGCTAACAGCTAACGGCTAACGGCTAACGGCTAACGGCTAACGGCTAACAGCTAACAGCTAACAGCTAACAGCTAACAGCTAACAGCTAACAGCTAACGGCTAACGGCTAATTTCAGGAGATCCGATGTTTGAAGTTGAGCAGAAATTTCGGCTTCCCGATCCTGCGGCGTTTCTGAAACGTGTTGCGGAGATCGGTCTTTCGTGGACGAAGAAAGTCGCGGAGATCGATACATACTTCCAGCATCCGAGCCGCGATTTTGTACAGACGGATGAAGCACTTCGCATACGGCGTCATTTGACGTTTTTCTTTGGCGATTTGGAAAAAACGCATCCGGAATGCCGTTCAGAAGAGGTCCCGGACCGCGTCGAAGCGGAACAGTACATCACGTTCAAGGGTCCTCGCCTTGACCGTCAAACGAAGATCCGAAAAGAACTGGAGCTTCCACTGGCCGTCCGCACACCGCTGGATCCGGCACGGTTTGCGGACCCGTTTTCACTTTCAGCAGAGACGCTTTGGGAACAGCTCGAGGCACTGGAGGCGCTTTCCGTTTCCCGCCAGTGGATGGAAATGCTGACGCTTCTTGGATTTCGGTCGGTCCGTGATGTTCGTAAGGTGCGCAGTAAAGCGTATTGGGAGTGGGAAGGGGCACGTGTTGAGTTTTCCTTTGATGAAGTCGCTCCCATCGGCACGTTTGCAGAACTGGAATTCATCGCGGAAAACGACTCGGAACTCGCGTCGGTCCGGGAACGGCTTCTGCGTCTTTCCGAATTTTTGGGACTGACGGAAGTCGAACCGCGCAGCTACCTTGCCCTCGTTGCGGGTTCGGAAGAAACGTGAGTGCGTTTCGGCAGTTTCTTTTGCGCTGTCCAGATCGGACGGCTTTCCTTAAAACTTTTCTTTCCCCATCGGGGACTTGTCATTCCTTTCAGAAAAACAGGAGAGTATGCGGATGCGAACTCCTTTACGTGAAGAACAGTTTTGGCTTTTGACCGGCGGTGTACTTCTGCTGGCGTTTGTAGCGTTTTCGTTCGCGATGTTTTTCGCGCGCAGTTTCATGATCCCGTTCGTTTTTTCGATCTTTCTCTGCGCGATGGTCTCGCCAGTCGAAAAGTTGATCGTCGTTCGTTGGAAATTTCCGCGCTGGGCTGGTTTCGCCAGTTCACTGCTGGTCATTTTGATGATCTTCATCCTTTGCTTTTTCCTGACCCGTTTTGCGATCGGTTCGATCTCTAAAGCAATCACGGACGTGAATTTCGCGGGTGCAACGGCGAGCACGGAAAAACTTAAATCGGTACTGGATACGGTATTGGACAATGTCGGCATCGGCTCGTACATCAAGGCTGAAACGCTGATCAGTGAGGTGCGCGCCCAGATCCCGTCCTTTTTGGGAGAAAGTCTGACTGTCTGCAAGAATTTCGTTTCAAGCAGTACGCTCGTTTTCCTTTTCTGTCTTTTTATTCTCCTGGGACGCGATCCGCATACGCGAGTCCAAAACGAGATCTATGCAGAGATCGAACGGAGCATCCAAAAGTACCTGAACATCAAGTTCTTTATTTCGCTGGCGACCGGGATCTGCGTTTACCTGATCTTCTTCTTCCTTGGCACTCACATGGCATTTCTGTTCGGCTTGATTGCGTTCGTGCTGAACTTCATTCCGTCCATCGGTTCCATCATCGCGACGATCATTCCGATCCCGATCCTGATACTCACCAGCGAAATGACGAACACCCAGCTCATTTTGGCGATGGTCCTTCCGACGTGCGTTCAGCAATTTTTCGGAAATCTTCTCGAACCGAAACTTCAGGGACTCGGACTTCAGCTGCATCCAGTCACGATCCTGCTTGCGCTCGGCTTTTTCGGTGTGGTCTGGGGGCCCGTCGGAATGCTTTTGGCCGCACCGATCACGGCAGCACTGCGCATCATTCTGCTTGAGTTCAAAATGACGCAGTGGATGGCACAGCTCATGGCGGGAAATCTGCCGAACATGCAGCGAACGATCATCTCGGAAATTGATTTCTCGGAAGGTGTCTCTAAAGACGCTCTCCCCGCAGAATTTCAGAACGTTCCGGAGACGTCTGTCATCTCCACGACCATCACTGGCGGAATGACCATGATGCAGACGACGGTGCCGGTCCTGAATCCGGGAAATGGGCAACGGGAGTGTTCAGTAACTGCAAGAACACAAAAACCGTCCGCTGAAAAAGGAAAGAAGCGGAAAAAGAAAAAATAGAAGGCGCACTTGACAGTACATACTAGGTTTGCGAAAGGGGGAGGTTTTGATGCCTCCCTTTTTTTCTGGAAAGGAGAAAAACGAGACTTTGACGGATGGTACGGCAAACACTTTTGGCATCTTGCCCCCAACCTGCCCAAAAGCCCGTTCCCATTCCGGATCACGGATCCAGCTCCTCACTTAAAATGGATCGAAACGCGATCGGCTGAGCACAAAAATCGTGCTGCAAATGGCTGCCGCGTCTCCGGAGCTCCCCTCAGATCTTAGTTCTCTCTGAAAAATTTCCATCATTTCTCTTTTCCGACTTGACAGTTGACGAAAATTTGGTAAAATAGAGGAAAATTTCACTCAACCGGCAAAGTTTTACTTTGCGTTCATTCCAGATTTCATGAAAGTCAGACCATGACCCTAACGCCGACCTCCCCAAAACTGCTTTTGGGACTTTTACTGACGAGCCTTTTCCTGCTCATTGTGACCGTCGTATTTGCGGGCGTTCACTCGCTTTTTCAGCTGCTCGGCGACTCCGGAACCGCTTGGGTGTTCGGCTGGATCGCAGCTGGAAGCGGTCTGCTTTTCTTCACGAGCTTCCTTTTGCTCGTTTTCGTTCACGTCGGTTTTTCGCTCCTTCCGGATAGCCATTCCGCCGATGCCGCAGATCTTCAGGAAGTTGAACTGGACTGACTCCTGCTCTCAAAAGCTGCGCTCCGTCCAAGCATATTCCTTCGGTCTGACGAACCGACGTTCACTCCCTCCTGACCTTAACCCGCAGAGGCTCTGCCATGAAACGAAAATTACTCCCATTCGCCCTCCTTCTTTCCCTGCTCTGCCTGCCGTTTTCGACGGTCCTCCGTGCAGAAAATGCAGTTCAGACGGTCCAGACACCCAATGCACTCCAGATGCCGAATACAGCGGCGGATGCGTCTTCCATTCAGAATCTGGACGCCAACGGCAAACTTCCGCGTGCGTCGGCGGAATCACAGGGAATTTCTTCCCGTGCGGTCGCTCGGCTCATTCAGCGTCTAAATGATGAAGTGACGGCACCGAACAGTCTGATGGTCCTGCGTCATGGAAAAGTCATCGCGGAGTGCTGGTGGCCCCCGCACACTCCGGAAACGACGCATGCGCTCTACTCTCTAAGCAAAAGTTTCACCTCGACGGCAGCCGGTTTCGCGATCGCGGAGGGGAAACTCTCGCTGGACGCAAAACTGACGGACCTTTTCGCGGATTCCCTTCCTGCGGACTTCACAGCTCCGGAGCCTCCGGAAAAGTACGACTTTCTGAAAAAGGCAACGCTCAAAGACCTCCTCACCATGTCGGCCGGGCATCACTCGGAGCCGGGACTGACGGGGCTTTTCCCGCTCGACTTTTCCAAACCGGAAGGCGAGACGTGGGAGCAGACGTTCCTGAAGCATCCGTTTACGCACGAACCCGGCACGTTCTTTCGGTACAACACTGCGGGTACGTTCATGGTCTCCTCGGCCGTTCAGCGCGCAACGGGCGAAACGGTCCGCGATTACCTGATCCCGCGTCTTTTTGAGCCACTCAAGATCGAAACTCCCTACTGGGAACCGAGTCCGCACGGCATCTCCAAAGGCGGGACGGGCCTTTTCCTGCACACGGAAGACGTCGCAAAATTCGGACAGTTCTGCCTCCAGCGCGGTATGTGGAACGGCAAACAGCTCCTTCCGGCCGAGTGGTTTGACCTAGCGACGGCAAAACACGTTTCCAACGGAGTCGATCCAAACAGCGACTGGGCACAAGGGTACGGTTTCCAGTTCTGGCGATGCAGATTCAACATCTACCGCGGCGACGGAATGTTCTCCCAGTTCATGGTCGCGATCCCGGAAAAAGACGCCGTCATTGCGGTGACGTCCGACTCGAACGGCTACCAGCAAGTCCTAAACATCCTGTTTGAGGAACTTCTCCCCGCTTTCCAAGACGCTCCGCTCCCGGAAGATCCGCAGGCAGCCGCCGACCTCCAAACACTCGCGGACTCCCTTCAGACAAAAGACGGCCAGTCCGGCAGCGTGGTCCTTGAAAATCTCACGATCGAAAGTAAGATCCTTGGACGGAAAGAGCTCTTTCACGTCTACCTTCCCAACGGCTACCTCACCAGCGGGTTTGACTATCCGGTCCTCTACCTCCTGCACGGTGCCGGAGACCGCAGAGACGGCATCGTAGCAAAAGGAGACAGCTGGCTGAAACGGGGAGAACTCAAAAAACTCGCAGACGAATGGTTCCGCGACCGTCCTGAAAAAGCGATCATCGTGATCCCGCGCTGCGAAAACAGCCGGTGGCGGAACGATTTTGAAGGAAAGTACCGTTACGAGGAGTTTTTTATCCAGGAATTGATCCCGTACGTGGGATCCCGTTTCCGATGCCGAAAAGACCGTGAGTTCCGCGGGATCGCCGGCACTTCAAGAGGCGGATACGGTGCGCTCTTTTACGCACTGCGCTATCCGGAACTGTTCGGAAGTTGTTTCGCCATGAGTCCCGCGATCCGCTCGCATGAACTCGTCGGATCGATGCCGCATTCCGAATTTCTCCGACTTTTCCACACCGCAGTTCCTGCCGGACATCAGGACGGAGACGAAAGGCTCACGCCGTTTTTCCTCGAACACGACATCCTGACCATCGTGGAAAAACTCCCCGAAGAGCAAAAAAATGCCGTCCGTTTCTTCATTGACTGCGGGGAATCTGACTATCTGAAAGAAGGGAGCATGCTCCTGACCGAAACGATGCAAAAGCATGGAGTTCCGCACGAAATGCTTTTCCGGCCGGGAGCGCATAACTGGAATTTCTGGAAAGTCAGCCTGCCGATGACGCTAGAGCACTTTCTTCTAAAAACGACACCAACAAAACCGTAGGATCAAAGATCTAGGATCTTAAAGTCCCTGAAAATGGCGCCGGTTTTCCAACGGTCCGGCTGAAAGCTCGAAAAACGCAGAAGATCCTCTGCGTTTTTCTTTTTGGAAAAAGGCCGCCCGTTTTTTCTGAACGTGCGTGCATCACTAAACTTTCGGGGCTCGGCAAAGTGCGTGCAGACACGCTTTTCCAATTTTTTCATTCCTGAAAATACGACTCCTGAACATTTGAATTTTCTTTCATTTTTCTTTCATTCCAGGCTTAAAAAAACACACATTTTCCCTCGGTCTGGACGATGAAACCACTGCGGTTTTTCGACCGACTCTGCGTAAAATTTGAAAAATCCAGAAAAGAAAGGGCGTTTATGTTGAAGATTTCCGCAATTTTCCTTTTTAGTATAGTCCTTCTGGTCAACGCGGTCCATTTTGGCCTCGTTTTTTGGTTTCTGATGCAATTGAAGCAGAAAAAACCGGCTCCAGTCTCTCGCTTTGACGGCGCAGTTCCCCGAGCGGCGATCTTCCTGACACTGCGAGGCGCGGATCCCTTTCTCGAACGATGTGTACGCGGACTTTTGACGCAGGACTATCCGAATTACGCCGTCTTTTTCATTTTGGACCATGAGACCGACCCGGCATTCCCCATCGTGCAGGAAATCGTGCGCCAGTATCCGGAACGAGAATGCAGGCTGCTCACCGTCCCGCATCACCGAATGACCTGCTCGCTGAAATGCGATTCTCTCAGCTTCGCCGCAGAGTCACTGCCTCCAGAGTTTCAGCTCATCGTGACCGTTGATTCCGATACGACGCCGCATGCCGGGTGGCTCCGTGAGCTTCTCGAGCCATTTTCCGACCCGCAGACGGCTGCCGTTTCCGGGATCCGATGGTATCTTCCCGCATCAGCTTCCTGGGGAACGCTGGTGCGCGCACTCTGGAACACCGCTGCAGTCTTTCAGCAGATCCTGACGTGCATTCCCTGGGGCGGTTCCATGGCGATCCGGCGTGAAGTCCTTTGGGACGGCGGGCTTCTAGAAGTCTGGAAGCATTCCTTCGCGGATGATGTTCCAGTCTTTCGAGCTGTCCAAAAACTCGGAAAAAGAGTTCGGTTCATCCCCGCACTGCTCATGGTGAACCGCGAAGAGTGTACGCTCTCCGATTTCTTCTCCTGGGTCCAGAGGCAGCTTCTTTGCCCGAAACTCTCTCATCCGCGCTGGAGCCTTCTCTTGCTCCACGGTTTTTTTCTTTCCGCTCCTCTGCTTGCAGCGCTGGGAGTCGGACTTCAGGCACTCCGGATCCATGAATACACAGCCTCGCTCTGGGCATTTGGAGCGTTTGCCCTCTACCCTCTTGGGGTCCTTGCAGCATTCGGGATCGTTTCGCAGAGCGTTGACCGATTTCTTCAACTTCGCGGAGAAACCATCCCGCAGCGTTCTCTGTACTTTCTGTTCAAGACTCTTCTGGCGATCCCGCTGACTCAGCTTCTGTACACCTGCGCGCTTCTGAATGTCTTCAGACTGAAAAAAGTCACGTGGCGGGGAGTCTGCTATGAAGTGGGGCCTTCCAACCAGATCCGCCTTCTGGAGTACCGTCCCTACGCAGAAATCGCGGAACGTTACGATCCCTCTGAATTTCCGTCCAAGTCGCACACTCACACAAAAGAAAATGGATCCTCTGCACCACTCAGCATTCCATGACTTTGGATCCATCCTGTTCGCATCGGGATCTCTGCCGCGGAAAACACGGTCCCCCAAAACACGGTCCCCCCAAAAAGCCAAAATTTCGGCAGCTGGGCGTACAGGACTGGTGAGCGGCTGGATCTTGGGAGAAAAATTCAGCCATTTTCGCGCAGAGACCAGCGCTGGATGGAGTTTGCACGGCCAGTGAGTGGGTCAAAGTCCACGAGCGTTCCGTGAAGTTCCACATCCTCTTCCGCAACTTCGTAAGGGACGGGGCGTCCAGTGACCGCTGCTTCCGTAACACACTCGATCTTGCGTCCGATGATGCTCCGCATCGCACCGCACATTCCGACGTCGCACTGAAACGCAGTCCCTCCGGGAAAGATCTGCTCATCGGCAGTCGCAACGTGCGTGTGCGTTCCGAGCACAGCCGTGACCCGCCCGTCAAGGTAACGTCCCATGAGCTGTTTATCGCTGGTGGCTTCTGCATGAAAATCGACCAAGATGACTTTCACGTCACGCGGTAGCTGCCTCAGGATCCGGTCTACCGCATGAAACGGACAGTCTATCGGCTGCATGAAAACGCGTCCCATGAGGTTCACGACCGCACAGCGCGCCCCCATACCGATCTCGAAGACGGTGAAACTGCGTCCGGGCGCTTCCGGCGGGTAGTTCGCAGGACGGACGATCCGGGATTCCGATTCCAGAACGGAAATCGCTTCTTTCCGCTTGAGCGTATGGTCTCCCATCGTGATACAGTCCACTCCCGCGGCACGCAGTTCATCAAAAATAGCCTGATTGATCCCGGATCCAGCCGCTGAATTCTCGGCATTCGCCGTCACGAATTCAAGCTGGAGTTCCTCACGGACCGCCGCCAGTTTTTTACGGATGAGCTCACGCGGCGGTTTTCCGACGATGTCGCCAAGATGCAGAAAGCGCATGATTTTCGTTTCTCCGATCTTTCCCTGATTTTGGGATCTTCTTTTCCGTCAGTTTTCGTTTCCCAATAAAATTCGTTTCCCAATAAAAAAGGCGCGAAACGGAGTCTCGCGCCGCGCGTTCACTCCTCTTCGTCGTCGAAAAACTCCTCTTCCTCTCCTGCGCCGTCTTCGGCCATTTCTTCGTCTTCGGCCATTTCTTCGTCTTCAAATTCTTCTTCGTCTTCAAATTCTTCTTCGTCTTCTTCCTCTTCATCGAAGAATTCTTCGTCTTCTTCGTCGTCAAAGAAGTCGTCTTTTTCCTTTTCTGCTTTTTTGCTGCGGGAACTGCGTCGAACCTGGACCTCTTTTTCTTCGTACGGTTTTTCCATGCGGCCTTCCCAGTGCACGATCTCCTGATGCAGGATCTTCTCGCCGCGCAGGATCCAGACCATCAGCTCGCACGGCTGGTCGAATTCCGGGCCAAGCAGCTCAAATCCGAAAGCACACGTACTGAATGGGTCTTTCTTCGACGGTGCAGCACTGACCTGAAAACGGCTTGCATGCGGAAATATCAGCGTCGTGTCCATCTCTTTCGTTTCAAGGTTTTCTGTGCGAAAACGCACGACGGTCTCACGCCGTCCCAAAACGCCGACCCAGCCCAAGACGTTCATCGTGACCGTCGGATTTTCAAAATGAAGCGTCTTCATCAAAAAGTCGTCTTCGTCGCCCAAGTAGCAGTCGGAAATTACGTCTTTAGGCTGATCGCCGAGCTGATCCTTACGCTCCAGCCAGCGGCTCTGAAAGAAAATGGGATTGAGATCTTCCAGGTTTTTTTTCGCTTTTTCTGAAATGGGGCGTATTTCTATCGTTGCGGACGGATGCCGATCGCACGGGTAGCCGACTTTCAGGATCCGGATCCCTTCCGGCGTCAGAATGGTCGAGATCGATCGATCGACTTTGGAATTTCCCGGCAGGATCAAAGTACTGCTCTGTGCTTTCAGGGAATCGGCAAGGCCGAAAGAAAACGTCAGCGCCAGTCCCCAAATGCAGCAGAATACTGTAAGGGCGCGTGCACTGAGCTTCTTTGCGGAATGTGTCCGGAAATCGTTTCGTTTCATGGTTTCGAGGAATTTTGAAAAAAGTGTCTGTTTTTTTTCGGAAAACGAATAGGAAGTTCTTCCATTTTCCCTCAAATTTGAAAAAACGCAAGCAGATTCTGGGAATTTTCTGCGTTTTTACGGGATTTCAGGTCCCTCTGCTGTGCATGACCGCCACAGTCCACACAAACGGACTCAAAACGGGAGCGGTCAGCTCTTCTTTTTCCGTCCGGACTCAAATTTCCCCGTTTCAGTCTCCAGTTTCTGCCAGAACGGATTCTGCCTGTCACCGCGAGTCCGAATGTCTTCCAAAAGGATCCGAAGATCCGGTTTCGTGTCGCGCGGAACGCGGACTTTCTTCCCGTTGACGAGAAAATTGATCGGCTGCTCAAAATCGAGCATCGAGGGCCCGACCCAAAACGTCACTTTACCTGTCGGGACGTTAACTTTCAGGGTGTTGACCGACGGGATCAGTTCGGCAGAGATCTTCGCCGGGATCGCGCTGCGGACGGGGTACTGTGCCGGCAGTACGATCGAATTCGGAGGCAGAGTTTCGACGTCAATCCACCAGAAAAAATCATCCCACGGCCGCATCGTGCGGACTTCGAATTTTTCGGGGTAGAAATTGCGTTTCTTGCGTTCCATCCAATCAAAAAGGCGCAGAAGTTCATCCGAAAACGGCTCGTGACCACGT
Source organism: Thermoguttaceae bacterium (assembly GCA_017403345.1). GTDB lineage: Bacteria > Planctomycetota > Planctomycetia > Pirellulales > Thermoguttaceae > RGIG3701. Next base: position 20,161 of record JAFQOH010000121.1, read on the forward strand.
CCGAGGAATTCTGCGACGGTCAGATCGTACCCGTGCAGCGAGTAGCGCGACAGAACGTTGGCGTTTCGGGTGAGGAGCTGATTATCCAGCGCGCCGCAAATGAAGTAGATCGGCAGCCGGCGTACGTTGGGCCAATACTGATTGCAGTATTTGTCCGCATGTGCCGAGATCGGGATCAGGCCAGCCCACAGATCGGGGTGAGCGCATCCGATGTCCCACGCTGCGTCGCCGCCTTCGAAATGTCCCGAAAGAAAGATCCGGTCCGTATCGATCGAGAAACGCTGCGTCACGTGATGGAGAACGTTCAGGACGGCTGCGTGTTCGCGCGCGGAGTACTCGTATTCGCGTTGGTCTTTGCTCATCCAGTCCACCGAAATGACGATGTATCCGTTTCGGCCTGCCTGACCGTAGCGGAATCCTTTGAGGTCAAAACTCCCCGTCCACCATTCCATTTCTTTCAGCGGGTCGTCTGTTTCACCGTGAAGGCAGATGATCGCAGGGTAGAGCCGAAGCGGATCGTACTCCAGAGGGAGCTGGACCCAGTACCGGATCGGCTGCTCATCGACGGTCGAGGGGGTCTGAAGCTGGAAGAAACCGTCTTTTCCCTGCCATTCCTCCTTGCCGACGCGCACCGGCGGCTTCATGTGCGAGAGGATCGCCGAGACGATCTTCACCGATCCGGCTTCTTCCTGCCGAAATCTGCGAAAAACTTCTTCGCGGGTCAGGTCGCTTTCCGCCTCCATGTACTCCTGGATCAGCTGTCGGACACGCACGGCGGAAACTGCCGTCACGATCCGGTCCACGGCATTTTTGCTCCCCATCAGCCAGCATGTGACTGCGAGTGCCGTCCGCTGCTGAACGTCCACGCCGTCGACGTCCATCATCGATTCAAACGCCTCCATGCGCGGAAGCGTCGCGTAGTTCACCGACTCAAGGATCTCCACGAGCACCGGCTTCAGGACCTCGCGCATCTGTTCGTCTTGGAGTTCCTTCCAGCACTTCTGGATCCCTGCGATGAGTTTTTCGATACGCTCGTCCATCGCGGCAAATTCCTTCTTCATGTCGTCGACCTGAATGAGCGTTTCGCCCGCGACGCCTTTCGTCGGAAACTGCGCGAGCATTTCCTGTACCAGTGCGTACTGTCCTTTCGACTGCCGGAATTTCAGTTCATTGAGCGCACGCTTTGCGGAAAGCTGACGCACGATCGCCAAGGTCGGCGCGAGTTTCTTTTTGATCGTTTCCGCCTCCTCTCCGTCCGCCTGCTGAATGACCCGGTTCAGCTCGTACGCCGCCAGCTCATACCGTTCCGCCTGAATGAAGAACCGCGCGATCTTCTGCGCCGCTTCCACCTCCGACCCCTTACAGAGCCGGATCGCCTGCTTTCGGAGGATCGGCAGAAGCTGCTCGACCGGAATGTTCGTCGTCGCAATGCGCATGTCCCAAATGAAGTTCGTGCATTCGATCTTCGTCCAGAACGGCGTGATCTCCGTGATGCACTGGATAATGTCCCGCGGTCCCTGCATCGTCGCCATCTGGATAGTCCGGCGTCCGAATTCGTCGAACGGCTCCTCTTTCAGCAAAAGTCCCATCCCCTGGATCGCCGGACCGCTCTCGAGGATCTTCTGACGGAGAATGAATTTTTCCGGAATAACTTCCAGCTCGGAATTTGAGAAAACGTCCGCGACCTGCTTTCTCGGAACGTACGTCCGCCGTAGACCATCGTCCAGGAACACGATATTCAGCGGAACGATCTGCGATTCCGGGCTCGCATACTGCGGGAGATCACCGAATTTCGGAAGCATTCCCTCCCGTCCGAGCAGGTGTCTGCCGTCCTTGAGCAAAATGTCGGTCGCACAGACCTCCGTGCCCATCCAAAAGCCGAAAATTGCCGTCAGTAAAACAAAAAAAACTGTGTTGGGTTTCATGATCTCAGGTCGGAAAAATGGTCAGGACAAAATACGGGACCGGTCAGGACAAAATACAGGCCCCAAAACTGGACCAAAAAGGAGCTTCCAAACGGACTCTCTCCGTCTGATTATAGCGGGATCCAAGAAAAAAGTCAAGAATAAAAAAGTACGCAGACGATTTTTTTGCCTGAAAGATGAAAATTTCGTTTCCGCCGGAAGCTCCGTACGGATCCGCTTAAGACCGCTGCGAAAAACACAGAACGGCTCACAGAACGGATGCCGGCTGCGAGCGTGCCCCGGGCGACCTTTCGTATGGTCAGATGCCCGCAGTAACGCGTCAGGACTCTATGTCAGGAACTGCGCGTCATGAGCAGATCACGGAACGTATCCGTCCGGCCCCGGGATCCTTTGCCGAGCACGGCTCGTTGACCGATCCTGTCCGTAAGCGTCAGAAACTCACCAAAAGCATTTCCACGACGAGACGCCAACCGTCGGCGAGCACGAAAAGGAGGAGTTTGAACGGCAGCGAGACCATCGTCGGCGGGAGCATGAACATTCCCATCGAAACGAGGATCGACGAAACCAGAAGATCGATCACCAGCATCGGGATCAGAAGCTGAACGCCAATGAGGAACGCCGTCTTCAGCTCACTGAGCATGAATGCAGGAAGCAGGACCTGAAGCGGAACATCGTCCGCAGTGTACTCGGCGAGACGCGATTCATCCGGCGGCGTGGAACTGCTGCGCCAGAAAAGGAGGATCTCTTCCGTATTCCCGGTCCGTTCCAGCTGATGTACCATGAAAGAACGGATCGGCGCGGCCCCGGCTTTAAACGCCTCCTCTGAAGTAAGCCGTCCCTCCTGGTACGGGACCACCCCCTCATGCCACGTCCGTTCCCACGTCGGATACATGATGAAGAGCGTCATGAAAAGCGCAAGCGCCGCCAAGATCTGCGTCCCTGGGATCCCCTGCGTGCCGAAACCGTGACGCAGGATCGAAAGAACTACGAAAATACGCACGAAACTCGTCGTCATCATCAGGAAAGCGGGCACCAGACTCAACGCACTCAGCACCAGCATCGAGATCACCGACCCCTGGATCCGCTCCGGTCCCGTCCAGTACGACGGTGAAAAAACGGACTCCTCTGAAACCTCCGGCGCATTCACCGGCACTGGCGCGTTCGCTGACTCTGAAACCGCCGCGGGCTCCCTTTCACCCGGAAGACTTTCATGCAGGGCTGCGGCAGGATACGGACTCGAAGACGGAGCGTCCGACGGAACTGCAAGCGGAAACTCTGCCGGAAGCGTTTCGGAAGCCGCTGGTTTCAGCTCCGAAAAAACAGGCGGTTTTTCTGCCGTCTGACTCGCAGTACCGTTCGCCGCAGTATCGTTCGCCGCAGTACCGTTTGCCGCAGCGGCATTCTCCGGGAAAAGAGGCGGAACGTGCTGAAAATCGACAGTCTGCCATTCCGGAAAAGGAGTCGGCCGCGGAATGGATAGCGTCTCGGAACTCTCCGCCAAAAGTACAGCCGGAATGAATAAAAAAAGTGCGAAAAACACACGAAAAATCTGTTTTCGCAGCGTCATTCCCGCTCTTCTCGAAAATTCAGAGATCCTCATGGATCCGCTCTCCATCCTCACGCCCCATCCCTTTCCGCCTCTTTCTTCACTCGCGGAGCAGCCGTCCCAAGCACTTCACCATGACAGCACCGTGTCAGCCGGTCCACTTCCTCCGGATCATCGATCTCTCCGATCCGATCGACGCCGTTTTGGGAAACGGAAACGAGAAAAAGTTTCTGTCCGCATCGCATCAAACAGATCTGTTGCCTGTGCATGAAACGAGCTTTTCCAAGGATCTCGAAAACGTCCGAAGTTAGTTCCCGTTCACGAGGCGAAAACTTTTTCAGGATCAGGATCAGGACCATGAAGAGGAGCGTCACGATACCGATAGAAAACAGCATCTCGCGTACCCCGTTGGAAAGCACGACCGAACTTCCCGCCTCACCATCCTCTTTTGGTTCGGAAGCAGAGACTTTTTTTTCCAAAAACCCTTGAGCAGACGCACCGCCAGAGGTCGAGACGCCCGCCGCCGATTCCTGAGCCCAAAGGGAGTCTGCCGCCAGGAAAGGAGATCCTCCTGAAAAAAGGATGAAAAAAATCCCCAAAACCCCCAAATTGAAAATCCGACGATACATAAAATCTCCACCTCTCCCTGCGGTCCCATCTTCGAGATCCGAAAATCAGACCAATGCTCAAACGTCATCCATCCAAATTATACTCAATCAAAAATTGAATGTCAAGGGGGATGGCGGCCGATTTAGGAAAATTCAAAACAGAAAGAGTGACGCCAGACAAACGGTTGCCAGCACACACATACAAAGATCCCGCAAGAAGTCTAGATCTTTTGCGGGATCTGTTTTATTCTCGAAACCGGTCAGACCGACACGGAAAGAAGCGCAGGAGGCAATCTTTTATTTTTTCGTCGCCTCAACGAGTTTGAACGGAGCAGCCTTGACGACGCGGGTGACAGCGCCGCTCTTCAGGCACTGCGCACAAATGCACACGGTCTTGTGCGTACCGTTTTCCGTGGAAATACGAACGTTGCGAAGATTCGGTTTGAAAACACGACGCGTGATGCCGGTCACTTTCGTACCGACACCGCCGAGATACTTGGCGCGACCGCGAGTCTGGACAACATTACCGACCTGCTTTCCCTTACCGCAAAAGCTACAAACTGCCATTGCACTTCCTCCTTAAGTTTTTATGTTTCGTTTCGGTGTTTCTCAACAACCGGTTCATCATATTTCAACATGACGCACTATTTTACACGAAATCGCAAGACTTTCAAGCCCCCCCTTTCCTTTTTTCTTCATTAATTCACAAAAAAATCGACGATTTGTGATTTTTTTACTTGACAAAAAACGCGCAAAGCGTTAAAATCTCCGTTTTTTTGACGTCTTGGAAATTTTTTTCAACTTTTTTTCTGATTCTTCCCTTTTGCAGGGGGGCGGGGAGTTGACGCAAAAGTATTTCTGGTTTAAAATAGATGAAATGATTTTTTACAGAGTGCGTTTTCCGGTGCGCTTTTTCCCGCATCGCTCAAAATGCCGTTTTTATTGACCAAGAAAAAAGACGCAGGTAAAAATATGACGAAAACTAAATTTGGTTTCATTTTCATCGCACTTCTGGCCATGTTCCTCTTCACGGCCGAAAGCGTGATGGTCCCGTCGTTCTGTACCGCGCAGGACGAATACGATGAAGAGTATTCCGACGAAGAATACGACGAAGACGCTGAAGACGCTGAAGAAGAAGATGAAGACGGCGCCGGCGCTCGAGGTTCGGACGAAGATCCCGACGCAGAGAACGAAGAAGGATACAGTGACGAAGACGAAGATTTCGATCCCGACGCTCCCCTACCCGAACCGAAACGCGTCAGCGGTACGAAACTCGAAACGAAAGACCACGTTCTCCTCTCCGCGACCTACTATCCCGGAAACCGCGGTAAAAAGAGCGTCCCGGTCATCCTGCTGCACGACTGGACCGGAAACCGTGAAGATGTGGAAGTCCTCGCACAGGAACTCCAAAGGATCGGCTGTGCCGTTCTGATCCCCGACCTGCGCGGACACGGACGCAGCAACAGAATGCTCGTCAGCCCGGAAAAAACGCGGACCTTTGAAGCCGGCGCAAAAATCAAATTCGACGACCTGAAAGAGATCGTTCAGTACGACCTGCCATGCTTGAAACGTTTCCTGATGCAGCAAAACAATGCAGGCCGCCTGAATATCGATAAACTCTGTGTCGGCGGCGTCGGCTACGGCGGAATGGCCGCGGCATACTTCGCAAATCAAGACTGGAACCCCATGGTCCGCCGCAAGAAGGCGAATCCGTCGGCCGGTGATGTGAAGGGCTTCTTCATCGTCTCACCGCCGAAAAACGTCAAGGGCATCCGCTTCATCGATACGCTCACCTATCCGAACTGGCGCGAGTCGGCTTCCTGTATCGTCATCGGAAACACGAAAGGCAAAAAACTCGTTAAGGCGATGGAGACCCAAGTCAAAAAAGCCTGCGGAAAAGACGCGATGGAACGATGCTGGTTCCGCAGTTACGATGTCGACGGTACCGGCGCGGACATGATCCAAGACCCCGATTCCGATGCCGTTCTGGACATCACGGCTTTCGTTGAGCTGCGGTGCATCAAGCGCGACATTCTCTGGAAGAGCCGGTAGGTAAAAAATTTGCGAATTATGAATTCTGGATCTTCGAATTTCAGGTTCATAATTCGCAATTCCAGATACTGTCCTTTAATTCCCAATCCGGTCGATTAATTTCTGATCCGGTCGATTAATTTCTGATCCGGTCGATTAATTCCCGATCCGGTCGATTCCCGATCCGATCCCCACCCCCAATTACAAGAAAAGAAAGGTTTTCTTTCATGCGCAAATTTCTTTCACTCCTTTTTCTGACTGCATTCCTGCTCAGTCAGTCCCTTTTCAGTTCCGCGGCATCTGCTGACGAAACGGTTTACGACGTCGTGATCTACGGCGGCTCCAGTGCCGGCGTGGCTGCGGCAGTCCAAGCAAAACGCATGGGCAAAAATGCCGTCATCGTTTGCCCGGATGTGCATCTCGGCGGACTTTCCTCGGCGGGACTCGGCGCGACCGACTCGGGAAACCGAGCCGTCATCGGCGGAATTTCCCGCGAATTCTACCATCGGCTCTGGAAACACTACCAGAAGCCTGAAGCGTGGACCTGGACGGAGATCCCGAATTACGGAATGCCCGGTCAGGGCGGACGCGGTTTCGATAATCAAACGCAGACCGCATGGGTCTTTGAGCCTCACGTCGCGGAAATGGTCTTCGAGGACTTCGTGAAGGAAAACAACATTCCGGTCTTCCGCGGACGCTATCTGGACCGCATGAAGAAGGACTGCGTTCAGAAAGACGGAACGCAGATCGTTTCCATCCGCATGAAAAACGGCGAGACCTGGCGCGGGAAGACGTTCATTGACGCGACTTACGAGGGGGACCTTCTCGCTGCCGCCGGCGTCTCGTACACGCTGGGACGCGAAAGTAACGAAACGTACGGTGAAACCCTCAACGGCATCCAGGTCGCGCACGCGCGCTACCATCAGTTCAACCCGTACGTGGACCCCTACGTCATTCCCGGCAAGCCGGAAAGCGGACTTCTGCCGTACGTGAATGAGACGATCGGAAAAGACGGCGAAGGCGACACGAGAATGCAGGCGTACTGCTACCGCCTCTGCATGACGAAGATCCCGGAAAACCGTGTTCCGTTCACGAAACCCGAAAATTACGACCCGAAAAACTACGAGCTTTACCTCCGTTCTCTGGAAGCCGGTCAGCGTTTTTTGATGATCAACTCGGCGATGCCCAACGGAAAGACCGACACGAACAATGGCGGGCCGTTCTCGCATGACTTCATCGGACAGAACTACGGATACGTCGAGGCGGACGACGACGAACGCGAAAAGATCTGCCTTGCGCATGAACTTTGGCAGCGCGGTTTGATGTGGACGCTCCAAAATGACCCGCGCGTTCCGAAAGACGTGCACGAAAAGTACAAAGACTGGGGACTGGCGAAAGACGAATTCGCCGACACGCGCCACTTCGGCCACAAGATCTACGTGCGCGAAGGCCGACGCATGGTCAGCGACTACGTGCACACGGAGCATCACTGCTGCCGGACGAAACCGACTCCGCGTCCGATCGGCTTCGGTTCGTACACGATGGATTCACACCACTGTCAGCGTTACGTACGCATCCTTGAAAATGGAAAAGCCGTCGTCTGGAACGAAGGCGACGTGGAAGTCTCCCCGCGCGGTGCGTACCCGATCGATTTCGGCACCATCATTCCGAAACGTTCCGAATGCACGAACCTGCTCGTCCCGGTCTGCGTTTCCAGCTCGCACATCGCGTACGGCTCGATCCGTATGGAGCCGGTCTTCATGATCCTCGGTCAGAGTGCCGCGACGGCTGCGTGCATGGCCATCGATGAAGATCAGGCCGTTCAGGACGTGGATTACGAGAAACTCGCCGCCCGTCTGAAAGCAGATGCTCAGGTAATCGACTACCCGCTGGCTCCGCCGGCACACAGGAATACCGTCATTCCGGAAGACCGCGTATCTGGCATCTACTGCGGTGACGAGAATGCGAAAATGGAAGGCGATTGGCACTTCAACGACAAAGTGTCCCCGCGAGTCGGAAAAGGTTACCATCACGACGACGGAACGAAATGCGGAACGAAAACGGCGACGTACACTCTGGACATTCCGAAAGCCGGCGAGTACGAAGTCCGCCTGATCTACGTCCCGCTCTCGAACCGCGCCACCAACGTCCCGGTCGAAGTCCACTCGGCAGACGGCGTGAAGACGCTCACCGTCAACCAGCAAAAATGCGAGCAGATCCCTTTCCAGCCGATCGGCACGTTCCGGTTTGAAGCCGGAAAAGGAAAGGCAAAGATCGTGATCTCAAACAAAAACGTGAACGGTCACGTGCTCCTCGACGGCGTTCAGCTGCTGGCGAAGTAACGATCGGTTCACGCTTCGGTTTTCGGAGCAGGAACCGCCTTTTCAGACACGGTTTTCGGCAGCTTCTCAAACAAGACCGCCTGCCGAAAGCCGTTTTTTTGCCATCCATAGAAGATACAGGCGATCCGCCGGCAAGAAAAAAACGGTAAGAAAAAAAGAGGAAAGCAGAAACGTGTCCTAACACGAATTTCACGGAAAACACAGATACGCACAAAACGGATCTCTAAAAATTTAAAAATTTCGTGAGCTCCGCGTTCATTTTCGCATTTTTCGTGTTTGCGATCCGTGCTTTCTGGGATCGTTCTGTGTTTTCATCGGCAAAAAATGGACCAGAAAAACGGAGAAAAAAATGGAGCTTCCGCTCACAGAGAAAAAAAAGACGCTCCGAAGCACCCTGAGGAAACGCCGCGCTGCGCTTCCAGACCGAGAGAAACGCAGTCAGCGTGCGTGTCAGCGCGTTTTAGAAATGCCCGCCTGGCAAACGGCAAAAATAGTCCTGGTCTACGTGAATTTTCGGTCAGAACTCGAGACGAACCTCCTGATCGAAAAACTCCTTGCGTCCCCTGAAAAACGGTGCATCGTGCCGTTCTGCCTTCCGGAAGGCGCTCTGGAGCTGGTCGAGATCCGCTCGCGGGAGGAACTAGAACCGGGCGCGTACGGCATCCCGGAGCCGAAAACCGAGGTCTGGCAGCTTCCTGAACGGATCGTTTTACCGCAGGAGATCGATCTTGCCGTTCTTCCGGGTGTCGGCTTCGATCTTCAAGGACGGCGGCTCGGACAGGGTGGCGGATTTTACGACCGGCTGCTTCCGAAACTCCGAAAAGAGACTCCGACCGTCGGCATCGCGTTTGAATGCCAGCTCACGGAGGAGATCCCGTCCGAGCCGCACGATTTGAGAGTCCAGTTCATCGCAACGGAAGAACGTCTCCAGGATGTACGATTCCAGGTCTGGGGACTCCTTGGCGGGATCGCGGGAGGGAAATCGCTCGCCGCCGATTTTTTCAGGCAAAAAGAGATCCCCGTTTTCGACGCGGACCGCGCAGGGCATGAACTCTACCGCCGGACCGACATTCAAGAGTGCCTGATCCAGCGCTGGGGAACGGACATTCTGGCAGAAGACGGTTCACTGGATCGAAAGAAGATCGCGCGAAAAGTCTTTCAGGCCGGGGAAAACTCCGGGAACTCCGGGAACTCCGGGAACTCCGGGAACTCCGAGAACTCCGGGAACTCCGAGAACTCCGGGGAAAACGGGGAAAACGGGGAAAACGGCTCTGCAGAAACCGAAGAAACTTCCAAAAATGAGGAACTCGCCTTCCTGAACGGGCTTTTTCATCCGGCGATCCGCCAGGAGTGGCTGCAATTCCGCGAGTCGGCGGCCCGGAACGGAAAACCGCTCGTGATCCTGGATGCGCCGCTGCTTTTGGAGCTTGGCTGGCAAGAAGAGTGCCATGAACTGCTTTTCATCGAGACTCCGCGTGCCCGCCAGATCCGTTTCGCGCTTGCGAGAGGCTGGACGCTTGAGGAGCTTGAAGCACGGGAACGGCGTCAGCTTCCATTGACGGAAAAACGCGCTGCCGCGACGCTTTGCGTGTCCAACAGCGGAACGAAAGAGGAACTGGCCGGGCATCTTGAGGTACTTTTTGCGAAAAAATTCGCAGGAAATTGAAATTCCAGGCACGGCGCCCCCTTGCCCCAAAGCCGGTTTTCGGTATAATGAAAAGCGGATCTGCATTTCGCGGCACACGCCATCGAACGGCGGATGCTTTTCCAAAAATCCAACAAAAATCAGATAAAAATCAGACTGGATCAAAAATTCATGTTGACTTACCATACGGCCGGCGAATCGCACGGCAAAGGACTTTTGGCTCTGGTGGACGGTTTCCCCGCAGGACTGGAAATTCAGACGGAAACGATCAACTACGAACTTGCCCGGCGTCAAGGCGGTTACGGACGCGGCGGACGGCAGCGTTTAGAAACGGACACCGCGGAGATCCTGACGGGGATCTGGGGAATGAAGACCATTGGAAGCCCCATCGCGCTCTGGGTGAAAAACCGTGACTACCGTCTTCCCGGCCTTCCCGACCTCGAGACTGCCCGACCGGGACACGGGGACCTTACCGGCTCCAGAAAATTCCTTTCCGGGATGCGTGCCATCCTCGAAAGAGCGAGTGCCCGTGAAACTGCCGCGCGTGTTGCAGCGGGCGGTCTGACTCGGCAGCTGCTCTCACTGTTCGGGATCGAAGCAGTTGGTTTCGTTCAGCAGGTCGGTGATGTTTCGCTTCCCGTGACGAAAGAGGCAGAGGAACTCTTTGACCGTCTGAAAGCGGCGGGCGAAAACGGAGAGGACTGCGCACCGATCATGGCGGAGATCCGGAAATTCCGCGACGGAAACGACCTCTACGCGCTTTCTTCCGAAAACGCGATCGAGGCAGGAAAAGCCAGGATCGACCGTGCAGCCAAAGAGGGCGACACACTGGGCGGGATCATCGAAGTCCGCGTCACGGGCCTGCCGTTTGGTCTTGGAACGCACGCGCAGTGGGATGCGAAACTCGACGGAAAGCTCGCGCAGGCGGTCATGGCGGTCCAAGCGATCAAAGGCGTCGAGATCGGACTGGGTTTTGAAGCCGCGAAACTTCCGGGAAGCCAGGTCCATGACGCCATCGGCTATGATGAAGCGAAACAGAACTCGCGGACGCTCGGTTTTGTCCGTCCCACGAATCGCGCAGGCGGTCTGGAAGCCGGAATGACGAACTCTCAGCCTTTGGTCCTTCGCGCAGCCATGAAGCCGATCGCGACCCTGCGGAAAGGCCTTCCGACGATCGATCCGGTCACGCATAAATCGGTTTCGGCGTGCTGGGAACGAAGCGACATTTGCGCCATTTCTGCCGCAAGCGTCGTAGTGGAAAACGTCACGGCATTTGAGATCGCTGCGGCGCTCGTCGAAAAATTCGGCGGTGACAGCGTGGAAGAGATCCGGGAACGCATCGCGCTTTTTGAATCGCTCGCACGGCGTTAAACTAGTCGGCCGGTCTGAAAAGGGAATTCATGACGAAACGTACGATCCTTTTGACGCTTTTCCTTTTGTTTGGCTTTCTGCCGACTGCAGGGCTTTTCCTGTGGGGCAGTTACCGCCATACGGGATGGTACGTTCAAAATTGGAACTCACGTGCGGAACGCATTCTGGAAATTCCCGTGAAAACAGATTCGATCGTCCACTGCACTCCGGGTTCCGGGCGTCTGTACGGCATTTCGTTTTTCATGCCGGAGAACACGGAGGAGAAGCCTCTTCTGGCGCAGATGCCGAGTGCAAGCTGGGTCAAATATACGGCACTCCGCGAGGGGAAGGAGATACAATTTCTTAAATGGACGCTCCCGGAACTGAAACTGACGCCAAACTGTCTGGAAACGCTCTGGACGGTGCATCAGAGATTTCTTTCGTCTCAGGAATGGCACGGCAAGGAACTGCTCATTGAGCTGGAAAAAGACGGCATGGTACAGCTCGGATTTGAGGATGAAGCGGCGCTCTGTCTTCATCAGGCGGAACTCCGGATCCGAACGCAAAAAGGGATCCCCGTAACGGAGATCTCTTTCTTCGTCCCGGAAACGAACCGGCAGGCGAAGGTCTTCCTTTCACTTCGGTGCGTTCTAAAAAATGGTTCCCGTTCGATTCTGGCTACGCTGAAGACCGACGTCGGAGGCCTCCCGACGCACTATCTGACGACGCTTTTCCCGATGCTAAATTCACTCGGTCCCGACGCACGATTTACCGGCGCGATCGAGATCCAGCAGACATTCAGCCGATGGAGCGGATTCTTTCGCGGAAAATTCGATGCGGTAGATGTTTCCGCATTCCTTCCGGAAAAGAACCTGACGGGGAAAGGGACGCTCGTGGTCAAAAACGCGCGGTTTGACGCCTCGCAGCTCATTTTTGCGGACGGCGAATTTCGGTGCATCCAGGGAACGATCTCGCGAACCTTTTTGGAACGGCTCGCAAATATGACGCAGTTGGCCGTACGCGGAGTTCAAGAAACGGACGACGTGCTGAATTTTCATGAATTTGCGTTCCGTTTTCAGATCCGAAACGCTCAGATGCAGATTTTTGGCGAGTGCGGCGGCCGCGAATCCGGCGTCTTTCTCACGGGGCCGGAGGGACCGATGCTAAGCGAGCCAACGTTTCCGCGAGAGCCGTTTTCCCGAGCACTTCTCATGGACGCGATCTTCTGAACGTCCCGCTGCCTCCCATTCCAAGCCGAGCCCCTTTTAGCCCGGCCGCTTTTTTACGTAAAATGCCGGGATTTATTTCGGCGAGGGATTGACAGCGAGGCGGCTGTCTGATAAAATGTGGAAAAGACAGAAGCTCTAAAATGAGACTGCGAAAATCAGTTTCCGAAAAACCATCCCCTTACCCGAAAGTTTCAAAATGAAAAAAGAACCTGCCCAAGATCACTCCGTTTCCGAAGTTTCACGCCGTGAATTTTGCGGTTCCATGGCCGGAGGTCTCCTTTTCCTAGCGCTCCCGTTTTCGGCAGTCTGTGCGAACGGCACGGGACCAAATCAATGTACCAATGCGAAAAATGGCGCGGAAAAAGATGCAGAAAGTCCGAATGGATCTCCGTGTTTCAGCGGGATCTACCCTCACCTGGCCAATTTCAACCGTGAGGGCGAATGCGGGACCGGCGCGGTCGTCCCGTGGGCTGGAAAGCTCTGGACTATCTCCTACGCTCCGCACGCGCCGTGGGGTTCGACGGACAAACTCTACGAGATCTCTCCGTCGCTGGAAAAAGTCACGCGTCCCGAATCGATCGGAGGCACGCCCGCAAACCGCATGATCCACCCGGAATCGAATCAGCTTTTCATTGGGCCGTACGTCATCGACGCAAAGGGAAAAGTCCGCGTCATCGACGCAAAAACGATGCCCGGACGCCACACGGGAAACGCGCGGCATTTGACCGACCCGGAGAACAAGATCTACTATGCGACGATGGAAGAGGGATTTTACGAGGTGGACGTCCGCTCGCTCGAAGTGAAGCAGCTTTACTGCGACTCCAACCGGAAGGACAAGACCTACCGCGACATCCTTCCCGGCTACCACGGCAAAGGTTTCTACTCGGCACAGGGGCGCGTCGTTTACTCAAACAACGGGGAGCAGTCCGAAAAAGCGCGCAGGTACCCGGACATCGAATCCGGTGCTTTGGGCCAATGGATGGGGGAAGACTGGGAAGTCGTTCTCCGCAATCAGTTTACCGAAGTGACCGGTCCGGGAGGCATTCTCGGAAGCCATCCGGAACGCGACACGCTCTGGGCCGTTGGATGGGACTACCGTTCTCTGATCCTCATGGTCCTGGACGGCGGAAAGTGGTTCAAATACCGTCTGCCAAAAGGTTCGCACTGCTACGACGGCGCGCACGGATGGAATACAGAGTGGCCGCGCATCCGCGAGATCGGCGATCCGGAAGACCTTCTCATGACGATGCACGGTCTCTTCTGGCACTTCCCGGCAGCATTCTCCGCGAAAAAGGCCGTCGGGATCCGTCCGCGTGCTGCGTATCTGAAAGTCATTGGCGACTTCTGCCGCTGGAACGATCGCCTCGTTTTCGGGTGTGACGACACGGCAAAGAGCGAATTCCTCAACAAAAGTCCCTTCAAAGGAACTCTGGCGGAACCCGGACAGTCCAACTCCAACCTCTGGTTCCTGGACCCGGAAAAACTCGACACGGAACTCGGACGCCCGCTCGGACGCGGTGCCGTCTGGTTCAATGAGACCGTCGAAGCCGGAACGGTCAGCGATCCGTACCTGTTCGGCGGGTGGGATCTCCGCGGTGCGCACATCCTGCACGATGCCGGAAAGAGCGTGAATTTCCGATTCGAGATCGACCTCAACGGCGACGGGAACTGGACGGAAGCCAAGACCGTCACGGTCTCCAAAGAGGCGTGGGTCGAATTTCCGGAAAACGCAAAGGGCGAGTGGATCCGCGTTTCAACGGACACGAAACTCCCGAAAGCGACCTGCTTTTTCCAGTACGCCATGCGTGAAGAGCGCGGCACGGCACCAAAAGACGCGCGCTTTGAAGGACTGGCGGCTCCCGGCGCGAAAAACTTCTGCGGCAGCACGTTCTGGGTCCGGTCCGACAATCAGCGGCTGGCCGTCGTTTCACAGATGGTCGAAAATGGAAAACCGCAGGCGAAACGCTACTACGAACTGACCGAAGAGAGCACACTCGTGCGCAGCGACCGTGATTTCGGAGGCGGCGAACAGGGAACGATCGAACGGATCCTCAAGATGGTAGAAGTGAAGACGCTCCCGGAAAATGTTTACCGCGTGGACGAAATGAGCGTCGTCTGCACCGTGGAAGGTCAGGAGTATCGGCTCCCTATCGCGTGCGAGGAACTCGTGAAGCCGCAGATCCTTCCAATGCGGCTGGACCGCGAAGCGGCGACGGAGCGCGATCTGTTCCACTGTGCCGGAATGTTCTACGAACTCCCGGCCGTCAATGCGGGCGGTCTCCCGAAAGTCCGGCCTGTGGCGCGTGACGGAAAGCTCATCACCGACTACGCTTCCTACCGCGGTCTGATGGTCCTCGGAGGGATCGATACTGCCGCGATGCTGCTGCCGAACGGTGAGCGAAACCCGCACATCATCGTCTCGGAAGACGGAAAAGCTGCCGTCTGGGCCGGGGCGATCGACGATCTCTGGACCTTCGGAAAACCTGCGGCGAAAGGGTTCTTCTGGAAGAATTCGGCCGTGAAGGCAAACGTGCCCTCCCTGCCGTTCCTGATGACCGGTTTCGACAAAAAGACGCTGACGCTTACGAATCACGGAAAGGCCCCTGTCACCATCCGCCTCGAAACGGACCTGACCGCGACGGGAGTCTGGAGCACGTACCGCACGTTCACCATTCCGGCAGGCGAAACGCTGACGCACGAATTCCCCGCAGCCTTCCAGGCCTACTGGTTCCGCGCGTCGGCCGACTCTGACGCGGCGCTGACCGGCGAAATGGTCTACGCGTAAGTCTCGCAATAAAAAACAAAACGCGGATCTCAAATTTTTTAGAGATCCGCGTCTTTTTCTAAATTCAATCTAAAATCCAATATAGACAAATGGCATTTCACCTTCCGAAACACCCAGGAAAGGAGGTTTGCTCCCTTTAACCCTAGAATATCTGTCCGGTCATTCCCATATACGCACCGATCGCAGCATTCGCTACAGTCAACATAAGACCGATCACGTTCAATACGATCCCCAATGTATAATGTTTTTTTACTCCCAATACCAGTCCTGTGATGGAAACGGGAAGACCAAACAGGGGAATGAGCCACGCTAAAAAACCAATGATCCCAAGGACCAAGGATGCGGTACTGGTTTCTTTTCTCGTGGGGACCTGGTTAAAATTATTTACTGGACCATTTAAAGTCGGAACAATGATCGAGGCTTTGCAATAAGGGCAAATAACCCCCATGCCCATTTGTCCTTCCATGGACTGAATAACACCTTGACAGTACGGACAACGAAAATGAAACACGCGAAATCTCCCGAATTCAATATTAAATACAGTTGGAAATTGTCACACTTGCATTCAAACCGAACACATCTAATGAAATATTATACTCTGATTTTTTTCTATGTCAAGTCCCTGTTCACAATATTTTATTTTTTTAAAATATCTTTTGTGAAATCTTAGCAGATTCGGATCTTTACCACCAAAAAACCAATTCGGCATACACTTACAGGAATGAGTGCTTTTTTTAAGCAGCTGAAGCTCCTTACATTATCGGTTTTCAAAAAAATCCCGAAAACTCACTCGTTCTCGGGACTTTTTTCATTCCGCGAACCGCAGATCTGCGTTAGAACTGCGATTTACGTGAACAATAAATCGCCTCTGCCGTCCCCGCCATGGAGAATAAGCCGGTAAACAAAAGCGGCATAGATAACACACCAATAATCAAACGGATCGCATGGGGGAGTGTATTTCTGACAGTGTGATAATGATAATCATAGTGATCTAGTATTAAATTCCACACATAATCTGGCATGAAAAGCATAGGCTTCCACATACCGAGTACAAATATGGTGACTCCCAACAAAAGAAGCCATTCCGCCGTACGCGGCGCCGCGATACCATAACGTTCCGCATAGGCATTTAAGTTTTTGGCGAGGCCGTAAACTGCAATAAACGGCCAAAAAATGCGCAAAATTGGAATAAAGAAAAAACCTACGGCTTTTCCAGGCGTTATGTATGCGTATTTGTCTTGAATCAGAGACCAGCAGCGGTAAATGAAAATCAAGAAAGTAATTTTTGCCGCAATGGCCAAGGCAAGTGAAATGCAACAAGCGATGACGCATAGTATCATAAACTCCTCATCTCTGCAGTAGGAAAAAAATTCCGTTGACAGCACTAACAGCAAGCCAGACACAAGCAAAGTAAAGACCAAAAAAAGGGACAGGAGCATCGTAGTCATGACACCGGAACGAAAAATCGACTTGGGATAGTTACGACGATACCCCTGCACTGTCTTGGGCACTTGTCCAATGTTTGAGTTATTCGGATCCGACATGACCGATGCTCCACACTGAAAACAAAACTGCATATTTTCCTCAATCGACTGACCGCAGGAAGTACAAAATTTAGACGTATTGGACGTTGACATAAAACGGTCTCCTTATGAAAAAAACTACACGTTAAAGTGTCTGTTTTATTATTTTTCAAAAAAAGTCCCGAAAACTCACTCGTTCTCGGGACTTTTTTCATTCCGCGAACCGCAGATCTACACAAAACTTACGGTCTGCGCGCATCCTGGATCGCTTCTGCCGTCTTCGCTAAAGAGAAAAGGGCCGGGATCCAGAAAAAGATGCCGATCACATTCAGATACGGAATAAATGTCAAAATAAGTGCCGTCAAAACAAGACCTTCCGGCGCTCGCGGAACCGCGATCTGATACCGTCTTGCATAGCTGTTCAAATCGATCGCGAGGCTGTAATGGGCAATAAAGCCCCAGTAAATATTGAAAATCGGAATAAATAAAAATCCGACCGCTTTTCCGGGAGTCGTGCGTGCGTGACCATCCTGGATCAATCGCCAGCAGCGATACAAAAATTTATAGTAGGAAATGACTCCCAGAATAACAAACGCCAACATCCCGAAGAATCCGCCCAACACCAAGCAGATTCCAACCTCTTCGGGCACACCACCCTCATCCATAGCAACCGCAGCAACAACCAACGTGATCATACATAAAAAAGTAAGAACGACATAAATCAGCCACCCCGTAACGCAGGAACGGAACGCCCCTTTGGGAAGTGTCGGGCAGTAGATCGACAACTGTTCCGGGTGCGGAACTACCTGCTGAACCGAGGAATACGGCACATATGCCCCTTGCTGAGGAACGGAAGCGACCGGTATTCCCGGCTGCGGCGTTCCTTGCTGCGGCACATAGGCGCCTTGCTGAGGCTTCGTGATCGGAGCGCCGCAATTAGGACAAAATTTGACATTTGAACTGAGAGATGTTCCGCAAACAGTACAAAAACTTGGTGAATAAGACATAGATAGTTCCTTTCGCTAAAAACAGTGAAACATTTTGTATGTATTATCAGTTTTCAAAAAGTCCCAACAACTCACTCGTTCTCGGGACCTTTTTCATTCCGCGAACCGCAGATCTACACAAAACTTACGGTCTGCGCGCATCCTGGATCGCTTCTGCCGTCCCCGCCATGGAGAACAGTGCAGGCGCAATGAAAAAAATGGAAAAAGTGTTCACATACGGGATCAACGAAATGATGACTCCCGTCAAAACGAGACCTTCCGACACACGCGGAGCCGCGATCCGATAACGCTCACCGTACTCATTCAAATTCTTGGCGAGACCGTAGATCGCAACAAAGAACCAGTAAATGTTGAAAATCGGAATAAATAAAAATCCAATCGCTTTTCCGGGAGTCGTACGTGCGTGACCGTCCTGGATCAGCCGCCAGCAGCGATATATAAATTGGAAAAAGGCAACAAATCCTAAAATCGAAAAAATTGCCGCTCCAGCAAAGCCGAACAACATCATCTCATCTTCGTAAGTTGCCATTCCGAATCCCCAAATCACTCCGAAGATGAATGAAAGGATCCAATAAATCATCCACAGGGTAACGTTGGTACGAAACGCCCCTCTGGGAAGTGTCGGGCAGTAGATCGACAACTGTTCCGGGTACGGAACTACCTGCTGAGCCGAGGAATACGGCACATATGCCCCTTGCTGAGGAACGGAAGCGACCGGTATTCCCGGCTGCGGCGTTCCTTGCTGCGGCACATAGGCGCCTTGCTGAGGTTTCGTGATCGGAGCGCCGCAATTAGGACAAAATTGGACATTGGGACCAAGAGGTGTTCCGCAAACCGTACAAAAGCTTGGTGAATAAGACATAGATAGTTCCTTTCGCTAAAAACAGTGAAACATTTTGCATATATTATCGGTTTTCCAAATAAGAAAATGAAAATATATTTTCAAAAATTACAGAAAAACGGCCAGATCCCTCCGTCCGTTTTTCCGTTTGTGGTATGAAAAATCAAGTTTTGGTATCTCGCGGAGCCCCCATCCCCAAAAGGTCGAAGTCTCCTAGGGTTACAACGACGGATCCTTCGGACTTCACTACGGAATGAGGAAGACCAATGCGGTGGCGACGCCCCCTTCCACGATCGCACCGCGCGTCGAGTACGGGATCGGACTCCACTTCCGCGGAGCACAGCTCCCCGGTCGATAGTAGCCCAGCGCGTACTGGCATTCGTTCGGCGGATCGATGGCCGCGAGCATCGGAAGGTACGGGATCGTCACGAGGAACTGCGCACCGGAGAGTACCGGCTGAAGCGGACCGATCGTGTGTCCGTAGCGTTCCAGGGACGGCTGCTCAAAATAGAGCGGATTGTGGCAAAGGTTCGACGCGGTCCACGTCACGTTCGTGCCGGCAAATTCACGTGCCGGGAACAGTTCATTCGGCGCGGCAAGCGGGCAGGATTTCGGAACGATCTTCGTGTCGTGCAGTTCAATGTCGTTCGTGATCTCCGTGATCCGGTGCATCGGCTCGCTGCTCTCACACGGCATGTCATAGTCGCTTTCATCGACCTGACGCGTCGTGAAAGTCTCCGTCAGTTCCCGATTTTCTTCCGGACCAGGAAGCATCGACGGCACTTCAGGCTGAGACGGTTCCGGCATCCCGCTCGGCACCGTATTCAAAACGTCTGACCCACTGTTCGGCGCATTCGTATCCTGTTTCAGGCCCCCCTGTCCCAGCGTACTTTCCTCTTCATTTCCAATCGCTCCCGGAATCTGCGCGTCATCAAGTTCAGACATTCCTTCATTCAGCGTCGGCATGCCGTCCAACTCGTCTCCCGGCAACGCCAAAGGTTCCGTTTCGGAACCGCTAAGATCGACTTCCGCCTCCGCGTCCCCAGCCGGCATCATCGGCGACGCATCTTCCGCTTCAGGCAGAAGCTGATCCGCCAGATCTTCACCGTCTGCCGCAGGAACCGCCTCCGACGCCTCCGCGTCCACGGATCCTATTTCCAGCTCATCCAAACTGCCAAGCGAATCCAGATCCAGACCAGCATCGTCTCCCGACGTCAAACGCACTCGCGAGTACCGCGGCATCACCGCCGGGATCGGTGTCACGAGCGTTTCTGTATTCTTCTTTTCCTCTGCAGAGACAGGAACAGCCTGCCCAGAGATACGGATCCCTGACAGCGCAGACGACGAAACTTTCGCAGTCCCCGCATTCGGCACCGCCGCTGAAACAGATCTTCCCTGCATGGAACGTGCTTCTGGCGAATTGACAGAGACCCACTTTAATGAAGAATTAGAAGAGGAGGACGAGACAGTCGAGGAGGTCTCGCTTCCTCCAGAATTTACATTTTCAGACCGGACAGCCGGAGTCGTGTACGAAACCGGAACGACCGAGTTCTGCGTCTCCGCCTGCACAGAATCAATGCGCACTACCGGCACATTTCCCGCAGCAGACGGATCCTGCTGATAGACGACGGGGCGGACAAAACGAGTATCCGCACCCGCAATACCGGCGGAAAGGACCGCCGAAAACAAAACGGCTGCCCGACAGACATTCTGTCTGCCGAAACATACATGAGGATCAGCCGTTATCCTCTGAATTGTAGTTTGGAGCTTCCTGCGTAATTTTAATGTCATGAGGATGATTCTCCCGAACAGTAGCCGGAGAAATCTGAACAAACCGAGCATCCCTGCGCAGTTCTTCAATATTTCTAGTCCCACAATAACCCATACCAGCTCGAAGCCCCCCTACAAGCTGATACACAAACGGTCCAAGAGTTCCACGGTACGGGACCCGCCCTTCGACGCCTTCCGGCACAAGTTTGTCCGGTCCGGCCTTCGTCTGACGGTAACGCTCGCTCGAGCCGCGAACCATCGCGCCCAGCGAACCCATTCCGCGATATGCCTTGAACTGACGGCCCTGATAGAACACTTTGCTTCCCGGACTCTCTTCCAATCCTGCGAGAAGTCCGCCAAGCATGACCACGTGCGCTCCGGCAGCCAGCGCTTTCGTGATGTCTCCCGAATAGCGGATACCGCCGTCTGCAATGATCGAAACATCGGATCCCGCCGCTGCCTGCGCCACATTGTAGATCGCAGAGATCTGCGGAACACCAACACCCGAAACGACACGCGTCGTGCAGATCGAGCCTGGACCGATACCGACTTTGATGGCGTCTGCGCCGGCGTCAATGAGGTCTTTCGCAGCCTCCGCCGTCGCTATATTGCCCACGATCACATCAATATCCCAATCTTTCTTGATGCGGCGAACCGTTTCCAATACGTTTTTGGAATGACCGTGCGCACTGTCGAGCACCAGAATGTCAACTCCCGTCGATACCAGCGTCTCAACACGTTCGTAATCGTGCACTCCGACCGCGGCGCCAACGCGAAGACGGCCAAGTTCATCTTTGCACGCAAGCGGGTTGCTCCGCTGCATATCGATGTCCTTGATCGTGATCAGTCCCGTCAATATATAGTTATCGTCAACTAGGAGGAGTTTCTCCACCTTTTTTTCCATTAAAATTTTCTCAGCTTCCGCAAGCGTTACACTTCCCGTAGCCGTTACAAGGTGATCTTTTGTCATCACTTCACGGACAGAAACGCTCAGATCTTCAAGAAAACGAAGGTCGCGGCGCGTGATGATCCCTTCCAGATGTCCGTTATCCAGAACGACCGGAATGCCGGAAACACGGTGCGTATCCATCATCTGACGTGCGTCGGCTGCGGTTGCGTTCGGGTGGAGCGTCGCCGGATTGTTGATGATGCCGTTCGCGGTGCGTTTCACCTTAATGACTTCCGTAACCTGGTCTGCAATGGAAAGATTCTTGTGGATGATACCCAAACCGCCTTCCTGCGCCAAAGCGATCGCCATGGCACTTTCCGTTACGGTATCCATCGGAGAGCTGAGGATCGGAATATTCAAATGGATACGTCTGGTCAGTTTCGTCGTGACGTCGACTTCCGAGGGGACCAGTTCGCTATAGCGCGGTTCAAGAAGAACATCATCAAACGTGATCCCGCGGTAATGAATTTTATTTTCCATAAAAACTCTCCTTAAATGAAGGCGATCCCGAATAAAAATGGGGTGCGTCAGAAATAGGGCAGTCTCTGCGCACTCTTTAAAGTAGTTCCTCCTAATATTATGCTCAAATAAGAAAAATTTGAAGGGGGGGCGGGGGGATTTTTCCCGTTTTTTTTCCCATTTTTTTAAGAAAAAACCAAAATATCCTAAAGAATTGCGCCAATCAGAAGACCCAACCCACTCAGATCTATTCCATTTTATCATCTGCGCGCCTCTAACGTCAGGGAGAAACTTTGAAAACGTTTCTCCCTCTGACACACGCTTCAAGATCTTTTAATGTTCACATTTTCAGCGGCAGGATCCATGACACCAACTGCGCACAGTGTTGGATGGACTCCCAAAACTTAAACGATCTCCTGCAGGATGCCGTCGACTGTCGAAGGACCGCCAAGAACGGGTGCGAAATCGTTTTCGACGTACTTCTGGATCGATCCAGAGACCGCGCAGCACGCATCCAGCGCCATCCGCGTCTGGTAGCCAAGGTCATAGGCGCTAAACGCAGTCGCCTGGGCGCAGACGTTCGTCAGGAAGCCGGAAATGACCAGATTTTTGATCCCGTTTTCCTGAAGAAGACGGTTCAGATCCGTGTAACTGAAAGCGCTCAGCGCGTGTTTGTTCGCCAGGATCAGCTCCATCGGCAATGGTTTCATCGCATCGATGATCGCCTGTCCCCAGGTCTCCGGCATGAACATCTGATCCTCAAGGATACCGGCCGCGATCCCCGAGCAGGCGTTCGCTTTGACCCATTCCGCATCGAGCACAAACGGGCAATGGATCACGAGACAGCCTTTTTCGCGTGCGCCGGCAAGGAGACGCTGCGCATTGGCGATCGTGCGGTTCCGTTCCAGTTCCCCTTTGACGGCGTCGTAGAGTTTTCCTCCCGGCGAGCAGAATTCGTTCTGAAACTCGATGAAAATGAAGGCAGTTTCCTTAGCGTTCATAAAAAATCTCTCTTTCTGTTTGGTGGGTTTCCGATCTGTCACCGGCACATTCGCCGTACGGTTCCTGTCCGCTGATCCGCATTCAATTATAGTCGTCCTGTTGCGAAATGTCAAGAACCCGCCCGAAAAAAATTTCCAAAATCCCCGCAAGAACAAAAAAAACGCGCCGCGAACACCACAGATCCGCAGCGCGTGCTCTTACCGTCCGCTAAAAGAACGCAAACTCATTCATTCGGCGTATTGCCGACACGAACGGGTGAACAGTCACTTCCGACGTACCAGTCCCCGTCTGCGTTCCCGGAGAGCGTATTATTCCGGAACGTTCCGCTTGCACTGAGGAGAAGTGAGATTCCCACCCGTTGGTTATCCGCAAATCGGCATTTCTCCACCGTCGGGTTCGTGTCGCTGTCGCGGACAATAATTCCAGACATCGCGTTTCCGCTGGCTTCGCAGTCCGTAAACGTTCCGGAGGCGCCGTCGCAGACATAAATTCCCGCCCCTTGATTATCCGTAAATCGGCATTTCTCCACCGTCGGGTTCGTGCCGCTGTCGCAGACCTCAATTCCAGACAACGCGTTTCCGCTTGCATCGCAGTCCGTAAACGTTCCGGAGGCGCCGTCGTAGACCACAATTCCCGTCTGTTGATTATTCGTAAATCGGCATTTCTCCACCGTCGGGTTCGTGCCGCTGTCGCGGACCGCAATTCCAGACAACGCGTTTCCGCTGGCTTCGCAGTCCGTAAACGTTCCGGAGGCGCCGTCGCCGACCCCAATTCCCACCTGTTGATTATTCGTGGATCGGCATTTCTCCACCGTCGGATTCGTGCCGCTGTCGCGGACCAAAATTCCAGACCACGCGTTTCCGCTGGCTTCGCAGTCCGTAAACGTTCCGGAGGCGCCTTGTATAATCGCAATTCCCGCCTGTTGATTATTCGTGGATCGGCAGTTCTCTACCGTCGGGTTCGCGCCGCTGTCTTGGACCATAATTCCAACCAACGCGTTTCCGCTGGTTTCGCAGTCCGTAAACGTTCCGCTCGCGCCGGAGTTGACCCCAATTCCCGCTTTTTGATTATTCGTGGATCGGCATTTCTCCACCGTCGGATTCGTGCCGCTGTTGCTGACCACAATTCCAAAGGCGTTTCCGCTGGATTCGCAGTCTGTAAATTTTCCGCATGCTCCATTAGAAATTCGGAAGCCCGCTGCTCCGCAGTTTTTCGCGGCACAGTCAGTCAAGATAGGAGCGGAGTCTTTTTGATCAACAACAAATCCAATTCCAGTTTCGGAAGTAAACAGGCAGTTTTCGAACCCGCACAGGGGCGAGCGGACTAAAACTGCGGAATGAAGTGCGTTAAATGCAAATCGCTCTTTTCTTTCACTCTCTCCTTCAGATTCAGCATCCTCTGGCGGTTTCCTCAAGTCCCCCTCATTTTTGATCGTGAGGTTTTTGATCTCGGCGAAGCCGGTTTCAACGCGGAAAACGTTTTCTACTCCGCCTTTGAGAACGACTTCATTCCGATCCGTGCCTTCACCGGTGATGGTGATGTTTTTGCGGATGACGAGCGTTTCCGGAACGTCGTGCACACCTTGAAGGATGGTGAGCGTGCCATCTTCGGCGGTTTTGTCGTACGCTTCTTGGAGCGTCAGACCGTCAGCAGGCCAGGTGATTTCCATTTCAGTCGCAGAGACGCGCTTTTTGTACGGACAAAAGCACAAAGCGATCAGCCTCGATAACATCTTTTTCATTTTTCTTCTCTCACATTAGCAAATTACGTCTGATATAAACAAAAGAAAATGCGTTTTGAATAAATTCCAAATCACAGATTTTCTATTTTAAAAGAAATGAAAAAAAAGTCAAGGGGGCAATTTTTTTCGCAAAGTTTCTGCCGAAGCCCTGCCCCTTGAACTTTCTCTGCTTTGTGGTAAAATAGTATTTGTTGGATCCGGCATTTTCCGATGAGCATTTTCCGGAACTTACGGAAGATCCGGAATTCCTGTTCCTGTACATGGTTTTCCCCATGGATCTTCCGTCAATTATAGTCTGCCGCGGTGGAAAAGTCAAGAACCCGCCCGAAAAAAATTTCCAAAATCCCCGCGGAAACCAAAAAACGAAAACTCATTCATTCGGCGTATTGCCGATACGCACAGGCGAACTGCCGTCTTCAACGTACCAGTTGCTTCTAAAGAACCAGCTTCCGTTCTCCGAAAGCGTATTATTCCGGAACGTTCCGGAGGCACCTAGCAAGACCGCAATTCCCGCATTCTGATTATTCGTGGATCGGCATTTCTCCACCGTCGGGTTCGTGCCGCTGCCTTCGACCTGAATTCCAGAATACGCGTTTCCGCTGGCTTCGCAGTCCGTAAACGTTCCGGAGGCGCCGTCGCAGACCCCAATTCCCGCCTCTTGATTATTCGTGGATCGGCATTTCTCCACCGTCGGGTTCGTGCCGCTGTCGCGGACCTCAATTCCAGAATACGCGTTTCCGCTGGCTTCGCAGTCCGTAAACGTTCCGGAGGCGCCGTCGAGGACAAATATTCCGCCACCTTTCTTGGAATCCGTAAATCGGCATTTCTCCAC
>JAFQOH010000122.1:0-4646 GCA_017403345.1 Thermoguttaceae bacterium
CAAGTCGGCGAAATTCTTTCGGCATGGCAAAACGAGGTTCTAGTCTACCGGACGATTATTTGCGGTTCCTTCTCCTGACGCAATACAGTCCAGACGCGCCAAGGATCAGGAGCGTCCACGTTGCGGGTTCCGGAACGGCATTCGTGTCAATCGCAGCCTGGAGGGTGTTCCCGACGATGGAAAGATTCCAAATATAGGCGTCTTCCGCGGTCAGAAGGTCCGTCCAGAACGCGACGTCTGCATAATCGCCAAGGCCGTCTTCCGCCTTGATCAGCGTGTAGGTCGCTCCGGGGATCACGTCATTCAGAAGCAGGTCAAGAACCGCGTCTTCCGCGATGTCGAGCGTGCTGCCGCTTGCCAGGAAAAGCGAATCCATCCCGCTCGCGTTCTGCTCAAAAAGAAGTACCGAGCCGGACTCCGCACTCAAGTCCCCGTTAAGCTCCAGCGTTCCGACCCCCTCGCCCGGCGAGAAGACCGCCCCTTCCGCGACGGCGAGATCGCCCGTCAGGGATCCCTCCACATTCGCGCGGCCGGCAGAAACCGTGAGGCTCTCTACGTTCACCTCTCCCTCTTCGCCGGAAAGCACCATCGAGCCGGCACAGGTTTTCGTGATGGTCCCGTTTCCGGAGATCTTGCGGTCGAGCCGGATCGTCTTGCCTGCGTCGGGGTTCACGTTCAGGTCGGCATTCGTCAGGATGACCTCATTGCTGAAAAATCCGTCTCCGGACCACGTTTCCATCCCGCCGTTGATTTGAACGTCCGCGTTGTTGAACGTCACCGTCCCCAGACCGGCCACTTTCGGCAAACCGGAACCAGAGTAGAGTTTCAGAAGTCCCGTTCCATTCGCTCCGGTTCCGTTCACGTTCACGGCTGAGCCAGGATGACTGGAAAGACCAACGATATTCCGCTTCATTTCCAGCGACGCGCCGTCCGCGATATTGAGCGTGAACGTCGTATGATTTCCATTTTTGACGATCTCCACGTCATTTTCGATGACCGAATTTCCTCCGGTCACGTTCCACACGCCGCTCCCAACGTATCCGGCACGCAATGGATTCCAAGTATCTCCGCCCCTCGTAACCGTTCCGGAATTGAAGTTCAGTTTATTGAGATACTGCGCATTATCCAGCTGGAGCGTACCGCCATTGAGGGTCAGATCGATATTCGGAGAAGTCGTCCACATCTGCACATATTCAAGCGTTCCACCTTCGTTGACGATGATCGGTGCGCGGAAAAATCCCTCGGTCCGGCTGGCCGTATAGACACTATTGACGGCATCGACAATGAGTCGGCCTTCATCGACGATCACTTCTTTATACGAGTTGCCTAAATGCGCATAAAGATACCCCGCCCGGTTGAGCGTCTGCGTACCGGCCCCAACTTTTTTGAGCGTCAGATTTTTCTGATTTGCACTGGAGATGATGTGTCCGGAAAAGACAGCAGAATCTCCAGCCTGCGTCCCGACGCCAAGCTCCAGGACCGTGTTCGAGGCTGAAAGAAGCACTTCGCCCGCACCGTTGAGAGAGCTGAGCTTGACCGTTCCATCGCTCTTCATTTCGAAACGCCCCGCATTGTCCATCGTCAGCGCGTAGACGTTGGAATAGGCATCTCCGGAGAGTGCAAGCGTGCCGGCACTGATCGTCGTTTTGCCGGTGTACGTATTGGACGCAGTCAGAGAAAGCGTTCCTGCACCGGTTTTGGTGAATCCGCCGTCGCTTTTGATGATGCCGTTGACGGTCAGCGTGCCGGACGTGACGTCAAACGTCGCTTTTGCACCGCTGTTGATGTGGATGCGTGAATTGATCGTTGAGTCACCGCTCGACGTGATGACGCCAGTACGCGTCGCGAAATCCAGCCCGGTTCCGCCGCTGGTGAAACCGTATTCGGTATCGATCGTGCCGCCTTCCAGCGTAACGTTCTTGATGTGCGTGTAGTTAGCGGGTTTCAGCGTTCCGCGAATGAGAAGATCATTCGGAGAGTTGCCGTATCCCATCTGGTTGGCCGTTTGGAATTCCAAAATCGCGCCGGCTTCGATCGTGATCCTGCCCGTTCCCAGCGGACTTGCGGACTGATTGGGACCTTTGGAAATGACTTTGCCTTCCTGAATGACCATTCCGCCGGTAAAGGTATTTTTACCGGAAAGGGTCAAAGTCTCCGCGCCCGTTTTCGTGACGCTTCCAGAGCCGGAAATGATGCCGGAGAAGGTGCTCGCTTTCGTATTATGAAGCGTCAATGCGTGGCCCCCGATCGTCACAGAGCCGTTTCCGGAGAGGTTGTTCAGTTTACCGGAGGTTTCCATGGAGATCGTGGCATCATTAACGATGAAATCGCCATTGTACGCGGCAAGCGCGTCCGTCTTGTTAAAGTAGGCCGTCGCGGAATTCTGCACGGTGATGCTTCCCCCCGTTCCAAGCGACGGAGCAAAAAAACGCGCCTTGACTTTATCGACCACAAAATCACCGGAAAATGCCGTGAAGTCCAGATTCTCCATCCGGATCCAGCGTTCGGCATTGTCGGAGTAGAGCGTCAGCGTCGAGTCTCCGGTCACCTTCCCGGACCAGATGAATTGCCTGCCGGTACTGAGGTTCGTCAGATACACCGACGCATCATCCGTCAGGTTAACATTCGCATTCAAAAAGAGATCTTTTGAGCCGCCATAAGCCTGAATCGCTCCAAGCGATGACGATTTCCCATTCCCCGCAATATTCAGAGTAATGGGCTCCGTCGCGTGATCATGGTTTGCGCCAGCCAATCGAAAACTTCCCCCGTCATGGATGTTGATCACGGCTCCCACGATCGCATTGGCGGGGCCTTCCACATCCAGCATCGAGCCGCTGCGTACGTCGATCACGGCATCGTGCGGGATGCAGTCCGCATACATGACGTACATATCGCCGCCGTTAAGAATGATGCTCTTTGTCTGGAGCTTCCCGGAGTCGATCAGCAGCTGCCCGCCGTTTACCGTAATGGGCCCCGTGAAAGAGTATGAGCCGTTGGCCCCTTTCAGCCACTGGCGGTACGCACTCGTCGTTTCCGGCGCATTGATCGTCAGGGAGGAAGTTCCAGTGATGGTTCCCGTGTGATTGTACACCGCTTTTCCGAGCGTGTTGACGATGTCCGTATTGGCATAATTTGCCGCGTCATTCATCCCGCTGACATTGACTGTCTCCGCCCAGAGGGGATTTGAAAGCGATAAACCAATAGCTGCCAAAAGGACCCCGCGGCCCAAATTGGAAACTCGGTGAATGGATGGATAGTTTCGAGGATCAGTCATATTTTGCCCCTTGCTCAAAAAAGCAGGAATGAATGTGTTCGGAAATGATCTTCTGCATCGGACCAACACGAAATACAGTATAATGAAAAACATTATACTCCGGTTTGAGAAGAATTCAACGTTTTACCGAAAGATTTTTCAGAAAATTTCCCCAAAAAAGCCGCAAAAAACAGAATATACGGAATATCTGGACCAAATCGACCGAAATTCAAAGAAAAAACGCGGCGTCAGCCGAAACCGAACACCGCGTTTTGTGTAAGACGATATAAATTACGCCCGTTTCCTGCGAACCAGGCACAGCCCAAACGTGCCGAGAAGGAGCAGGACCCACGCCGCAGGTTCCGGAACGGACGGATCGGATGGATCGATGGTACCGGAGCCGGCGATCGCCTGGATCGTGTTGCCGACGACAGAGAGATCCCAGGTCGCATCGCTCGCCGCAGTCAGAAGGCTCGTCCAGAATGCCGAATCCGTATACTCGCCCAAACCGTCTTCCGCCTGAATGAGCGTGTACGCTTTATCCGGGTCCGCATCAGCAAAAAGAAGTTCGATGACGGCATCATCCGCAATATCCAGCGTACTCCCGCTGCCGAGGATCAGCAGGTCGGAAGTGTCCGCGCCAAGTTCAAACACGAGCCGTCCGCCATCGTCTGCCGAGAAAAGACCGTTGACCGTCAGCGTTCCGATCCCGTCGCCAGGCGAGAAGGATGCACCGTTCGCGATGGCGAGATCGCCGGTCATGGTACCGACGACGTTCGCACGTCCCGCCGAAACGTTCAGACTGGAGGCTTCGAAACCGTTTGCGGTGTCGAGTTTCAGCGTTCCCGCGCCGGTTTTGGCGACCTTGCCGGTGCCGGTGACTTTGTTCGTGAAGGTCTTTTCCGCGCCGTCCGCGACGTTCAATTCCAGCGTGCCTTTATCGCCAAGCGTGACTGTGCTGGTTCCAAGGGCACCGTTGCCGGAGAGACGCAGGACGCCTTCGCGGATGCTTGCCGTGCCGTTGAACGTGTTGGCGGCGGTGAATTCCAGGATACCCGCTCCGTCTTTGTAGAACGTTCGATTACTTTCCGTGTTCGGATTGGTAATGACCGCGGAAATGATCAGGTCGGAGTTCGTGTCAGTCACGGCTGCCGAATCGCTGGTGACGTCTTCGACGTAAATGCTGGTGCCATGACCGAAGGAGTAAGTCGCGTTCGCCTTGGTCAGGTCGGAAGAGAACGTGACCGCATCCGCGGCGGAACCGTCGGTGTTGCGGAGGACAGAGACTTTACTGGACAGTTTGTACGCTTTCCACGTGGCGTTGCCGTCTGCTGCGTAAAGCTGTGCGCCGTCGGTAAACACCGTGTTGGCGAGGTTATTGTAGACCGTCCCG
>JAFQOH010000123.1:0-28218 GCA_017403345.1 Thermoguttaceae bacterium
GAAAAAAGGCAGGGAAAGTGCCCTGACACGAATTTCACGGAAAACACGAAAAGACGCAAATGGATTTTTAAAAATAAAATTTTAAAAATTCAAAAAATGTTCGAGCCGTCTGTTTTTTACCGCTTTTTGTGTTAAGATCCGTGTGTCTCTGTGCGTTTTCAGTGTCTTCCGTGGTGAAACTGGTACACAGTTCCAGATGAATCGTTTTTTAGTCCTTTTTTAGTCCTTTTTTAGTCTTTTTTTAGTCTTTTTTTAGTCTTTTTTTAGTCTTTTTTTAGTCTTTTTTTAGTCTTTTTTTCTTCAGAGACCTTGCGAAGATCATGTACTGCGGATAAAATGGAAAAAAGATCGCCTCCCCTCCGCCTTTCCAAAATTGGAAGCGTTTTTTGACCCTCTGCCTAAATCAGAAACGAAAAATCAGAAACGAAAAATCAGGAACGAAAAATGAAGAAAAAACTCACACTGCGTCCGCTCGCTGGAGCCGGTCTGGTACTGGCTTTGGGCCTGAACCTTCTTTCCGCAAACCAACTATTCGGGGGCGGGATCTACGAAAACCAGAAGATCCTCCTTCAGGAAAACGGGATCGCCGTCGCGCCGACCGGGACCATCGTGTTTGCCGACACGTTTGAGACGAACACCGCCTGGGATCCCGAAAAGATCCACAACTACCAGGATCTGCTGAAAATTACCTTCGGCAGTGAATTTCAGGGGCAGAAATGCCTTCTGATCTCCGGAAGAGATATCGACCGGAAGATCGACACTGCCTGGAGCGTTTCGTCACGTCCCGTCAAAGTGCCTGCGGGAGCGTCGGAATTCGTGCTTTCCTTCCAGATCTGCGCCGAAATGCAGCTCAAGGGAAACGGAAATGCCGGCGAAATGTGGCTCTCGCTCATACGGTGGCACGATACAGACGGGAAAGAGTGTGGCCGAACGGTGATTCCGTTTGGTGCCTCACGCGGTAATTTTCAGGAGATCTCCATTCGCGATGCGGTTCCGAAAGGAGCCGTTTCGGCGGTGATCCAGCTTGGTTTCGACTATCCGAACGTAGATGACGGAAAGCTCTGTGCCGTGCGGAACGTCATGTTTTCGATGCTGAAAGATGACGGCACGAATGAGTTTTTCACGCACGGCGGTTCCTTCATTTCCGACATTTTCGAGACGGGGCGCGTCGCGTGGAAGGCGGATCTTCCGGAAGGAACGGCTTTGAAATTCCAGGTCTCGACCGCGATCGTGCCGGAAAATGCAGGAGATCCGAACGCCGAGTCCGCCTCAAACGCCGAGTCCGCCTCAAACGCCGAGTCCGCCTCAAACGCCGAGTCGGACGGGATCTCCTGGACGCCGTACGTTGGTCCGGACGGAACGCCGGAGAGTTTCTGGACCGAGCCGTTTGCAGTGGATGCGAAATATTTCCGCGTCAAGGCATTTCTCGTCCCGAACGGCCCCAAAACGCCGATTTTGAAGGAGCTTTCCCTCACGCCTGCGGACTCCGCCAAACCGAAAATCATTCAGAATGCCCAAAACTGGACTCTGCGCGGCGACGCTTTTGATCCGCGCGTGAAGATCGTCAGCGAGACCCCGACGACGGACGCAAAAACCGAGCTGGTCATCGAGATCACGGATGATTCTCCCGTTTTCATGGAGGGTGTTCAGGTTTCGGTCGACGAACAGGACGTGACTTCCGTCATTCGCCGTGAGGGAAACCGCCTCATTCTTCCGCCGGAAACCGAGTGGGCGGAGGGGCTTCACCGTGTGGAAGTGAAGGCGGCAGACTTCTTTGGAAATGCCGTCCATGCGAAAAAATGCTTCTTCATCGGCGAAACGCCCCAAACGCCGAAAGTCACCCTCCGCGACGACGGTATGACGCTCATTGACGGGGAACCGTTCTTCCCCATCGGAATTTACGGAGTCATGAAACGTGAATTCAACGGTTTCGATCTGGACCGGGCGTTCGCGGGTCTGAAAGAAGCCGGTTTCAATTTCGCGCATTCATACAATGTGCCGCGAACAGACGAATTTCTCGAAACCGCACACAAATACGGTTTCCGTCTCTGGATCCCGGCATACTCGATCGACGAGCGCTTCATCAACGTCGAGCGGCACCATCCCGCCATTCTCGCGTGGTATCTTGGAGACGACACATCGGCGAACACGACGGTCTCGCAGCTTTTCGACCGGGATGATGCCGTGAAGGCACTCGATCCGACGCGCATTTCGACGCAGGCTGATCCCGTCGGTTCCGCACAGGAGATCTCCAACTACCGCGACTACGTGCTGGGGACGGACAATTTCCTTCCAGAGATCTACCCCGTCCGGACAACACAGCCGGAAAGCGCAGAAAACTGCGTCGCGATCACCATCCGCGACATGAAATGCTGCTGGGAAGATATTCGCCGCTCCGGGTCCAAAACACCCCGCAGCGTCTGGCCGATCATTCAGTACTTCAAAGGCTGGGGCTGGCAGCGATTCCCGACGTTTGACGAACTGAACGCCATGAGTTTCGCTTCGATCATCCACGGCGCGAACGGCATCACGTGGTACACTTACGGAGGAACGGTCGAGCCGGAAAAGAAAAAGTTCAACTACGGCATCACGACCACCCCGGAGACCTGGAAGAACATTTCGACCGTCGCGACGCGCATTCGGGAACTCAGCCCCGTCCTTCTCGAACGCACGCCCGCCCAGCCCGCGCCGCCTGAGATACTCGCCGGACCGGAAAAAGACCCTGCCGGAAACGACTCGGTCTCCTGCCTGCTCAAGTTCCACGACGGCTGCGCGTGGCTTCTGTGCGTCAATTCCACCCTGGAACCAGTCAAAGCACGCTTCACGCTGCCGGAAAATTTGAAAGATCGTGCCGAAGTCGTTTTTGAAGACCGGTCGGTGACGCTCGACGGAAACACGCTGACGGAGGATCTCGCCGGTTTTGCCGTCCATATTTACCGGATCGAGCTAAAATAGCGGGATGCGATCTTTTTAAGATACATTTCCTTGCAAAACAGGCAGGCTGCCGCTTCGTATCTTACCGAAAATTCGGAGCGGCAGAAATTGCAATGCGAGCGCGGATACTCAGCTGCCGGATGAGGAAAAATTTTAAAAATTTTTATTTTTTTTGCACGAAGAAAAGGGGAAAGATGACACTAATATTAATGTGAAGTGGATCATTTTTCGTATTCCGCAGAAATTTGAATGAAAGGGATTCCCCATGCGTTTGACCCTCCGGACCCTGCTGAACTGGATCAATGAAAATTACTCCGAAGAGGATGCAAAGCGAGTTGCACTCAAAGTAAACGAAAGTGAACTTGCCAAGGCCTTGAAAGGGCAGATCGAAGAAGTTCTGCGGCTCCCAGGTCTGGCGGCTCCAATGGTCCTAGACGGTACGCCATTGGGAAATGCAAACTCGTCGGCAGAATATCTGGACAATGCGATGCCGTCGGCAAAGACTCCGGAGTATGAGAAATTCTGTCTTCATTCGGAAGTGATACTCGGCGAGGTAGCGTCTTGCCACCGGATCCTTTCCCGCGTACTTTTGCAGGCTCAAGACATCTCTCCTGAACTTCGGGAACGACTCTGCGGACTGTATCGTTTTGCGGATACCGGAGATGAGTACTCGCTCCCGCTTCCTTCAGCACAGACCAAGCCGGAACCGATGCCGCACTTCTCAGAGATCCCGGAATCACTGCTTCCAGCTGGAACCAGCAAGGTTCCTGAAGGGGACGATCTGCGTGCAGAGACGCCCTCCGCGCCGGAACGGATACGAAGTTCAGATCCAGAGTCGAAAGAGGGCCCCAATTACTGGAAGTGGGCGACACTGGCGCTTTTGGGGATCTGGGGACTTTGGCTGGCGCTCGGACTTGCATTTCCGCGTTCGATCCCCGGTCGAATGCTGAACGCGGTTTGGGAAGATGCTCCGTCCGCAGCAGCCCAGGAAACAGGAGGATCGGCATCGACGTCCGAAATAGAAGAGACCGAAAAGGGCTCGACCGAAGAAAAATAGTTAGGGCGCTTTTTCCTGACGATAAAATCGAGAGTTTGTTTAAAAAGAATTCGGGGAAAGTTTGCGATCCGCCGATAAAGAAAATAACGGCAGACTTTTTCTCTGGATCGGTTTCCTGATACAGAACAGAAAGGTCAGAAGAGGTAAAAAAGTCGCGTCGTGAGAATTTTTCCGAAAATTTTATGGAAGATTGGCTAAAAAAGTCAAATATTCTGATAGGGGGCGCTTGAATATCCTGAAAAAAAATGTAATATTAGTACTGTGGGCGTTTTTATTGTGAAATAGATCCGCTCCCTGACCTTGCACGCTGAGGAACCCTCGGCGGGAAAGTGAGTAGAATATGCAAATTACGTTTTCCGTTCGGCGCGGTACGCTCGATGCCGCGATGAGTGCAAAATTTCAGGCAAAGATCGAGAAGCTGAGCCGCTTCTACGACCGGATCTCGTCCGTCGAAGTCATGGCGGATATGGAATCCCGAGTTTTTCCGGAATTAACGCTCCTGCTGAAAGTCGAGCCGAAAAAGGAATTTGTCGTTCAGGCTCAGGCAGGGGACCTGCTGACGTCTCTTGACGAAGCGTTGAAGAAGATGGAACAGCAGCTAAAGAAATTCAAAGAGAAACTGTCAGATACTCGTCCTGAACAAAAAGCTAAATAAGAGATCTGCGCGGCTCCGCGGCACGGCAAACCGTTCCTCGCCATTGAGGAAACACTCGCAGCTGCGGAGCGGGGGTCTTTTTATTCCCTTCATGTCCGGCGATCCTGTGCGTTTCGCCGTTGAGCGTTTCAGGGGCAGATATTTTCATTTCATCCATTCCAAGGAGTATTTCATGAAATTTAAAGATTTTATTTGTAATGAAGCACTGATCGCTGATCTCAAAGCGACGACGAAAGAAGATGCGATCCGTGAAATGGTCCAGGCGCTTCTCAATGCCGGCCAGATCGCGGAAGCGGACTATGAAGGTGTGGTCCAGTTCGTTCTGAATCGTGAAAGTCTCGGCAGCACAGGCATCGGCCGTAATGTCGCCGTCCCGCACACCAAGTATCAGAATGTTAAAAAAATGGTCGGCATGGTCGCCGTGAGTTCCACCGGCGTCGATTTCGACAGCCTCGATGGTCAGGCCGTTCGCGTTCTCTTCCTCCTCATCTCTCCCCCGGATCAGCCGCAGGAACACCTCAGCGCTCTGGAGCATATCTCCAAGCAGCTGCGCGAAGGCATGTTCCGCTCGTTCATGATGCAGGCCAAATCGCAGGATGACATCATTGAGCTTTTGAGTGAAGCTGACAATAATCAATACGCCGTCTGAGGCTGCCATGAAACAGACAGCTCCCAAATATACCAAAAGAGTGATCCTGACGAATGAA
Organism: Thermoguttaceae bacterium; assembly: GCA_017403345.1. Taxonomy (GTDB): domain Bacteria; phylum Planctomycetota; class Planctomycetia; order Pirellulales; family Thermoguttaceae; genus RGIG3701. The sequence continues at coordinate 5,354 of JAFQOH010000123.1, forward strand.
GACGGACTGCATATGCGTCCGGCTACGATGATTTACGAATGTGCCGCAAAATTCCAGTCCGAAGTGGAACTGGAAGCAAACGGCCGTGTCGTCGGAACGCATTCCGTCATGGAACTGCTGCTGTTGGCCGCCATCAAGGGGACGGTCATCACCGTGTCGGCAGAAGGACCGGACTGTGAAGATGCCGTGAATACGATCGTGGATCTGATCAGCTCGGAATTTCCGTATTGAACTGGACCGCATCGTTCGTAGGATGGAGAGTCGGAACCATCACTTTTCGTTAGACTGTCATTTCCACAGACTGCGAAAATGCGGAACCGCCTCTCCAGGATCGAAATGCCCTAGCGAAAGATCGGAAGATGGGCCGCAAAACGCTCCTTTCGGGATATTCCCGCAGCAGCGGCCGCTTCGTTTTTAGATCTTCCATAAAAAGATGAAGAAACTGACTGGAATTGCAGTTTCGCCAGGTGTTGCCATTGCCCGTGCTGTCGTTTTTAATACCGACGGCCGGCAAATGGGGATCTCCAATTGCCTTCCTGAAAATGTCAGCCAGGAACTGGACCTTTTTCAAGAGGCACTTCAGACCGCGTCGCAGGAGATCGCAGCTTGTCGGGACGATGTTGCACAAAAACTGGGAGATGGGTACGCCGCGATATTCAAAGGGCACCTCGTCCTGCTTCAGGATCCAAGCCTTTTGAATGCTGTAAAAGACGGTATCCAAAAAGAGCTTTTTACGGCTGAATATGCAGTTTACGCAACACTGACCTCCTACGCACAGGCCTTTCAGCGGATCCCCAATCCCTACATGGCAGAACGCGCCAACGATATTCTCGACCTGAGAAAACGCTTGGTGCGGATCCTGCAAAAAGAGAAACAGCAGATCCAAAGTTTCGATGAACCGGTCGTCATCCTCTCGCATAATCTCACGCCAAGCGAGACTGCGTCGATGGATACGGCACACGTTCTCGCATTTGCGACGGAAATCGGCGGTCCCTCCAGCCACACAGCTATCGTTGCGGAAGGATTGCACATCCCGGCCATCGTTGGGCTCGGACCGATCCTTAAGTACGTTCACGTAGGCGACCAAGTCATTGTCGACGGTGATAATGGGATCCTCATCATCGATCCCGATGACGAAACGAAAGAGTCCTACCGGGAACTCATCCAGCAGCGCGAATCGCTGAATCTCTGTCTGGATCTCCAGAGAGAACTTCCCGCCGTGACGCTGGATGGAGTCGAGATCGCGCTCCACGGAAATATCGAATTCCCGTACGAAGCACAAGTCTGTCGGCAAAACAATGCGTCCGGTGTCGGACTTTACCGAACGGAATTCCTTTACCTTAGCGGAAAGCATCCTAATGAAGATGACCATTTCGAAGCCTATCGAAAAGTCATCGAAACCATGAACGGCCGTCCCGTCACGATACGTACGGTCGATCTCGGCGCTGATAAACTGCTGGAGCGCTCCAGAATATCTCCGGATGTTCAGGACCGCGACTACTTTATTGACTCGGAAAAAAATCCATGCCTCGGACTGCGGAGTATTCGGCTCTCGCTGAAACGGGCCGATCTTTTCCGAAAACAGCTGCGTGCTATTTTCCGCGCCGCTTACTATGGCCCCGTGCAGATCCTGTTTCCGCTCGTTGCTACGCTGGCAGAATGGCGTCAGGCGCGAATGATCGCTGAAGACGTTAAAGAGGATCTGATGGAAGGAAACATTCCGTTCGATCCAAACGTTCCAATGGGGATCATGGTCGAAGTGCCAAGTACGGTATTGATGCTTGACCGATTCGCGTCGGAAGTCGATTTTTTCAGTATCGGTACGAATGACCTGACGCAGTACACTCTCGCGGTGGACCGTACGAATATGGACGTTTTTTACCTCTATAATTCGTGCGACCCGGCCATCCTGAAGCTGATCGAAATGACCGTCCAGACAGCCGATAGGTACCAAAAACCCGTTTGCCTCTGCGGCCAGCTTTCAGGAAGTCCGATCTATACGACGCTGCTCATCGGCCTGGGACTCCGTTCGATGAGTCTCGCACCAGGAGCTATTCCGGAAGTAAAACGCGTTTGCCGTCATGTCCTGACGTCGCAGTGCCGAAAAATCGCCGCGCGCGTCATGAAGATGGAAAACGCGACAGAGATCCGAAACTACCTTTGGGTCGAGCATCAGCGTCTCTTCCCAGATCTGGACGGAGATGCGTTTTAGCATTTTCAACGCAGCGGACGATGTGTTCCAGTGTTTCGTTCCAGTGTTTGTTCCAGAGTGCCGCATGTGCTCCATTTGAGGGCATTCGGGCACGTTTTTACGTATTTTTTCCTTTTGATCCATAAAATTTAGTATGCGTATTCGGATTCGTTTTTCCAAAAACGGTGACTTGCGGTTCATTGGCCATAGGGATCTGATGGAGGCCTTCCATCGAATCCTGCGCCGTGCGGAAATTCGGCCTGCATACAGTCAGGGATTCCATCCCAAACCAAAAGTAAGTTTTCCCGTGCCGCTTCCACTGAATGTTGTCGGGGAAAACGAGCTTTTGGAGATCGAGCTTCCCGAAGCTCAAGAGAACGCCGATCCGGATCAGGTCTTGGCGCTTCTCCGAAAACATACCATTCCTGCATTGGATTTTCTCTCGGCGGAACTTATGCCGACGGGAGTCAAAAAGGCAGTGGTGCAGGCTTTCACCTACGCCATTTCCATCCCTGCTGAACGCCGTGAAAATACGATTCGGCGGATTGAATGGGTAAACGCACAAAGTTCCATTCCGTTTGAGCGGATCGGACACGACAAGGTGGTCGACATCAAGTCGGGGCTGATTTCTCTTTCGCTTTCGGAGGATGGAACACTCCAGTTCCAGCTGCGCTCCATGAACAACGCCTGCGGGCCGAGGGACATTTTGGCGCTCCTGGAGATCGGAGACTTGGAAACGCACGGAAGTGTGTTGGTAAGAAAAAACGTACATATTGGATGATTTTCCGCATCCATCTCGCTCGTACCTGAATGCCGTACCTTTCTCAATGTCTCGGCAGCCAGGAACAGTGCCTTTTTATGAGATCCTGCGTTTGAAGACGTACGTACTTCAAAATCGTATGGAGCTTCGGAAGGAACGTCATTTTCTCTGTTAAATTGGAGAAAGTGCGGGCAGTTTGTCGGATCTACTCATCCGCCTGAAAGGGAATTTATCTCCATTTTGGGTAAAATAAATAGGATACATAAAATATGAGACAGGAGATGCTCATTAATGTTTCGCAGCCGGAAGAGTGCCGGATCGCGATCGTGGAAGACGGAGTTCTGGAAGAGCTTTATGTGGACCGGACGAGTCTCGACAGTTACGTTGGGAATATCTACAAAGGGGTAGTGGTCAATCTTGAGCCGAGTATTCAGGCTGCGTTCGTTGATTTTGGTGTTGGGAAGAATGGTTTCCTGCACATTAGTGATATTGAGCCGCAGTATTTTCGGCAGGGCGGCATCCGTCCGGAGGACTGTTACGAGAGTTCCCGGAGTCTGAATGCCGGTGCGCGTCCGAAGGTCAAACCGCCGATCCAGGACATTCTGAAGAAGGGGGATGAAGTCCTCGTGCAGGTCATCAAGGATGGTATTGGCATGAAGGGGCCGACCCTTTCGACGTACATCAGCATTCCGGGACGCTACCTGGTTTTGATGCCGGCGCTGGGGCGTGTAGGCATTTCGCGCAAGATCGAAGATGAGGGAGCGCGCAGGCGTCTGCGTCAGATCATGCAGGGGATCCAGCTGCCGAAGGGACTGGGATTCATCGTCCGCACGGCAGGTGTGGACCGAACGAAAAAAGATCTGACTCGCGATCTTTCCTATCTTCTGATGCTCTGGAATTCGATCGTAAACCGTATCTGCACGTTCCCTGGGCCGGTCGCGATCTACGAGGAAAGCAACATTCTGATCCGCACGATCCGCGACATTTGCTCGGAGGACATCACGTCCATCATCATCGACGAGCCGGAAGCGTACCAGAGAGTGCGTGATTTCCTGGAGCAGGTGATGCCGAACTACGTGAAGTGCCTGAAGCTCTACAAAGGAACCGAGCCGCTCTTCCACCGTTTCCGTCTGGATGATGAGATCAAGAAGATCAATCAGCGTGTCGTGCCGCTTCCTCTCGGCGGGTCGATCGTGATCGATCAGGCAGAGGCGCTGGTGGCGATCGACGTGAACAGCGGGAACTTCCGTACGGATGATTCTGCCGAAGAGACGGCCTACCAGATGAATTTGCAGGCTGCGAGGGAGATCGCAAGACAGCTGCGTCTGCGCGATCTGGGCGGCGTGATCGTGAATGACTTCATCGATATGCGTCGGGAAAAACACCGCCGCGGCGTGGAGCACGCTCTGCGTGACGCGATGAAACGTGACCGAGCACGAACGAAGATCCTGCGCACGAGTCCTTTCGGACTGATCGAGATGACGCGGCAGCGTATTCGTCCGAGCGTGAAACGCAGTATTTTCCAGGAATGTCCGTACTGCCACGGGACCGGCGTTTTGAAGTCGGTGGAAAGCATGGTCTTGGATGCGATCCGGCTTCTTCAGATCGCAAGTCAGCGTGCAGATATTTTCCAGGTCGAAATTGCAGTGCATCCAGAAGTCGCAGACGTTCTGGGACATGAAAAACAGGCAAAACTGGCCGAACTGGAACGAACAGGCGGAATGCGGATCCGGATCTTTGCGAAGAAAAACGTCACGCCGGACTTCATGGAGTTCATCTGCCGCAATCGAAAAGGCGACATCGTCCAGTTTAATGAAAAGGTTGCCTGACGCAAACGTATCGTGAAAATAAAAAGGCCTCCGGAAACTGGAGGCTTTTTTGATGTACTATAAGCGTGTCAGTGACTGTTCGGAATGCTCAACGGCCGAAAATTTCCGCGTTGGCGCTTTCGCTTACATTCTCATTCTCTTTCTCTTTTTCTTTCTTTTGGACTCCCAATCGGGTCTCCGTCAGATTACTGATGATCGTTTCGACCACGCTTTCATTTCGCGGCAGACGCTCAAGTTTTTGAGTCTGCCGCTTACGCAGCGCTGCGAGCGTTCTATCCGCGAGTCCAGTAGAGCTTTTGCGAAATTTCTGATTTTCCGCAGTATCTTGCCGAACACTCAAAATTGGACGAAGCGCCTGAAGCAGCTGACGATATAATTGGCAGAAATCGCCATCGTGTACCAGTCTCTGCGAAACGACACGTTCTTCCGGCTCGTCCAGTGCGCCGCAAATGTAATCGATGATCAAATTTTCGTCCTGGCGGGGCTTCATCTTTTGCTCCGATCGAGAAAAATCACACTAAAATACTTTCAAAAATAAAAAATCCATCCGCAAAAAATCTGCGTTTAAAACAATACGCAATGAATTTTATTTTGGTTTCCACAAAAAAACAAAATTTCATTTTTTACAGGAATTTACTTATTTTCACGAATTCCACGCAGCATCAGCGCCAGTTTTTTGATTGCCGTATGGAGCCTGCTCTTGACAGTTCCGACAGGAATAGCTAGGATCTCCGCGACTTCGCGGTACTTGATCCCCTCATAGTAAATGAGGATCAGTACGGTCCGCAGCTGCTCAGGAAGGCGATCGATATATTCTCGGATCTGCCGGGCACTCTCTTCCTTTTGGATCAGTTCTTCCGGAGAAGGTACATTGCTGGGTAGGATCTCCAGAAGCGAGATCCCCTCCAGCTCCTCTCCGGAGATCTGAACGTTTTTTTCCAAACTCGCATGCTGATGCCTTTTGTTCCGCCTCTGAAGATCGATCGCCTGATTTGTCGCTACCATGTAGAGCCACGGTCGAAATTTTCGCCCGAGTTCAAATTGTGAACTTTTCAGGTAGATCTGGAAAAACGTGGACTGGAAAACGTCTTCTGCAAGCTGCGCGTCGCCAAGGAAATGGCGCAGATAATGATACAGATCGTGCTCGTACCTGCGAATGAGCTGCTCAAGAAAAAAATCGTCCTGTGTCGTGACAAAGAGCTCCATCAATTCTTCGTCCGTCATGGAAGGATCCACATTTTTTCTGGAACATTGGGACGTCATACACACTCCGTCAGGTTTGACCTGCACACGAGTTCTTACGATAGGATTTCGAAAAATACCCGTTTTCTGAAAATGAAGTTTTAGGAAGTCCCTTTAAGTATACCGAATTTTTTTATCAAGGCAAGCGGGCCGGTCTAAATTTTTCAAATTTTAGCCAAAAAGAATGCGAAAATAAAGGAAAATCTTCTCCATTTTCGATAATTTTATCCTTTTTTGGAAAATCTTTGCAGGATCTCTCCGGATCTTAAGAAAAATCCGATAGTAAACGCCCGTCATTATTTGGAAAACACGCCGACCTGGAACCGGAATGCTTGACGACAGCAGAGAGGCTTCCTGGTAAAATCGTTCCGCCCGCTGCAGATTTTTCTGGATCGCCGGGTAAAGAAAATCCGTATCGCCGGCAAGGATCCGTTTTCGGACCTGCTCAGTCAGCTCCATCAGCTCAGTAGATACAGACTCTGCGGCCGTTTCTTTTACAGGATCTTCATCCAGTACCTCCAGCTTCAGCTCATTCAACGGAAGATAGTATCTTCCATTTTGGGCATCTTCGCGAATGTCACGCAAAATATTCGTCCACTGAAGAGCTTTTCCACAGGCTGCCGCTGCTCGAAAGATCGGCGTTTGCGCATTCGGCAGAAGCTCTTCCGGCGGAACGCCCCAAACATGAAGGCAGATCAGTCCAACGGCAGACGCGACCCGGTAGGCATACGCTTCCAAATCCTCAGCCGTTTGGAAAACATTCGGCACAAGATCCATTCGAACGCCATCAAGAACATCAAAAAAATATTGCGGCGGGATCCGATACTGTTGGATCACTTCCAAAAGTGCGGGAAAAATCATCTCCTGCGCCGATAAGTACTCCGCGTCATCACCTTCCGTCATACTTTTCAGAGCAAGCTCAAAAAAAGTCTGGAATTCCTGCAATGCTCTTTCTCGGCTTAAGAGCGGAGCATCCGAATCAGCAAGGTCATCGGCCGTGCGCATAAACGCATAAATCGCCTCCATCGCCCTCCGCTCACGCTGTGGCAGGAAACGAAATGCCGCAATGAAATTCGAACCGGAAGCGGCACAGATCCGCGCACACAGCTCATAGCTTTTTGCGATGGAGATCATCTTACATCCTGCCGCTTCCTGAAATCATGGCTCGAAGCCGAAACGCACTATGCTGCCGGTTTTTTCCCAATGAAAATATAGTACGGGACCCGAAAGACCGGAATGTACGGCACTTTCAGCCAAGATTCGTCACACTGGACCGTCTCAAAATGCTGCTGAATGTACGGCAAATGGTCCTTGGACAGAAAGACATTATCCGTACTGAAATGGACCGGCCAATAACTGCGAGTAAACCATGAATGCTTCTTATGTCCTTCTTCCGGCCACTTGCGCGAGACAAAAAAGTCCACGATGCCAAGCGTGCCTCCCGGGCGCAAGATCCGCATCGCATTCTCCAGCGCAGCGTACCAATCCGGGATCATCGTCAGAGAATAGGAAAACGTCACGATGTCCGCATACCCTTCCGCAGGAGTGAATTTCGTGGCATCTGCTTCCACCGCCTCTACGTTCGTCCAGCCATTCTTCTCGATACGGTCATTCGTGACTTTCAGGAGAGAGGACGCAAGGTCTACGACATAAACTTTCTTCAATTCAGGGATCAGCTCCCGAATATTTTCCAGATTCGCACCAGTCCCGCCGCCCATGTCGACCCAAATGATGTCTTTACCAGCGTTTTGCGCGGCTGCGTGCATCATTTCCGAACGGCCGATCAGAAAACGTTTGCGAAAATCGTCGTATCCGCTTGCCTGACCGGAATAGAAACTATCGAGACGTTCCGCATGACTTTTGCCGCTTCCGTGACGAAAGATCATGTGGTACAAAATTTTGAAATCAGAACCCAAACTCATGAATTTACCCTTGATCGGCTTCGCAGGAGCTGCGCATGAAACGAAACTCCTGCATCCGATTCTCAAACGAATTTGAAACCGAAACTTTCTTCAAGCCCCTTCTATTTATCGAATCAGGTCCGCGACGTGGAAACTTCCGTAAGTATGCACACGATCCAGCTCATGCAGACGTGCGGTTTCTTCCGGGTACATTTTGAAATGGTCGGTGATCTTTTCTTTCACGCCTTTTCCGAAATCGATCTCGACTTTCTCAAGGAAATCAGTACGGAAACCTCCAGAACGCCAGAGAATGCGCGTATCGGCAGCGGCGCGCTTGAGGATCGCTTCCCATTCGCCCACAAGACGCTCGAACATATTGTTCGCCAGCCAGTCCATGTGGTCGAGAAGGATGAAACGGGATATCTCCACCTCATGATCCAAAAGGAACTGTTCGACGGAGGCCGTGTATGTCGTGACCTGGTCAGCTAGACCGTTTTTGAGTTTGAGGAAATTCTCTTCCGTGAGGTATTCCGGACAGCACGTTTTGGTGTAGTGCCCGGTCATGTACACGTGCCAGAAATAGTTATCGTGGATCGGGAGTCTGCAGAAGACCGCTTCCAGGCAGTCCTGCATGAAGAGTGCGATCTGACCTTCATACTGCGATTCGACCTGAATACGCTGCGAAAGCGGAACGCCCAGCATCGCGAGCGTCGTATCGCGGTTCAGGAACCAGCGCAGGGTGCGCGTCCAGAATTTCTTTTCGAGTTTCTGGTGGTAGATCTCCTGCTGTTCTTCGATCGTTTTGGCTTCGAGGAGCTCATTGACAGCTTTTCGGCAGCCGCTTATTTTGATGTACCAATTGATCCATCGGGCAAAGTATCCGGCTGTGCCGTGCCAATAGTACGGAACTTTAGAGTTCTGAAAATAGTAGAGTTTCTGATCCCAGAATTTCTGCGATTCTTCCGGAAGAGCGTCCCGGAGCGTTTCACGGTACAGTTTTTTGGCTTCCGGATGCCAGCCTTCCCCAAGCAGCTGCCAGTAGTTTTCGTAATCTAAAAGTTTCGCGGCGGCCTTTTTTAGTTCGAGGACCGCGTTTTGGCGGTAGTTCATGTCCACAGCGTAGACGTGATTGCAGCCTTTGAGGATATAGTCCAGAGCATTACACCCGGCACTGGTAATGACCAAAACGTTGTCTTCGGGACGAAGATTCAGCATTTCATGGTCAATTCGCGGATCTTCCCAGCAAATATTGTAGACGAGATTGTTGCCGTGTACATGACGGAAGACCTTGGAATTGATTTTTTCGGAAAACGACATTTTATGATTCCTGTCTGTCTTTGGTAAATCGGATTTCTGGCAAATTAAAAAATTCGCGTATGTTTACACTATCATACTCTAATTATAGCCAGCTTGTACTTTTTTTCAAGGAGTACTGGCCATAAATTTTTGCTACTTTTCACAATTTGAGCGAATTCCGGCCTAAATTTTGTTTCGGTTCGGCATTTTTTATTCGATTTTATTCCGTTTTTCGGAATACTGTGATCTTCCCCACACTTTCGACCGTGCAGCCTCGCGGTGAAAGAAGGTCATGAACTTGGCAGAGCGTTCCGCCGTTTTGTTCCGCCGTTTTTTATCAGATCTTTGCTCCGGCTTTTTCAAAAAGCCCGCGCAGTTCGCCATAAAATCGGGAACACTGTGCCGGAGTGCGTCCAAAACAGTCTTTTGCATTGGGATCCGCGCCGTACTGGAGGAGAAGGCGAACGACCTGCGGATCGCGGCCTGAAACTGCAAAATGGAGCGGAGTTTCTCCATACGGATGCGTCACGAAGCGCACGTTCGCGCCGGATTCTAGAAGAAGCTGGACTATAGCGGCATCTCCGCGTTTCGCAGCTCGGTGAAGGCCGGTCTCGCTAAAAAATGCGTCCTGTTCGTTAACATTGGCGCCTTTTGCCAATTTTTTGCGCAGAAGTTCCAGTTTACCGTGCCCGGCAAGTTCATAGACCGGCGCAAGGATCTCTTCCGCGTGTGGATGGGCAGAGAAAGGACTGCGAGCCGCGGAATGTCCCGCTGGATACAAGGGAACCGAACTGTATGTCTGTCTTCGGGACGGTACGGAAGGGGTCCTTTTCCTGGAATGGTGCGAACTGGGATCCTGATCCGCATGCGGAACTGACGTACGCGGCGGCTGCGGTTGGCTTCCCGCATGAAACTCTCCGCGGGCGGACTGATTCTGCACCTCGCGCCGGAATTCCTCCAGAGCATCCTGAAATGCTTTCTGATCCAGCGTCATCTTAGGACGCGGAAAACCATTCTGCTCCGGTTCCGAACTCGACATCAAAAAGCGGAAAATGAAAAAAATCAGCAAGAAGGTCCAGAAGATCCCACCGTCGCAAAGAAAAACAGGGGCGGTATCCGGCATCGCATCGCCTGTCGAGGCTGAAAGGATACTGCTGAAACCGAAGAAAACGACTCCAAAAAACAGAGACCTGATCAGCTGCATGCTCATTTTTTCTTTTCCTCCGTCAAAAACTCATCTTGCTGTTTCAGAAACGCACAGGAAATCAGGAAACGGCTCCGCGCAAATAGGCTTTCTGCCAAAAGTACGTTGCGCCAAAAGTACTGCCTCCAGCTCCGTCTTCCTATGTGCCAAAATCCGCACCATGCTCCCATGATGCGGACTTTAGCGCTCGGTGAGGACCTCAGGATCCTCGCCCTGTCTTAGTCTTTACTGAAGTTGGAGTCAAACGCAAAATCGCTCGGCGAGAAGTTCCAGCCCTTCACGAAATTGATCGCATCTTCAGCGCCCCAGAAGCGTACCATGCCGGAATCTTCCCATTCGACGGAAAGCGGGCCTTCGTATTTCGCGACGTTAAGTTCGCGGACGATCTCTTCAAAATTGACGTCTCCGTGACCCGGGCTGCGGAAATCCCAGCCGCGGCGGCGGTCGCCAAAGTTGATGTGGGAGGCCAGAATGCCCGATTTGCCGTTGAGCGTGACGGCGGCATCTTTCACGTGGACGTGGTAAATGCGGTCCGGGAATGCACGGATGAATTCGGCCGGATCGACACCCTGCCAGATCAGGTGGCTCGGGTCAAAGTTGAAACCGAATGCCGGATGGTAATTCATCGCCTTGAGCGCGGTCTCGGCAGAGTAAAGGTCGAACGCGATCTCCGTCGGATGGACTTCCAGCGCGAATTTCACGCCGCATTCCTGGAAAACGTCCATGATCGGCGTCCAGAGCTCATTCAGAAGCTCGAAACCAGCGTCGATGTCTTTCCAATCCGCCGGCGGCCAGCTGTACAGAAGCGGCCAAATGCTGGAACCAGTGAATCCGGTGATGATCTTGATGCCGCATTTCGCCGCAGCGCGCGCCGCATCTTTCATTTCTTTGATCGCGCGTTCGCGAACGCCTTCCGGATCGCCGTCGCCCCAAATGTAATTCGGCACGATGTTCTTGTGACGGGCATCGATCTTGTCCAGAACACACTGACCGACGCAGTGCTGGCTGACAGCCCAGATTTTCAGGCCGTATTTATCCAGCATCGCTTTTTTCTCGGTCCAGTAATTGTCGTCTTCCAGCACTTTGTGGATGTCGAAATGGTCGTTGGCACCGCAGGCCAGTTCAAGACCTTCGTAGCCGAAATCGCTCATGCGGCTGGCAATCGTTTCGAGATTGAGGTCTCCCCACTGACCCGTGAACATCGTGATCGGTCTGGGCATGTTTTTCTCCGTGATCTGAATTTCTTGTGAATGGTTGGTTGGTCAAAAACTCTTTCAGGTTTTCCTGAATACATTAGGTTTAACACAAAACGCGCGGAAAAGCAAGTACTTCCCCGCGTCTTTTTTCTAAAAATCGGAAATATTTCCAAAAAATTTCCGTTTTTTTCTCAAATTCGACCTTTTTTTATGTCTTCTAACGTCTCTTCCGCCTTTTTCTTCGCATTTCATCACGATCTGCCTATTTTTCATGAGCAGTACGGTGACAGATAGAGGAGATCATGTAATTGAAAGCGATTTTACGGTTCAGCCTCAGCTCCTTCGTTGGAATACGTATCTTTCGGAGCTGCTTCGACTGTCACATCTGGATCTTGGAATTGGATCTCATTCTCTTCCGCAGATCTTCTGCTCTCTGTGGTGGAATGGATGAACCTAAAAAAGCCCCGCCCTTGGATGTGACGGGGTTTTTTCATCTTAATTCCGCGGCAAGACGGTTTCTTTATTCAACATTCCATTCGTAAATGCCGCCGGCCCAGCCTTTCTGGGACTGCATCTCGACGCGCAGTCCTTTTGTTTTGACCGGCTTGAAGGTCGTTTCGTTGAAGATGAAATACTCCGTTCCGAATCCGCTCGGATCTTCGACCGGCTGCCATTTGCCTTCGGTATCCAGATAGAGAAGTCTCCAGGATTCCGGGACGCGGCAGTGACCGAAACCGCGGTCATCGAACCAGAAAATACGCACTTTTTCCACTTGCATCGTTTCCGGGAAATGGTATTCCGCCCATTCTGCCGTTCCGAGCTTCGGCCACCAGTGCATTCCGGGGAAGAAGCGCGTTTTGTCCGTCGGGACTTTTCCATCCCCCATCAGATCCAGATGTTTCGTCCCTTCAGAGCCTCTGGTCTCGATGCTCCTCAGGAACGTCAGCGGCTGAACAGCCGATTCTTCTCGATTGAGCCAAACAGCCATTTGGCGTGCTTCACGGTGCGCCCAGGCATAATACGGGATCGCACGGAAGCTCACCGGACGCTGCGTGACCTGCATTTTTTTCGGATCGTTTTTCGTTGGGGCCATGTAGTACTCGCACGCCGTTCCGGTGAGCGTCATGACACCGCCGAGAAGCTCCGGCTCCCACTTTTCGGAAATCTTCGCGCTGTCGTCCAGCCGCAGGGAGTAGAGCGATTTCGTGTTCACATCCTGCTGCTCAACGCAGAAGACGATCGGTCCGCGCTGAAGAGCGACTTTTCCGCGGTCCGCCGCGATCCGTTCGTCGGCAATGACGCGCTGAATGGTCATTGGGAAATCCAGATCGACCGCGTCGCCTTCTTTCCAGTCGCGTGTAATGGTAAGGTAGCCGTCCTCCAGATTTGCCGTATCGACCGGTGTACCGTTGACGGAGACCGTCCATTTCGGGAGCTGAGGCTCCACGAAAGAGTAAAGTTTAGATCCGTCTGCGACCGCCTCGCCGCGCACCCAGGCTGGGATGCGGAATTTCAGCGTATAGCGTCCGGCTGTCTTTGCAGAAACGGCGATCTTTCCGTCCCACGGATAGTTCGTTTTCTGATCGAGAGTGACTTTCGCCGGCTGACCGCTGACTTTGGCGTCAAGAGTCACGCTGGAATTGGAGTAAAGATTCACGTAGACCGTGTCTCCCTCAACGGCGTAAAGGTACCCGGAAACGGACGGCATGAAACGGCAGAGATTGCTCGGGCAGCAGGAACAGCCGAACCAGGGACTGCGTTTATGGTCACCGTTCGGGATCTCAAGCGGATTCGGGTAAAAGAAGCTCTTTCCGTCGAGGCTGATGCCGGAAATGAGCGCATTGTACATGATCTTCTCCATGACGTCGCAGTACTCGGCCTTTCCGGAATCGAGAAACATCCGGTGCGCCCAGTAGACCGCGGCGATCTGTGCGCAGGTCTCGCAGTATGCCGCGTCGTTCGGCAATTCGTAAGCATCTCCAAAGGATTCTCCGCGGCGTCTGGCTCCGATTCCGCCGGTGACGTAGAGTTTCTTTTCCACGACGTTTTTCCAGATACGCAGAATGGCCTCTTTGTACGCTTTGTCGCCGGTGAGTGCCGCGACGTCGGCGATCCCGCTGTACATATAGCACGCGCGGACGGCGTGTCCAACGGCTTCATCCTGTTCGACGACCGGTTTGTGGTCCTGCGAGTACGGTCCATACGGTGCGTAGGTGCGTCCTTCGGTGCGTCCGCGCAGGTCAAGGAAGTGTTTCGCCAGATCGAGGTACTTTTTTTCACCGGTCAAGCGGTAGAGTTTGACCAGTCCCATTTCGACTTCCTGATGTCCCGGCGGCCAGTTCTGGGATTTGCCGTCGCCGAACGTTTCGCAGATGAAGTCCGCAGATTTGAGCGCAATGTCGAGCAGATTGCGTTTCCCCGTCGCGAGATGGTGCGCATACGCCGCTTCGTAAAGATGCCCGAGACAGTAAAGTTCGTGTCCTCCCGTATTGCTCCAGCGTTCCAGACCGCCCGGAGGCGCGACCTGTCCCTCTTTTGTCTCGGCATTCTGGTAGATCGTGCGCATGGTGTAGAGGTAACCGTCCGTTTCCTGTGCGGCTGCGATCTTCGCGATGATGTCGTCCATGTACGCGTCGAGTTTCGGATCCTCCTGAATGGCGAGCAGGAATGACGCCCCCTCGAGCACTTTGTAGACGTCGGAATCATCCCAGCAGCAGATTCCCTCAAACTTCCCTTCAAGCTCTCCGGAAGCCCTCATGAAATTGCGGACGCGTCCGTTTTCCTCGCATTTCTTAAACGAAAACGGGATCGTTTCCTCACGTGCCGTGTCGATGCGGGATTTCCAGAAACCGGACGGAATGTTCGCCTGCGTAAACGGGACCGGCGCAATGCGGTACTCATGCGGAACTTCAGCAGGATCTGCAAGGACCGGACCGGCGGCGGGAAGCAGCAAAATCAGAAACAGAACGGCAAAAATACGCAAAATGAAGCGTTTGCCAAAATTTTTCAGGGATCGAGACATAAAATTTCCTTCCAAAAGTGGACTTTGAAACAAAAATATCGTGAAAAATATTTTCACGCTCAAATTTTCATCATACCAAAGAGAAAAGAAAAGTCAATGGGATATTTGCGCGAAATGATTTGTTTTTTTGCGATATGACGGCCCGTCAGGTCGTGAACGCTCGTGAGGGAGGAACTTTTGGAGATCCTTGCTCTGCCTTCGGCACCAGTGACCAAGGGGAACGGGTTCATAACTTCGCGCGGAAGCGCCATCGCCCGCCGCGGCTCATGGTCTGCCCTTTATGTCATAAACGGCCGAGAGGGAAAAACATTTGCAAATTGTTTTTCCCTCTGGACTCCCTTTTCAAAAACTTTTTGATACTTTGGTGTGTTTGGAATGTTTTTGCGCTTTTCGTGAGACTTACCCGCGGCTCCACTCCGTCACGCCGCCAGGACGGTCTTCAAGTGTGATGCCGAGGGCTTTGAGCTGGTCGCGGATAGCGTCGGCCGTCGCAAAGTCCTTTGCTTTCTTCGCGTTTTTGCGCAGTTCGATGAGCAGCCCCATCAGATCGTTCACCAGATCGGAGTCTTCACCTTCCTCTTCTTTTGCGATCTCCTGATCGAAAACGCCCAGGATGTTCGCCAGCTCGCGGAAAATACGGCATCCGGCTTTCAGCTGTTCCGCAAGTGCGGTATCTTTCGTCTCTTCCAGTTTGTTTTCGTCCACGAATTTGTTCAGACGCTTCACCAGTTCGAACAGCTCACCGATCGCGCCGCCCGTGTTGAAGTCGTCGTCCATCGACGCGAGGAAACGGTCACGCGATTCCTTGACTCCCGCGAGGAAATCACCGGAAAGTCCTGCTGCGAACGCATCGCCAGCCGTCCGGTCCGCGTCAAACGCCAGTTCGTAGATGCTTTCGCCGGTCACGCGCTGGAATCGCTTGAAGAAACGGTAGAAAGCTTCCATTCCGGAGCCGATCTGACGGATGCGCTCGTTGCTGAAGTCGATCGGACGGCGATAGTGCGTCGAGAGGACGAAGAACCGGATGTTTTCGCCGGAGAACTCTTTCAGCATATCTTTGAATGCCGCGGCACCCTTGGATTTACTGATCTTTCCGCCTTCCTGACTCGCCAGGTCACCTTCTTCCGGAGCCGCTTCACGTGTTTTGCGTCCGCCGACCTTTCCGATCTCGCTCGAGGCCTGCATCAGCCCGTTGTGCATCCAGTACTTCACGTACGGTTTCCCGGTGCAGCATTCCGACTGCGCGATCTCGTTTTCGTGGTGCGGGAACATGAGGTCCAGACCGCCGCCGTGGATCTCGAACGTGTCGCCGAGCATTTCATGGCACATGACGGAACATTCGATGTGCCACCCCGGACGTCCCGGTCCCCACGGACTTTCCCAGGAAGGTTCGCCCGGTTTCGCAGCTTTCCAGAGCGCGAAGTCGGCGGCATTGCGTTTCTGCGAAGCCATCGAACCGCCTTCTCCCTGCATCTGGTCGAGCGTGCGGTGGGAAAGCTTTCCGTATTCCGGGAACTTTGCCACGTCGAAGTAAACGTCCCCTTCCGCCGGATACGCGTACCCGCGGTCGATCAGACGCTGGATGAACGGGATCATGTTCTTGATGTGGTCCGTCGCTTTCGGAAAATCGCTCACTGTCGTGACGTTCAGCGCGCGAATGTTCGACTGGTAATCCTGGATCATCTCTTCCGCAAGCGCTGCCATGGAGATCCCGCGGGCATTGGACTCATTGATCAGTTTGTCGTCCACGTCCGTAATATTAATGATGAAGCGTACGTCATATCCATTGTACACGAGGTAGCGTTTCACCGTATCAAAGATCACCGGCCCGACCATGTGTCCGATGTGGCTCGGTTTGTAGACCGTTGGACCGCAGAGGTACATGCCGACTTGATTCGTCCCCGTGACGGTCGTGAATTCTTCTTTGGATTTTGAAAGTGTGTTGAAAACCTGGATCATGACTTGATTCCTTTTTAACTTGCAGGAAAAATGAAACGGATACGGACCTATTATACCGGATTTTAAAAATTATGCAAGAGGACGCCGGAAGATTTCAGAAAAACAGGATACAGTATTTCGATACCGTACCCTGTTTAAAATGATGCGCCCGATGCGGATTCACCGTTTTTTCATGCTCAGATCGTCTTTTCGGCTGGCGTGAAGTGCTTTGGTCGTCGTGATGGGAGCGGAGACCGTCGGGATCGCAGCGGAGGCGGTGTTGGACGCAGGGCGCGCTGCTGCGAGCGCTTTCGCTTTTCGTTCCTCTACCGACTGATTCGAGACCAAAAGTGCGGCACATTCCGCCTGAATGACGAGTTCCTCACCCACGATCCCCACGCCTTCGCCCGTCTTGGCTTTGACGTTGACCTGCTGCGGAGTGACGTCGAGCAGCTTCGCGATATTGCGGGCGATCTCCTGCTTGAACATACCGAGTTTCGGCCGCTGCGCGAAGACGATGCAGTCGAGATTCTGGAGCTTCCAGCCGCCGCATTGGACTTTCTTCCATGCAAGACGAAGCATTTCTGCCGAAGAACGCCCTCGGTTTTCTTCTGCGGTATCTGGAAACATATCGCCGATGTCGCCGAGTGCCGCGGCACCAAGAAGCGCATCGATGACAGCATGAAGAAGAACGTCTGCGTCACTGTGCCCTTTGAGTGTTTTATCGTGTGGAATGAAGACTCCCCCGAGCAGAAAACCGTCTCCGGGGATCAGTCGGTGTGTATCGTGTCCGATCCCAATGCGCGATGGATGATTCATTTTATCCTCTTAAAATCTTGAAAAATGCCAGGATCATACCAAGATCCAGATTTTTCCCAAAGTATAGCACATTTTCCCTTTTTCCGCAAGAGGGAAAGAGGGAAAGAGGGAAAAAAGACTCTTCCGGCAAATGTGTACCCACTCTGGCACAGATTTCATAGAAAACACAAAAAAACCGCTAAATGAAAAAATTTAAAAGGCAACCTCGAAAAACACCGACTTTCCCAGCGCGATGATACAAAAATTCCAATTTGTGAAAATTTCTGGGATATTGTATCATCGTATCGCCCATTGGAACGCGATTTTGCTCGATTTATGCTAAAATACTTTTCGTTGGATGATCTTTTGTGAAAAACATAGTTTTTCGAGGTTTCCATAAAATACCAGGTCCATCCGGGAACTGTGTACCTGTTTTACCACTGAAGACACTGAAAACTCACAGAGAAACACTGATCTTAATACAAAAAGCAGTAAAAACAAATCGCGCGAACATTTTTTAATTTTAAAAAATTTATTTGCGTCTTTTCGTATTTTCCGTAAAATTCGTGTCAAGGCACGATTACTGCCCTTTTCCTCTTTCTTTTCAGTGTGAGTCTAAGTCTCTTCTGCGTACTCAGTGGTGAGATCGGAACCTGGATCGGTACGCATTTTCCGGAAGAGCCAAATATCAAGGATCTATTTCCGGAAATCATTCCAATCATTTGAAGATTTTTCTCAAAAAAAGGAGATACCAAACACCTTAACGACGTTTCAGTATCTCCGAAAGTTCGGGCGATCCCATCTCGCAGAGCGGATCTTTAATAAAGTTCCGGATATTCCTTGGAGTGCGCTTCGTAGAGCTCTAGGAAGGCAGGATCCTGAAGGTCCTGATCTTTTGCTCTCTGGAGCAGTTCCGCCGCCTTTTCATGTTCCCCCTCAAGAGAATACAGAGCACCTTCAAGATAGTCAAGGTAAACGTCGCTGCCAACGATCCTGCGAGTTTTTCGGACAGAGTCACGAGCTTCCGCGAATCGTTCACTGACAAAATAATAATCAACGAGCAAAAGTTCGATCCCTACGTATTCCGGAGCCAATCGGCGAACACGTTTTACGTGATTATCCATTTTTTCGATGTATACCTCATATTCATCCGAATCGACCCCTTGCAGAAGATTCTCGATCAAGGCTTGAGTATAGGCAGCGGCTGCGGGAAGGTAAATGGAATCTGTATCCAATAAATGGGTTTCATAAATGTCGATGATCTCATCAGTATCCCCATTCATTGTTGCTAGAGTAATCTTTGTGGCATAAGCAGCGGGACTTTCGTAGGAAATATCCGCAAGTTTTGCCCATTCGATCTTGATTCCTTCGATCATATTTGTAATTGCGATTTCTACTGGGGAGTCACCGCTCGAAGGATTTTCAAACTGTAGGATCTGGACCTCTCCGTTCTCGTCTTTTTCGCAATGAAACATCCAATAAACCACTCCTCCGGTCGCAATTTCACCACGAAACACGATCCATTGCTTGCCTTGGCGGTTATATACTCCGGAAATTTGAGGTGTAATATTCGCCAGAAATGGTTCCATTTCGCTACGGATCTGTTCTTTCACCGTCGGAATATACGTGATGAGCTGATTGGTGATCATACGGACGAGGAACGGACTGATCTTTTGCGAAAGTTGAGGATTTGATTTAACAAAATCAAGAAGCTCATCGTGGATCCTCGCTTTAGATTTGTCGATGTCTTGAAATATCAATTCGGCAAGACAGCCTGCCATGTCTTCCTGAAGAACTTCCAAAAGCTCCTCACTGTACTCAAGAGCTTCTGCACGGGTCAGTTCCGCTGCATAAATTTTAGCAGCTGCTGTCAGAGAACATATGCACAGAAATGCAAGCAAGGGGATCAGAAAAAAACGTTTCATCGAATCATCCTTTCATGAGTGTTAAAAATATAGGTATCTTCCCAAAATATCTACAAATTTTGTAGATAAATTTTGATATGGTCATTATACAATATACACCGTAGTTGTCAAGATATTTATTCATTATTTTTCTTTCATTTTCTTGCAAATGTTTGAAAACAACAGAATCATGACGATTTTGAGAGCTAAAACATGAATATCGCGCAGGTTTCCATATTCTGAAAATTTGGATTTTGTATCATTATGCTGTGAATTTTTATGGAGGGCGAGGTTGCCTCAAATCATTTGAAGATTTTCTCAAAAAAAGGGAGATCGCTCTCCCTTTTCGGTTTACAGTCAGTCTTGGTAAAGTTCCGGATATGCCATACGGTGCAGGCGGTATAGCTCCAGGAACATTGGATATTGAAGGTCTTTCTTCTTTGCCATCTTAAACGCGGCCGCAGCTTTTTCATCCTCTTCAGAGGACATGTAGATAAGTCCCTCAAGAACATCCAGGTACGCATCCTCTCCAATGATCCTGCGGGTCTTTTCGATGGATGCAAGCGCCTCTTCAAAACGGGCGCACTGGATATTATGATCGATCAGGAGCATCTCGATCCCGACGTAATCCGGAGCAAGACGGCGAACGCGGGCGGCATGCACATCGATTTTTTTCTGTTCTTCCGCGCTGATGTCCTCGGAAGAGTTGGCGATAAGTGCATTAAGGTAGGAGGCGGCAGCTGCGATATTGAACGACGCATCCTCCTGAAAATGCGATTCATAAATATCGATGACCAGAGCCATTTGACCGTAAGCGCTTGCCATCGCGATCTGCTGAAGGTACTTAACTTTACTTTCGTAAACGATCCCCGCTTCCTGCGCCCATGCCGTCTTGATGTTTTCCGTCATCGTGTGAATGAACGTATCGATAGGAGTCTCACCGGTGGATGGATTGATGAAATCCTTGATGCATATCTCGCCGTTCGTATCTTTTTCACAATAGATCATAAAGTAAACAATATCTTCTGAACATTCATTACGAATAATGATCCATTGTTTGCCCTGATGAGATGAGATTCCCGAATAGCGAGGCGCGAAATCCTCCAAAACAGGAGCGATTTGCGTCGTCAGCTGATCCGCCAATTGCGGCATCATGGAAACGAGCTGGTTGACCATGCCTTTGATTTGAAACGAAGAATGTTTCTGGGCGACCTCGGGATGCGAGTTCGCAAAAGCAAGAAGATTTTCATGGATCTTGGCTTTTTTCTCTGTAATACACGGGATCAGCATCTGCTTGACCAGCGTTTCAGCCATGTTTTCCTGCAATTCGGCAGCAATTTCTTTTCCGTATTTGACCGCCTCTTCCTTCGTCAGCGGTTTGGCAGAAACCTGAGACAGAGGCATAAAAGCCAAAACCATTACGCTTGCGATGACCAAAAGGAAAAACATGATTTTTCCAGCGTATTTCATATTTCACACCCTTTCATAAATAATCGAAAACTCCATTTTTTATGACAGTACAGCACGCTATTTTGTGCGGTTTTCCTGCTTTTCCAATATCGCTTTTTGTTTCAGCCCGGCTATACGCTGATTGCTCAAGAACGAGGCCACACCAACACTCACGGCAATGAAAATATACTTCCATTTTTCAAACACCTCTAGGCCCATGCTGGTCATCATGCATATTATGATCCCCATCATGACAATGAACAGTAAGACCAATTTGACCAGGAGCCAGCCGATCGAGCAGTAGTAATCATCGGTAAGATCTCTTTCCAAAACCGAGCCGCATTGAGGGCAAACGTTTTCTTTGATCGTTTTAACGGCCTCACACTTTGTGCAAAATTTTCTCATTTTCTGCTCCTACTTCAAGTGTTTAAATTTCGATTGTTTATTGGAATCGTGACGCCAAAACATTCAGTCTGTTTTAGAATCGTTTACTAACGAATTTAAAATCGTTAACTAGAACAAATTATATCAAAACACTCCATCGTGTCAATGGGGGTGTGTGCAAAATTCTGTTTTTTTGTTTGTTTTATGTTGAAATATTTGTTTTTCCTTGCAGTGTTTTTTCTCTTGCGGCTTCAAGGATCTCGGCGGTCATTTCGGTCCAGAGAACGAGGGAGGGGCCGGGAATGAGGGCGGCTGTGGATTCCGGAATGCGGTAAATGCGCCCTGTGCGGACGGCTGAGAGCATCGGGAGCGTCTGCCACGCGCGGTCAAGAGACTCTTTCGTCTGCTCTGCGGCTGTGCTGTCCGGAACGATCTCAAGGATCACATCCGGATCCATCGCAATGATCCCCTCCTGCGCGATCTTCGGGTATGGCGAGTTCCCTTCGTAAGCATTTTTTCCGCCCGCGAGATCCAGAAGCGGCTCGCAGAGTCCGTCGTGTCCCGCAGCGTAAACGTCTTCAAGCTGTCCAGAGGCGTAATTTCGGCTCACGACGAGCAGAACACGCAGTTTCGGCAGCGTCCGCGTCCGTTCCTGAATCACGCGCAGGCGTTCCTTGAGAGAATCGTTAAGTTTTTCCGCTCGTTCGTGGACCTGGAAGCGTTTTCCGAGCGTCTCGATCCCGGTGAAGACGTCGTCCAGCGTCTCGTCGTGCATCGGCAGCGGATCCCAGCCGAAACTGCGCATCTGCGCCTCTTTATCCGGCTGTCGGCAGGTCATCAGCACGCAGTCCGGACGGAGTGCCGCGATTTTTTCAAGATTCGGCGCGAAGATCGTTCCGACGGTCGGTTTTGTCTGCGCTTCGGGCGGGTATTTGCAGTGGTCTGTCACGCCGATGAGATGGTTTTCCAGTCCTAGTGCGTACATCATTTCGGTCATCGCCGGCGAGAGCGAAACGACACGCTGCGGGACGGAAGATCCTTTTTCCGGATCTGCGGAAGTTCGGGGCCCGTGCGTTTTTTCTCCGCATCCCGTCAGTATGAGGAATGCGCAGAAGAGAAGCATTTCCAATACGGAAACGGCAGAAACGCTCATGCGGAATGATGGTTCCAGCTTTGAAAGACACGATTTTTTCAAAATATTCTCTCCTTTTTTCGATTTATCTGGCAGACTCACAGGGATTTTAGCGCTAAAATCACAAAAAAATGCACGGAAACATACTGAAAAGAATGGGAAAATTTCCTGACGCGAATTTCACGAAAAATACAAAATCACACAAAATGGATCTTGAAATATTTTAAAATCATTTTGTAAAATTCGTTTTTTGTGCTTTTCGTGCTTTTCGTGTTTAAAATTTGGCTAAAGGTCCCACGCACGATCTTACCCTTCGGGCAAAGATCTGGCTGCCCGTGAAGAGACCGCGGCCGTGAGGAAGGAACATCTTGAAAGTTGTTCCTCCCTCAGACTCCCTCTTCAAGAACTTTTTAAACTGTTTTCGTGATTTTCGTGGTTAAAATTTAGCTAAAGGTCCCACGCGCGGCAACATGACGGGCAGCCAGTTTGGGAGGCGTCGCGTCTCGCGTCGCTTCTAGGATGCGGTGCGTCTCGCGTCGCTTTTGGGAGGCGGCGCGTCTCGCGTCGCTTTTCAAGCAGAGTGTCGCCGCGCGTGGGACCTTTAGCCAAAAACCTCAAC
>JAFQOH010000124.1:0-10655 GCA_017403345.1 Thermoguttaceae bacterium
CAAGTCGGCGAAATTCTTTCGGCATGGCAAAACGAGGTTCTAGTCTACCGGACGATTATTTGCGGTTCCTTCTCCTGACGCAATACAGTCCAGACGCGCCAAGGATCAGGAGCGTCCACGTTGCGGGTTCCGGAACGGCATCCGACGCGCCGACAAGGGCCTGCACCGTGTTGCCGACGACCGCGAGATGCCAGTTTTCCGCGCTGGATTCCGAAAGAATACTCGTCCAGAAGGCCGCGTCAGCATACTCGCCAAGGCCGTCCTCCGCCTCGATCAGCGTGTAGGCCGAACCAGGGGCATCTCCGGTGAAAAGGAGTTCGAGGACCGCGTCGTCCGAAATATCCAGCGTACTGCCGCTTGAGAGGACCAGAAGATCGGAGGAGTCCGCGCTAAGCTCAAACACGAGTTGCGCGCCGGTGTCAGCAGTGAAATTTCCCTCAAGCGTCAGCGTCCCGACTCCGTCGCCCGGCGAGAAACTCGCGCCTTCCGCGATGGCGAGATCGCCCGTCACGCTGCCGGCCGCGTTCACTCGCCCGGCGTTCACGTTCAGGCTGGAAACCGCAAAACCGTTCGCAGTATCGAGCATCAGCGTCCCTTCACCGGTCTTCGTGAGGGTTCCGTTTCCGGAGATCTTGCGGTCGAGCCGGATCGTCTTGCCTGCGTCGGGGTTCACGTTCAGGTCGGCATTCGTCAGGATGACCTCATTGCTGAAAAATCCGTCTCCGGACCACGTTTCCATCCCGCCGTTGACCTGAACGTCCGCGTTGTTGAACGTCACCGTTCCCAGACCGGCCACTTTCGGCAAACCGGAACCAGAGTAGAGTTTCAGAATTCCCGTTCCGTTCGCTCCGGTTCCGTTCACGTTCACGGCAGAGCCTGGATGACTGGAAAGACCAACGATATTCCGCTTCATTTCCAGCGACGCGCCGTCCGCTATATTGAGCGTGAACGTCGTGTGGTTTCCATTTTTGACGATTCCGATCCCAGTCTCAATGACCGAGTTTCCGCCCGTCACGTTCCAGACGCCCGTCCCGACGTATCCCGCGCGCAGAGGAGTCTCGCCTGCCCCAGACTGCGTGACGGTCCCTCCGTTGAAGGTGAGCTGATTGAGATACTGCGATTTGTCCAGCTGGAGCGTTCCACCATTGAGCGTCAAAGCGACATTCGGCGAGGTCGTCCAGGCACGCACGTACTCTAGCGTTCCGCCTTCGTTGATCGTGATGGGACAGTGGAAGAAGCCTTTCGTGTTTTCCGTCGTGAAAACGCTGTGAACGGCATCGACGATCAGTCGGCCTTCGTCGACGACGACTTCCACGAACGAATTATTCGTTCCCCCAAAAAGATAGCCCGTACGGGAGAGGGTCTGCGTTCCGGCACCGACTTTTTTGATCGTCAGGTTTTTCGAATCGTTTCCGTTTCCACGGATCGTTCCGGAGAAATTGGCGGTATCCGTGCTCTCGGTTCCCGCGCCGAGTTCCAGAACATTCCCCGCTTTCGTGGCGAAAACTATTCCCGTACCGTTGAGTTTGCCGACGCGGAGCGTTCCGTCGGTCTGAATGCAAAGCTGTCCGGTCACGGTCGCGTCAAAGTTTCCGAACGCCCCTTCACTCACGCGCGTGTACCCGTCCGCAACGGTCAGATGACCATCATAGCCGCCGTTTCCGCCAAAACTCACGTAGCCTCTTGTCGTCAAGGCGCCAGAACCGCTCAGAGAGGCGAAGGAAGAGTAGCTGCCGCCCGCTACGGTGATCGCGCCGCCGTTTTCGCCGACTTCCACATCGTACGCGAATGTTTTTCCGCTTCCAGCCGCTGAAGCGTTGAGAGTCCCGCCGTTGAGCGTGATCTTTCCCGTTCCGAGAGCCGTCGTGTTGGAGATCGAGAGCGTTCCCGCGTTGATCACCGTTCCGCCGGTGTACGTATTCGCGCTGGAAACTGTCAGCGTTCCCGCGCCGGTCTTGGTCAGGCTGTTGTCATAAAGCGTATTGATCGGAACGTTAATGGTGACCATGTCGGCAGCATTGGCGACGTTGATCAGCTTTTCACCGTTGAATGTGATGTCATTCGTACCGCTGATAGTCATCGAGCCGTTAAAATCAAGCGAGTTGACCGTAACCGCCTGATCCAGGGTCAGTGTGGGAGAATTTGAGGCGGTCAGTTTGACAGCGGAGGAATTGGCAAATGCCTGACCGGTCAGTCCATTAGCGTTCCAGAGCGCATCCGACCAGTTTCCGCTGCCGGATACGTTCCGCTGATAGACTGCCGCATGATAGAGCGACGGGTTGTTGTACAGATACTTTACCTGTTCGGCAGTCATCGCCTGATCGTAGATCTGGACTTCGTCAAGATTCGCATCGCTGCCGCGTCCCCCGAAATTCCACGCACCATTGAAAGTCAGGTTCGTGATCTGCTCTGCATGGGTCCATTCCTTTTCATTGATCAGCTCTCCGTCAATGTACATGTATGCCTTTTGCGCGGCGGAATCGACCGTAACGACAAAATGATGCCAGTCCGAGCCAAGATCCAGACTGCTGCTGCCGACCATATTGATCGCGTTTTGATTTTTGTTGTTCGACTTATAAACAATGAGTCCGTTATTTGCCTTCTGAAACTGGAATTCTTCACCAGTCGATCCTGTTCTCAGCGTAAGGTAATTCCGCCAGTTCGTCGTTGGCTGGGTTCCCCAGAAGGAAATGGTCATGTTGTTGGAATAGACCCCGGCAGATGTTATGTTGCAGTTGCTCTTGGATTCGACGGTTGCCCCATCTCGGGCAAGATGATTACCGTAAAGCGGGTCGGTATCTGAAATGTGAGGTGCATAACTTGCCGTACCGACATTCGTGACGGTATAACCATTTCCGGAAGAGTCCTGTGTTGCGGAAAGCAGCGTACCGTCTGCATAATCATTGAACGTCCAGTAGGCGACCAGGTCCGCACTTACAGGAACCGCAGTGCCGAGGAGCACGGAAAGAGCGGCACCGAATGAAGCCAAAGCGCGGGGATTGCGGATATGGTGTTTATTGACAAACGCACACATTTTAACCTCATAAAAATCAACGCAAAAATTCTTAATATTCCAATATTATACGCAGAATTTTAAAATTTGCTGACTTTTGGAAAAAAAAAGATGAAAATTTGGCAGAAATTTGAGAAAATGGTAAAATTGTAGGGATAAAACACGGAGGAACGGCTTCCGTAAGCGTCGTCCATCGTCCCGCAAATCTCGATCACGGGGCGATGGACGATTTTTTCAGACTGCACCAGGTGTCGCGGTTTAATCGGCTTCCCGGACGGATTCGATCTTCAGATTCCGGATCACGCCATTGAATTGGTACTCCGGTTTCTGCGTAAGTGCGTACTGCCCGATGAACAGGTCGCCGAGCCACAGACGCGGTGGAGCGTTGAGCTTCGCGGAGGCGATCTCTTCGCCGTCCTGATAGATTTTCGCTTCGCCGTTCTTCAGAACTGCTTCAAGATGGACCCATTTCCCCATCGGGATCGGCTGTTTGGAGTCGCAGTTGATGTTTCCAATACGAAAACGCCACACGCCTTCAAAATTCTGGATGAACCAGCCGCGATCCCAGTGCCCGTAGGAAAGCGGGACCGCCCACTTGCCCGACGGCTCGCATTTCACGTCGAACGAGATCGAGAGTTCCCCGTCCGCGTTGGCGTCCATTCCGTCGATCGGAGACGTCAGGTAACCATTCACCAGATGATAGGATGCCGTGGAGGTGAAGACCGACGTCTGCAGCTTCTTTTCCGCTTCATCTCGTTTCGGCACGTTCACGGATCCGAGATAAACCGGCGCGCCTTTTTTCGGCTGGAACATCGAGAGCGGGCAGCGGTTCTCCATAGCTCGGCGTTCCGGAACGATCCCCTGCCCTAGCGCGTCCAGTTCTTTCGCGAGCGTGCTGTCCACATGGCACGTTCCGCACGTTTTCGCCGGGTCGCACACAAAAACGACCGCATAGAAATTCTCTCCGACCGGCGCATCAAAGTCCACGAAACAGTTCGTCTCCGTCGTGCCGATCCGCGTTTGATCACCGATCTCAAACTCTGGTTTCGTTCCGCGATGGATCTGCGCGATCAGGCCAATGACCCGTTTGTCGTTCGGCCAGGTGAGTTTCGGCAGTCCTTTCTCGGTAAGCGTCAGGCTGATTTTCGGCGGTTCTTCCGGGATCGGCATTGGGATCGCCTGACGGGAACGGCCTTCCTGGACCCAATCTTTCCGGATCTCGTGCGCGTTCTTCATGTCGATGCGGGGCGAAGCGTAAATGTAACGCCGCGTCCTCTGAATGATCGAGAGGAGCTGCTGGTAAACGGGGTCTTCCGCGGACTCGATCGACACGACTGGGGCACCGGAACCGTCATTTTCGCCCGCAACAGGTTTCCAGGTCTGCGTCGGCAGTTTGTCGAGATCGACCGGGTACGTGTCGCGGAATTTGTACTTGAGCAGCCCCAAACGTCGGTAATCCTGCTCGAATTTGCGATTCCGGCATGCAGCGATCCCCAGCGTTCCCTCTTTTTTCGCCATCGGAGCACGCAGCACGCGGCTGTATTCCGGACGCTCGAAGTTGATCCAGTCATCCTCAAATCGGACGATATTGCCGTTTTCGTCCGCATGGCAATCCGCGCAGCTGGAGTTCCGCATCACCTCGCGAATGCGGTCGACGGTTTCCTGCCACCCGACGAGGAACGGTCCGGACTGCGTGTAGTTCCACGTGCCAAAATAGAGACCGTTCGTGTCGATCCAAGTAAAGAGAAGCTCTTTTTCCTCCCTCGTCAGAAGGTCCTTGTGCGTCGGGTCGTTAAGGAGCCTTTCCGCCAGCGGCGCCGCTCCGGAACCGTGCGTGTACGGATCGAAGATCTTTGTGGACCAGTACGACGTCGGATTCGCGCAGCAGATCGCGGAGATCAGGTCGACATGGTACATTTTCTCTCGCCGGGCAACGAGGTTCTCGTAACTGATGTTGAAAAGCTGCGTCGGCGATCCGGAAAGATCCAGCCCCCCGGCGATCCCTTCGTCACCGCCATGACAGCGGACACATTTCCGGTCGAAAATCGGCTGGACCATCGACGGATAGTCCATATAACCGCTTCCCCACGATTCATCCTGCGGCACTATCGGAGGACGTTTTGCCGCCATTTTCAGCGGCCCAGCCTTTCCCGTCGGCGGACCGTACTCATGGCAGCCGGTACAGCTTCTCGCAGTCCCCGGAGCCGCCTGGATGAACGTGCGCATCGAGCGAACGAGACGGTAATCCTGATCCAAAAGCTGGAAATAGATCGCGCGTCCGGACGGTGCGGTAAAACTGACGCTTCCGTCTTCGCAGACCGGCACGATGCCGTGGTAGATCTTCGGTGTCCAGGCCAAAGCCGCGGACGTTGAGAAACGCTGATTCCAGTACGTCGGACCAGGCGACGCACTGACGCGGGATGTCTCCTCCACAACGCGCAGCCACTTCACCGTACCGCGTTCCACTCCTTTCAGGCCCTCGTAAACGTCCGTGACGAAGAAACTCCCCTCCGTCTGGCTTCGGTCCGTTTTGTCGGGAAGGATCGGCGGAACAGGACGCGGGACGAGCGGTGTCGGATTGTGGATGTCGATATCCGGCCGTGAGTAGACCTCGACCCGCTTGCCGGACCTGTCGATCAGGAGGATGGAGTTGAATTCTCCACCGTTGGTCGGATTGTCCATTTGGCCGGAGTACATCACGACATTTTTATCCAAAGCCCACGGGTCGCACGACTGCCCTAGGTCGCAGGTCGGGTTTTCAGGGTGTTCAAAATTAAAGATCGAGTTGATATCGTTTTTTCCAGACGCGGAATTCTGGATCCCCTTGGAAATGTCGATCATGGCGATCGAACCGCGCGGGTAAGGCTGATGCCGGGTAAGGGCACCGACGACGAGTGTGTCTTCACCTGGCACGGGACGCGCCTGCAGGATCGCGTTAGGGTAGGCCAAATTGTTGGCAAAATAGGCAGTCTCTTCCGCTCCGTCCGGATAAACAGACCAGAGACTTTGAATGACAAGCGCGTTTTTATCGACGTATTCCCAGCGGCAGAAGAGGATCCTCCCGTCTGGAAGGACCGTCGGATCGAATTCCGTTTCCCCGTTGACGGAGATCGCGTGGATGTCCGAGCCGTCCGCGTTCATGACGTGCAGGATCGTGACGCCGGTATTAAAGCACGGGACAAGCCCGCTGTATCGGGTAGAAGTGAAAACGATCCTTCCGTCCGGCAGCCAGGCAGGTGCAAGATCATGGTGTCCGGAATAGTTCCCTTTATACGGATTGCCGTGGTCATCCAGATCCGTCAGCTGCGTCAGACCTGTCCCGTCCACATTGATCTTATAGATGACGGTGTTTCCGTTCGGCGAGCCCTTGTACGTGAAAAGGATCGTTTTTGCGTCGTACGACAATTCCGGGTCAGAATAGTTCCCGTCTCCCAGCGTCGGCGTCGTCGTGGGATCGATGACCGCTCGGACTCGGTGTTTTTCCGGAGGATCAGCGGGATTCTCAAGAATATAGATGCCGCTGGTTCCCGGATTTTTGATCGGCCGCCAGCGTCTGTCCTGCCGCCAATGATAGAACGTGTCGTAAATGTGCGTAGACTGGTAATTGTGCCGTGCCGCGAAAAGGATCGGGAATGTCAGACGTTCCTTTGACGCACTCCCTGGCAGATCCTCTGCCTGAGCCAATGGACACAAAAACGCAAAAACAAAAAACAAAAATAAATAAACTCTATTTCTCATGTATCTATCTGTAAAATAAAGGGTTGGTGAAATGATGGATTTCAGTGGAAGTGTCTGCCGAGTTTTCGGATGGGCCATTCCGCGTCATGCCAACTCGAGGTTTTTTCTTGAAAAGCTCTGAAATTTCCTGAAATTTCCTGAAATTTCCTGAAATTTTCCAGAAAAGAACGCAGAATGTGCCATTTAAAACGAATGAACGGGAAAAACAGACCGCAGGTCCATAAAAAAACGCGGAACCGCCCTCATTGAAGAAGATCCCGCGTCTGTTTGAATGAAAGCTCCGGCGTTCCCTAGCGTTTCCGTCTCATGAGGAACAGTCCGCCAAGTCCGAGAGCAAGGAGGACCATCGTGCCGGGTTCAGGGACTGCATCATTCGTACCGTTGAAGGAGAGAATGCCGTCGGCAAATGCCCACCCATTGCCAAGAACCGCGTCATTGAGGGTGACGGAGAGGAAATCACCGGTCAGCGTTCCGTTGCCGGATGTCTCGAAAAGCGTCCACTCCGTGCCGGGCGCGACTGCCGAAATGTCGTCGATCATGATGTCCAGGTACGTATTGGTGATGTCCATCGAACCGCCGTCGCCAATGAGGATCTTATCGGCAAGTCCGTCTGCCGCAATATCCATCTGGATCCCGGCCCCGGCGTAGATCTCGACTTCCGCGAGGCTCAGCACCAGTTCAGCCGAAGCAGGATTATATCCGTCCGGAAAATCACGCACGACACGCAGAATATTTCCGTTTTCCGCAAAATCCAGCGGCAGTTCTTTTCCCTGCGACCAGGTCTCGGCCGTGTACGTTTCGCTCTTCCCGATCATTTCACCCGGATTTTCCAGCGTCCCGGAGTAAAGTTCAAAGTGGAAACCGCAGCCGTTATCCGTCAGACGTCTCGCCGTGGAACCATCCAGATTCCGATTGTAGAGCTTGACGGATTCGATCGGCATGTCGTTCTCGGAGAACATGACCTGCCACCACTGATTTTTCCCGCTGCTTGGGTCCGTATGGTTGAAGTTTCCGGTGTTGCCGTCAACAACTTCATATGGAAAGAATCGCGTTCCATTCTCATAGAGACTGACCTGGGAAGTCGGTTTGCTCCGGGCGACGTTCGTCAGCTCGGCAAGATATTTCCCCGTGATGGTCGTCGTACCGAACGCGCCGACTCCTCCGGGAGTGAGCAGACCGCCGGTTTGCGTGAGCGTATTCGTAATGGAACCGGCCGTCAGCGTTCCGCCGGAAAGCGTCGTCGGGACGGCAACCGCGCCGGAAATGACCGCTTCGCCAGTCCCGCTGATGCGGAACGACGCCGTCGTGTTGGTGTTGCCGTACCTCACGGTCGGAGCAACAAGTTTTCCGCCGGAGAGATTGTAGGTACCGACACCTTTGGAGCCGCTGGTTCCAAACCTTAGCGTATCCGTAACCGTGACGGTACCGCCGGACTGATTTGCCGTTCCGCGGCTGCTGTCGGCATAACTGCCGGCAACCGTCAGCGTTTTAGTATCCAGCGCACCGCCGGAAATGTTCACAACTGCCGTACCGCGTGTTCCGATTATGAGCGCATCGCTGAAATTCATCGAGCCGCCGGAGAGATTCAACTCTGCGTTTCCGCTTGCAGCATCCGCGATCCAGCCCTGATTGGCACTCAGAGAACCGCCGGTAATGTTTACTGTTCCTGTGCCGCTGGCTCCGACGTAGAAAAGATTGCCGAGCGTCAGTTTCGCACCATCCCGAAGCTCAAGCGTACCCGTCGTATTTCTATCATGAGCAACAAACAGGTTCTTCAGTGAAAATTCACTGGAAAGTACAGCGGATGGCGAGTTGGTCCCCTGAAATTTGGCTTCCTGTCCAGCCGGATTTCCCGACCAGTTCGCAACATTCGCCAAATTGGAATCGACCGGATCCGCGTTCCACGTTACGGCCGCCTGCGTAACACCGGCAAGAGCCATAAACACTCCCCAAAGAACGGCTTTCGTTTTCATTCTGACTTTCTTTTTAATCTAAGGCCACAGTCAACCACTAAAACCTCTCGTTTTCAAATGAAAGTTATCACATCTGAAAATAAGATTGTAACATAGGGAAACTAAATTGTCAAGGAGTTTTGCGTGAGGTAGACAAATTTTTTAAAAAAAGTCCTACGAAATACCGATTTTGAGGTTTGGGGTAAAAAAATGTGATGCAAAGAAGGCAGAGATAGGTTTGAGAATGAACATTACCATAACGGTAGGGCCAGCATGACACACCGCTTGCTAATTAACAAAAAAGACGGCGCTTCCATGAACAGAAAGGCCGTCCCCGTGATTTTTTCCGTCTTGCGCGAAGTTTTTACTTCTTCCGGCGGACCCAATAAACTCCGAACGCGCCGAAGATCAGCAGTGCCCACGTTGCGGGTTCCGGAACGGCATTCGAGTCGACAGTTGCCAGAAGGGAGTTTCCAACGATGGAAAGATCCCAAAAGTAGTCGCTTTCCGTGGTCAGAAGATCCGTCCAGAACGCGGCGTCCGTGTAATCGCCAAGGCCGTCTTCCGCCTCAATGAGCGTGTACGTTCCCGAAGCGCCGTCAAGCATGAGAAGCTCGAGGACCGCGTTTTCGGAAATATCCATCGTGCTGCCGCTCGAGAGGAGAAGGCTGCTGTCTGCCGTTCCGCCAAGCTCAAAAATGAACTGTGCCCCAGCCTCTGCCGTGAGCGCTTCGTCAATGGAGGCCGTACCGGAGGTCAGTTTGAAGGTACCTCCCTCGGCCAGCGTGAGGGACGAAATGTCCAGATCCTTCGCCGGATCCTCGTACGCGACCTCCAGCGTGCCGGCATCATTGACCGCGACGGCACCCGTGCCCAAAGTTCCGGCACCGGTGAGTTTCAGCGTTCCCCCGGAGACCGCCGTTCCGCCGTCGTACGAGTTGGCGGACGTAAGTTCCATGGTCCCTGCTCCCGTTTTGGTCAGGGAGTTCGTTGTGATGAGTCCAGAGCTTTTGTTGCCCATGGTGACGTTCACAATCAGGTCGGAGGCCGTGTTTTTCGTAATGTCATCGACGTTAAACACCGCGTTGTCCGGAACCACGATGGCTTCCGGCACGCCATTGAAATTCACGGGCTTTTCCGCGGCGGAACCGTCACCGGCGAACGAAACGTTCGTCGTTCCCTTGAACCAGAAGGAACGCCAGACATCTCGGCAGTCGTTGCTGTACAGTTCCGCGCCGTTCTGGAAAGTCGCGTTGTAGAGCGCGTTATTTCCCGTGCCGGAGAGCTTTCCGCCGTTGATGATCAGCGTTACCCGGTTATCATCGTAGGTATTCGTGGAATCGCAGCCTCCGAGCGTATCATTGACTCCGAAAGAGAGTTCAGCCCCCGCATTAACGGTAATGGTCCTGCCGCCCTCTGTACTGATCGCGCCCAATGCAGAAGTTGTGCCGGTATGCGATTTGGTCGTTACGAGCGTTCCGCCGTTGATGACGATGTTGCCGGTAAAGGTACTGGCATTGTTGTTGAGCGTCTGTTTTCCCTCACCATCCGCGTTGACGATCAGCTCGATATTGCCGTCGATCTTGCCTTGGTAGGTCAGGTCTTTGCCTGTAATATTCAAAGTTAGCGTCGACAATTTGTCGGTATTATTGAAGATCTGTCCCTTAAGCGTAGAACCGTCCGTATTGCTGTACAGTCCCTTGAACGCCTGCGAGTAGCCGTTCATGTCGAGCTGACCGTAAAAGTATCCGGTCCCCGCGTTCGCGCCGAATGGCTGTTCCGCCGCGAGACGCATTTTTCCCATGGAAGAGGTGCTTCCCCAGTTGCACTGAACGTCGCCGGTAAAGGTATCGTCAGACGTGGTTCCCATGATGACCCAGCCGGAATCGGAGAGGACTTCCAGTTTTCCGGAACCGGTGAGTGCCCCGGTATAGGTCATGTTTTTGTTCCAG
>JAFQOH010000125.1:0-29257 GCA_017403345.1 Thermoguttaceae bacterium
CCCAAAAGCGATGCGAGACGCACCGCATCCCAAAAACGATGCGAGACGCGACGCCTCCTAAAAGCGACGCGAGACGCGACGCCTCCCAAAAGCGACGCGAGACGCGACGCCTCCCAAAAGCGACGCGAGACGCGACGCCTCCCAAACTGGCTGCCCGTCATGTCGCCGCGCGTGGGCCCTTTAGCCAAATTTTAACCACGAAAAGCACGAAAAGCACGAATTTCACGAAATGATTTTAAAAATTTTTTAAGATCCATTTCGTGTGCTTGCCGCATTTTTCGTGAAATTCGTGTCGGGAACGTTTTTTTGTATTTTTAGAGGCAGAAATTGCGGTACGAACGGGTACGCAGTTTCGAATGAACTAGAAGTAGAAAGGTAAAGGCGAGTTTTGATGAAACAGAAGATCGGGGCAGAACTTCTGGAAGCACGTACGCTTCTCTCTGCACTCCCCCTTTTCGGAGCGTGCGAACCGGCGGTTTCCGATGTGTTTGCGGCTTCGGCAGCATTCACGGCACCTGAAATTCCGGGCAACTGGAGCTGGTGTGCCGACGCATTGCCGGAACTGACGGTGTGTGCGCTCTCTGCAGAAGAAACGAACTGTGCAGAGAGGCTGGAGACGGTCTCCGGAGCGGTTTTGGAAACGAAAGGCGTGTCGGTTTTGGAAACGCAGGACGAATCGTCTTTTTGCGTCACGCCGCTTGACGGCGGATCCTATTCGGTAGAGTTTCCGCTTCCGGGGAGCGCCGCGCAGTTCGTTTTTCTGACGGGACTGCAGGCGGAAGACGTCACGGCACTCAAGGAGCTGGTTTCTAAAGAGGAAACGGCATCTTTTTTGGACGGTTTTTCAGGAAATTTTCCGGATGCGGAGAAAGAACTCGGAGATCCCGATGATTCCGCGATGTGCTGGGCGGCTGCGAGTGCGAATCTTCTGGAGTTCACCGGTTGGGGGAGTTTTCCCATGGACTCGGAAACGGGGGAAAGGCTTTTTTCGGATGAAGACGCCATTTTTGACGTTTTCTGCGAGAATTTCGAAAATGCGGCCGGGCACATTTTCTACGGTCTGGACTGGTTTTTGACAGGTGAGTATCCCGTGCAGGGAAATGCGCTTTGGAGTCAGCTCGAGACTCTGGGATCCGGCGGATTCTGTGCGGACAGCGAGGCGCTCCAAAATGCCGTGGACCGTGGCGAGATCTTCTCGTACGATCTCCTGCGTTCCGTTGACGATCTGGAAGAGATGACGGATGCGCTTCGCGGCGGGTACGGGATCGGACTTTCGATGGGCTGGTACCTCACACAGAGCGGCTGCGTCCGCGACGACGGCCACTCGGTGACCTGCTGGGGGTTCGTTTACGATCCGACTTTTGAGACCGATTCTCTGGAATACTACGTCGGTCTCCTGATCTCGGATCCCGATGACTCCAAGGTGCAAAACGCCGAAGAAAGCCTCGATCTCCTTCATTTTGCAGGCTTGGCGTGGGACGAAAATCAGGCGGAGACCGTAAACGGAAACCCAGTCTATCTGACGAACTACCCCGCCTCGACGGTTCGCGTGCCGTTCATTGAAACGTACGTCAAACTGGCCCCGATGGCTGCGTTTTCTGACGGCGAAACGGACGGCGAGCTCGGCGAGAACGCAGAGACGGTCTGCCGGTTTGACTTGAACGGAGACGGAAAAACGGCGATCCGCGACCTGATCCTCTTTGCGCACCAGTACGGCAAAGAGACGGCCGGAAACGCACAGGCGCAGAGAGTCGATTTCAACGGCGACGCACACGTAAATATTCTGGATCTGATCGCATTTGCGAAGCACTACGGACGTGAATGCACAGGAAACGGATCCTGTGCCGTGCAGCTTACAGAAACGCACGCTGGAACGTACGCTGGAACGTACGCTGAAACGGAAGACGAAACGTTTTCCGTGACGTCTGCGTGTAACGAAGATCCAGAATTTTTGGAAATATCTTTTGAAATTTTGGACCGAATTTTTTCGAAATGGGAGTGGGGGACTTGAAATTTTTTTCAGGATGAGTACAATGTATAGAGAAATAGTTTTTCATTTTCCTGTTCATTCTGGAGGAGCTCATGAATATTTTGCCTGAAGAACACCGAAACGAACCGCATCGCCGATTTGATCCGCTTCGCGGCGAATGGGTCTTGGTCTCTCCGCACCGCGGTAAGCGTCCGTGGCTCGGTCAGAAAGAAAGTCCAGCGCCCAATGACCGGCCGGAGTACGATCCGAAATGCTATCTCTGTCCGGGCAACACGCGCGCGGAGGGGGCAAAAAATCCGAAATACGATTCCACATTCGTGTTCCAGAACGATTTTTCCGCGCTTTTGAAAGAGACGGACGACACGGTGAAAAGCGCCTCCGACACGCCGCTGTTCCGCAGCGAGAGCGTTCGCGGTGAGTGCCGCGTCATTTGCTTCTCTCCGCGTCACGATCTGACGCTTCCGCAGATGGAAGTTTCAGAGATCCGGCACGTGGTCGATGTTTGGGCCGAGCAGACGCAGGAACTGCTTCAGAAGTACCGATGGGTCCAGGTCTTTGAGAACAAAGGCGCGACGATGGGGTGTTCGAATCCGCACCCGCACGGTCAGATCTGGGCATCATCGTCTCTTCCGAATGGACCGGCGGCGGAAGACCGCAATCAGAAGGCCTTTTTCGAGCAGTACGGACGGACGCTTTTGTCGGTCTATCTAGAAAAGGAGCTGGAGCTTCAGGAGCGCGTCGTGACGGAAAATGCGGACTGGGCCGTTCTGGTCCCATTCTGGGCGGTTTGGCCGTTTGAGACGCTTTTGCTCCCGAAATTCGACGCGCAGCGCATTCTGGACCTGACGGACGCGCAGAGAAATTCGCTTGCCGCGATCCTGAAAGAATTTCTTGGGATCTACGACCGGCTGTTTGAAACGTCATTCCCATACTCGATGGGCTGGCATGGTGCGCCGGGGCCGCTCGGCGAGGTACAGGATACGGCTCACTGGACGCTGCACGCGCATTTCTATCCGCCGCTTCTCCGAAGTGCCACCGTGAAAAAATTCATGGTCGGCTACGAAATGCTGGGTGAACCGCAGCGGGACATCACGGCGGAACAGGCTGCGGAACGTCTGCGGGCGCTCAAATAAAACGAGAATGAAAAAGCTGTCTCTGCGGCAGGGACAGCTTTTGGGGCTCCGATCTCACCACGGAGTGCACAGAAGAGGCGCAGACTCACACTGAAAGAAAAAGAAGAAAAAAGGGAGTGAACGTGCCCTGATACGAATTTCACGAAAAAACCGAAAAGACGCGAAAGATTTCAAATATTTTTGATCGCCTTTGGGTGGATTTCGCATTTTTTCGAGTTTTTCGTGTTTCCTTTCCGTGGTGAAACTCGTACGCAGTTCCCGGATGGACCGCTTTTTCTACGAGTTTTGAGAGGATTTTTTTATGGAGCTGCTGCTGACTGCGGGACCCGGGGAGGTGCCGACGCTTTCTGCAGGCGGGGCAGATTCGAATTCGATCTTCGGAAGCTGACGGAGCGTCTTGAGACCGAAAACTTCAAGAAACTTTTTCGTCGTGCGGTAGAGACGCGGACGCCCAAGTTCTGAACTGCGCCCGGCAATGCGGATCAGGTCTTTTCCAAGAAGCTGACGCAGGATCTCGATGCAGGACTGAACGCCGCGTATCGCCTCGATCTCCGCACGTGTCGCCGGTGTGTCGGCTGCGTCGCGGTACGCAATGATCGCGAGCGTTTCCATCGCCGGAGGAGAAAGACGGATCTCCGGGTTTTCCTGATTCTCGACTCCTCCCTGACGACAGAGAAGACGCAGCCAAGGCGTAAACTGCGGACGGGTGCGGAGCTGAAACCCTCGGGCAAACTCCAAGATCCGGAACGCACTGTGCCCGGCATCGTAAAGATGGTTCAGTGTGCGTATCGCGTCGTGGATCTCCGAAAGGTCTTCGATTTGAGCAAATTGCGCCAGCCGGCGGGAACTGAGCGGTTCGCGCGTGATGAAGAGGAGCGCTTCGAGCGTCTGCATCAGTTCGCTGCGTTCGGGAAGCGAGACCTCCGGAGGAAACGCGGACGGGGAAGAGAGACGAAACTCCTCGGGACGCCTAGGCAGAAAAGAGACGGTTTTTCGCGGCTGCGGATGTGGTGTGCGGGTACGGAAAGTACCTGTTTTGCGCCTCTCTGACGACATTCGGGCGATCCGTGCCGCGAAATGGCCTCGGGAAGACGCTCGGCAAGCAGAACGGCAGGCCGAACGGCAAGCAGAACGGCAAACCGAACGGCAAACCGAACAGCGGGAGGGAACTCCGAGCGTATTCGTCGGGAAACTTTTGCGGTTTGGGGACTGAAGTGTACGTTTTTTCCTCGGAAGCATGGGCAAGCCGCGAAACATAAAGGAACAAATGTGGTCCGTGACGTTCAAAACGCCGCGCACTTGGACGATCAAGACTCCATTTTAGCGTTTTTTTCTTCTTCTGGGAAGGTAGAAATCCGGAATTTTGTGTTTTTTTTGGGAAAAAAGGGAAGTTGTCTGACTCGAATTTCACGGAAAACACGAAAAAACACAAAATGGATCATAAAAAATTTAAAAAACATTCGTAAGATCTGATTTTTCGTGTATTTCGCGTTTAGATTTCAGTGTTCTACAGTAAACTTTCTGCGGCAGAACAGGTATGCCGTTAGCAGATGGATCGTTTTAAAGATTCTTTTTAAAGAAAGGGCTGAATAAAACAGAGTTTTTTGAAGAAATGGTATCCGGACAAGATTCTCCCCCTTGAAAATTTCGCGGAATTGAGGTATAATAGAGAAAATTTCACGTGCTAAAAAAGAAGTGAGGAGTGAATATGAAAAATTTCCAGCCCCTAAATATTCCGCGTATTTTTTCCGTATTTTTTGCGGCAGTGTGTGCCGTGACGCTTTTTCAGTTTTCGCCGTCGGGAGTTTCGTCCGTCTCTGCACAAGAGGCTGAAGATGAAAAGTTCGATGCAAAGCCGGTCCAGCTTTCGGACAAAACGTTCCTCATCGCTCCGCATGGAGATTCCGTCGTGGTCGTGAGCCGACTCTGGCTGATCCTGAAAGGCGAGTGTCCGGAAGAGGTGCTCCACAATGGACAGCCGGTGCGTTGGGACTCGAATTTCGGCGGTGATGTGCGCGTGAGCATCCTTCGGCTCGACATTGGAATGCAAAAGCTGAAGATCGGCGACCAGGAGCTTGAGTTCGTCCTTGGACGCAATGAAAAAGATCATGCCGGGCCGTCGGAGTGGATGGTCTACCGGCTTCATAATATGAAACCAGGCCGGAATCCGTGCATGCGGTGTCACGAAACGGAGAAGAACGCGGACGGCAAGATCGAAGTCGGTGCGCTCATGAGTGCACAGGATGCGTGCTTCAAGTGCCACATTCCGGAGAAGATCGACGTTCAGCACTCCAACACGGTCGTGAATGACGACTGGCGCACGAAGTGCAGCGATTGCCATTTCATCCATGCTTCGCCGTACAAGTACCTGCTCCGTCAGCCGCGCGGATCGTACCTGAAGGATCCCTCGATCCCTGAAGCTCCGGAGAAGTGATCCGCTCGTTTTTCCTCATCCTCGGGCGTTTCTGCCGTTCTTGAAACGTTCAGAAACACAAAGAAACGCGTTCCAGCAGCACACGCAGGAACGCGTTTTTTGTTTGGCAGCGGAGCGGGGGCTCAGCGGTTCTGTTCCGGAATCAGGATGCGGAGCCCCAAATTGTTGAAGTAATAATTTTCCGGACAGTAATTTCGGAACGCGGAACAGCAGTCATTGGCGTCCGAGTTCCATCCTCCTCCGCGCCGGACACGGTATTTCCCGCAATTTGGGCCCTGCGGGTCAGAGACATCGTTTGGCAAGTACGCACCGTACAGATCCCAGCACCATTCCCAAACGTTTCCGTGCATATCGTACAGACTCCAGGCGTTCGGTTCTTTTTGTTTGACAGGATGCGTACTTTTGCTGTTCGTGCCGTACCAGGCCATCTTGCCCAGCACGCCGGCATGATCGCCTTCCGTTCCCGCACGGCATGCGTACTCCCACTGCGCCTCCGTCGGAAGAAAGACTTTCAAGCCTAGTTTCGCGGATAGTTTTCGGCAAAATTCCAGACAGTCCGTCCATTTTACTCTTTCCACGGGATTCTGGCTTCCTGGGAAATAGCTCGGTTCATTTTTCATCACGTTTTTCCACATGGCCTGGGTGACCTGCGTCTCGAGCATCCAGAAACCATGCGTCAGCGTGACTTTGTGTGCATTCTCATCTTCGCCTCTCGTGAACGTGCCCGGGGGACACCATCGGAATGCGTACTTGATGTCCCCGACCTTCTGGACCATCAGCTCGCCGGCATGACGTTCAGACGCCCGGCCGGAAGTCGAGGCAAAGTAGGGCGAAATGCCTTGAAAAACGTCGCGGAGAGAAGTTTTGCCTCCAAGCGTCAGGGGGATCGGCGCGGCAGGTGCAGACGGCGGCGCAGCAGAAGCGGGGAGTGGCGAGGCGTTTTTCTGCGCTTCCTTCAGCGTTGCGAGGAACTCGGAGCAGGAGGAAAATCGAGCGTCCGATTTGAAAGAAAGTGCGCGATCCAGCACCGCCTTGGCAGAGTCGGAGAGATGCGGAGCGGTGGCTGAAAGGCTCATTTTGTTCACGGCGATCGCAATGACGTTTTCGTTTGAGAATGGAAGTTTCCCGTGTGTCAGCTCGTAAAGGACCATCGCGAGCGCGTACTGGTCTGCGCGTCCGTTTTGCGGGTAATTCTGCATCTGCTCCGGCGCCATGTAGACCGGCGTTCCGGAAGAGGAATTCACGACAGTGTCCGTGGAACGGCTGAGATTCATCGTTTCCTGCGTCACGCACTCCTGACGAATACGGGCTGCGATGCCGAAATCGATCAGACAGGGAACGTTATGCCGTCCGATTTTCTGGAACATGATGTTTTGCGGCTTTACGTCCCGATGGAGGATGCCGAGTTCATGAATGAAATCGAGAGCCTTCGCGATCGGCGAGAGGATGGGGAGGAGTTTCTCAAGAGGCAGGCCGTTTTCGTATCCAGGCTGTGCTTTAAACCAGTCTTCAAGCGTCCCGTTCTCGATGTGTGCCATGATGAGAAACTTGCCGAAATTTTTGTCTGTCTCGATCCCCAACAGCGGGCAGATGTTTTGATGGAAGGCCTTCTTCGTGAGTTCAAAAACGCGCTGGACCTCTTTCATCGCATTCTCGTTTTTGCGGATCCTGTCGGAAAGGATCTTGCAGACGACCTGCTGGACCTCCTCGCCGCCGGAGATCTTCGTCGCCAGCCAAGTCTGACCCATTCCCCCCTCGCCGAGCTTCTTTTCAAGCCGGTAATTTTGGAACTCGCCAAAAAGAGAGCCAGGTTCCAGCGGGGCAAACTGCTCCGGATCGTAATTCACGTCCTCCGGCGTCAACAAGTCAAGCGTGCTCAAAGAGTTCGTCTGCATATCGGCGGACGGCATATTTTCAGGTTCGTTTTTCATGAAAAATTTTCTCAAAAATGGGGAAATGGGTAAAGATCCTTTCACTTTATTTTAACTTATTTTCAGAAAATTTCAAGAGGGAACGCACCGCAAAAGACAACTTTTTACGCATTTAAGGAATAGAAATGTGCGTACCGATCCAAGTTCCGATCTCACCGCTGAGTGTGCAGAAGAAACGCAGAAACACACTGAAAAAAGAAAAAGAAAAAAAGGGAGTGAACGTGTCCTGACACGAATTTCACGGAAAACACGAAAAGACACGAAAGATTGAAAATATTTTTAAGAGCCTTTTGGTGAATTTCGCATTTTTTCGAGCTTTTCGCGTTTCCTTTCTGTGTGTCTTTCTGTGAACTTTTCAGTGTCTTCAGTGTCTTCAGTGTCTTCCGTGGTGAAATTCCGTGGTGAAATTCCGTGGTGGAATTCCGTGGTGAAATTCCGTGGTGAAATTCCGTGGTGAAATTCCGTGGTGAAATTCCGTGGTGAAATTCCGTGGTGAAATTCCGTGGTGAAATTCCGTGGTGAAATTCCGTGGTGAAATTCCGTGGTGAAACTGGTACGCAGTTCCCGGCTGGACCGTTTTTTACTGCTTTTTGTGTCAAGATCAGAATTTCTCAGTACGTCGTGATGTTTTTGAGGTTTTTTTGTTTTTTTCCGGGGCGGGGGCTTTACTTTTCTTGAGAGTGTGCTAAATTAGAAAAAAAACGTAATGCCATTGGCATTTTCCTGCCTTTTTCCACTCTTAAAAGGAGATTTTTTTATGAAAGTCACCCAATGGACGCTGCTTTCCGTTCTTTCGGCCGCAGCCATGATCGGTACCCTGACGACGCAGGCGTTTGCCGAAGTCAAACTCACGAAAGCCTTCACCGACAATGCGGTTCTCCAGCGCGGCGTACCGGTCTGCGTTTGGGGTTCGGCGGACGCAGGTGAGAAAGTCACCGTCACGTTCAGCGGCAATACCGTCGAGACCACCGCGTGCGATACCGGCTGCTGGAAAGTCCAGCTTCCTGCCATGCCCGGCACATTCGAGGGAAAAGACCTCACTGTGAAGGGTGCGTCTAACGAGATCGTACTGAAAAACGTCGTGGTCGGCGAAGTCTGGATCTGCTCCGGACAGTCGAACATGGAACAGCCGCTCAACTCCTGGGGCCAGCCGCGTCTCTCCTGCTCCGAAGAAGAATTCACCGGCGACTACAGTTTCATTCGCTTCAACCGCATTCGGCATGAACTGAAAGCGGAAGATTCCCTGAACGTCAATTCCGACGGCTGGCAGATGTGCAAAGACAACATCCAGAAAAACTGCACGGCCTGCGGTTTCCATTTTGCCGTGAAGCTCTCGAAAGAACTGAATGTTCCGATCGGCCTGATCGATTCCAACTGGGGCGGAAGCAACATCAACAGCTGGATCCCGGACGAAGGCTGGAACAATGTGCCGGAAACGGTCGAACCGGGCAAAAAACTCATCGAGCAGCGCACCGCTGACCTCGCGGCCGGGAAACCGTGCGGACGCGGTCACGCCGGCGGAATGTACTATGCAATGCTCTCGCCGTGGAAAAACTACACCGTGAAGGGGGTCATCTGGTACCAGGGCTGCTCCAATGCGGGCGAAGGCGAATTCTACTACTTCAAGCAGAAGGCGATGATCCTTGAATGGCGCAAGATCTGGGGCGATGTCCCGTTCTATTGGGTCCAGCTCGCCAACTTCCGCGCGAATGAAGCCGATCCGAACAGCGCGGGTTGGGGTTTCGTGCGCAATGGTCAGACCATGTGCCTGGAAGTTCCGAAGACCGGTCAGGCCGTCGCCATCGATATCGGTGAGGAAAAGGACATTCACCCGCGCAATAAATGGGACGTCGGAAACCGTCTCGCACGCTGGGCGCTCGCTAATGATTACGGCAAGGAAGGCATCGTCTTCTGCTCGCCGATGATGGAAAGCGTCACGTTCGACGGCGCGAAAGCGGTCGTGAAGTTCAACAATGTGGGCAGCGGTCTCGTCGTTGCGAAGAACGTGGAGCGTAAAGGGATCGAATGCGTCGATGGTACGCCGAACTGCTTCGCCGTCGCCGGAGAAGACAAAAACTTCAAGTGGGCCAAAGCGGAACTCGTCGGCACGGATACCGTCGTTTTGTCCTGCGAGGAAGTCCCGGCTCCGAAGTACGTCCGATTTGCCTTCCAGAACAATCCAAAAGACTTCAATCTCTACTCGAAAGAAGGTCTCCCGGCCACGCCGTTCCACACGGAAAAATAGTTTTTCGGAAAGCTGAAAACTGACCCGGTCCTCCGTTTTTTTTCGGGGGACCGTCCTTTTATTTAGACGCAAAGCAGCCAGACTCGACACATGACGCAGTTCAAATCGTTTTTTCGGTCGTACGGACTCTTTTTTTCCATTACGCTAGGGTGTTTTTGTCCGTTTCTCCATGAATTTTCCGAGCGTTACTTCGCGTATCTGCTCATGCCGATGCTCTTCTTCGTTTTTGTGCGGATCCGCGCACCGTTCCGCGCGCTCCATTGGAGTCACCTGCTTCTTCTGGCCTGGAATTTCGGTTTTCCGTGCCTCGCCTTCCTTCTGGTCAAGGCGCTCGGTCTTTCTACGGAGTACGCCATGGCAGCGTTTCTCTGTGCCGTCACGCCGACGGGGACTGCCGCGCCGGTGGTCATGACGTTTCTGGAAGGAAAGATGGAGTACGTCG
Organism: Thermoguttaceae bacterium; assembly: GCA_017403345.1. Classification (GTDB taxonomy): domain Bacteria; phylum Planctomycetota; class Planctomycetia; order Pirellulales; family Thermoguttaceae; genus RGIG3701. The sequence continues at coordinate 10,176 of JAFQOH010000125.1, forward strand.
TCCTCGCCTTCCTGCTCACGACGCTGAGCTTCACCTTCGGCATACCGTTCCTCTTCCCGTTTTTCTACGGAGTCGAAACGCCCGGTCTGTCGATGGTCATCCTGAAAAAGGTCTCCGGAGTCGTTCTGCTCCCGATGTTTCTCGCGCTTGCGTGCCGGCTCGTTTACCCAAGATCGCAGGATTGGGGACGGAAAGCGCAGGATCTCTCCTTCCTCCTTTGGCAGTGTCTCATCATCCTGATCTGCTCGCAAATGTCGCACAGTGTGCTGGAAAACCGGAGCGTCCTTTATGCGATCCCCTCCGTCTTCCTCATCGCGCTGACGGTCTGCGTGCTGAATTTCACGGCTGGAAATCTTCTCGGAGGAAAGCGCTTCGGCCGAGAATGCAGTCAAGCGCTCGGACAGAAAAACTGTTCCCTCACGATCCTCGTCGCCCTCCTTTACGCCACGCCCACGATCGCGCTTGGACCGTCGCTTTACATCATGTGCCACAACACTTGGAACGCCATCCAGATCGCACGGCACGAACGAAGCCAAAAACGGAAGGACGCCCGCCCGAATTGAACCGTCTGGATCAAACTGCGTCAGATCAAACTGCGTCAGTTCAAACTGCGTCAGATCAAACTGCGTCAGATCAAACTGCGTCAGATCAAACTGCGTCAGATCAAACTGCGTCAGATCAAACTGCGTCAGATCAAACTGCGTCAGTTCAAACTGCGTCAGTTCAAACTGCGTCAGATCAAACTGCGTCAGATCAAACTGCGTCAGTTCAAACTGCGTCAGATCCTTTCACCTCTTCTCCGCGTCACGCCGGATCAGGTGCAGGAGCGAGAAAAACGAAAGCAGACCGCCGCACACTCCGCCGACCGCCAGACAAACGAGTCCCGTTCCGAGTTTCTGATCGAGCCACCATCCCGCCAGCGTCGGAAGGATGAACTGCATCCCGATGCCGGAGATCTCCCCCGCACGTGAAAAACCGACGGCCCACGCTGCGCGAAGGTCTTCTTCGCCTTCCGTGAGATCGCGTTTGAATGGCGAGACTTCCGGAGCATCTTCCGACCGATCTTCTGTTTCGTTTTTCATTTTCGCACCCCTTTCTTGAGTCAGACACACAAATAAAAACCGGTCTGCTCTCCGAAGAAACCAGACCGGTTCAAGCTCTCCGGGAGATCCTAGCGGATCCTAGGGAATTCTAAGGATCCTAAGAATCCTAGGAAGATCCCGTTCCCGGAGAACTTTTCGATTCACGCAGTCAGAGAGACCGCAAAACTTCTGGGTTGGGATCTAGTCTTCGACAGCCGTTTCCATTTCGAGCGTTTGGCTCTGGAGACCAACGGACGCGAGGATGAAATAAAGTCCGAAACCGACCAGGAACGCAAGCAGCGGCGGGCACGGCATCGCGACCTGCGGCAGCAAGGGGCAGAGCCACTGGAAGAACGGATAGGCACCCACGAAGAAACCGAAGAACCAGGAAATCCACCCGGCCGGGTTGAATCCGGCACGCGGACCGTTCCATTTGCAGCCGGAGAGGAAGTAATCCGCCGCGATGGCACCGCAGATCGGACCGAAGGAGGCACCGATCGTACCGAAGACCGCTTCACAGTCGCCGGCGACCTGCGTCAGGATCAGGATGATCGCCGCGAGCGTTCCGAGACCGCAGGAGATGAACGGATTCACTTTTGGCAGCGTCGTCTTGAAGCTGTTCGCTGCGATCATGGAAGAGAAGCACGCCGCCGGGAATGCCGCGACGGCAAGCAGGAAGTTGAAGACGTTCCCCATCTGGTCGCCCATGATGGCGTTCATCAGAGTGGTTGTCTCTTTCACCGGCACTTCATAGCCAACGAGACCGGAACCGTAAGCGCCAGCGTAAATAGCCAGAGCCATCGTGCCGGAGAAGACCGTCGCAGCAAAAACGCCGACCAGACCGCCCCAGCGAACGTCTTTCGCGTCGCGGCTCGCCGTACCCATGTCGCATCCGGCAGCACCGGCAGTCGCGAAGAAACCAAGAACGTACGCGCCCATCAGGTTAAAGATGGCAAGCGTGGTAAGGGGCGCGGCCGGAGCAGCCGGAGCTTCCACCACTGCGGCTTCCGAGACAGCTTCCGGAGCGGTTTCTGCGACCGCGTTTTCAGCAGCTGCTTCCGCGGCGGGTTCCGCAACCGCAGTTTCCACGACGACGGCTTCCGCGGCGGGTTCAGCCGGAGCAGCAGTTTCCACGGCAACGGCTTCCGCAGCAGCTTCGTCGGCAGTCGCTTCGGACGCGATCGGAGCAGTTTCAGCCGGAGCTTCGACGGCAGCCGGTTCCGCGACCGCGGCAACACCGATCTTGGACGCATCAAAATCACCAAGCCCGCCGGCAGTTTTCGCGAACATGACGATCAGGATGGTCAGCGGAATGAGTGGGAAGAAGGTCGCGATCTTGGCCACGTACTTGATCCCCTTCAAACCGACGAACGCCGCCACAACGGCCCAGCCGATTGAGATGCCGAAGAACATCGCGGGATAATTCTTGACGACCTGTTCCGCGCTCGCTTCACAGCCCATAATCGGCGCGGTGAGGAGGATGCCGGCCCACCAGCTGTTCACGGCAAGCCATCCAAACTGAAGGACACCCATGAGGAAACCGGGCATCAGGAACCCGCCGTTCACGCCGTAGGTGCTCGTTCCCACGATGTAGAGCGGGTGACCGGTTTGCATTCCGAGTTTGCCCGGAATGAGGTAGAACAAAAGGTGGCAGAGCAGCGCAGCGAGGACCAGCGCGGCGATCGCAGTCCCAAGACCGCAGGAAAGCAGACCGGCGGCAGCACCGTTGCCGGACTTCGGGATCGCATTCCAGAAACCGACCCAGAGCATGACGCCCGCGAGCGTCTGCGCAGTGTTCGTCCACCACGGGGCACGATTGGAAAGCGGATTGGGTTTCGCCATCGCGACATAATCGGGAAGATTGGCCATAGGTAAATCCTTGAAAAAATGAAAATTGGAAATCAAATCGGAAAAAACCAAAAACGGAATTCCACACTGTGCCCATTATATTCCGTCTCCGCGATTTCGCAAGGAAAAACCGCGTGAGATCACAGACTTTTTCTAAAATTTTCGCAAAAAATCCTGCATTTCGACCAAATCTTCGAGTTTCTCCCGAAGAGGCGGAAATGGGGAACGCCCACAGTGTGCCGGGAACACACTCCGTCAAGAGCCCGTCAGGAGTCTGTCAGGAGTCCGTCAGGACGTTCGGCTTGCGAGGAGGATCCCCAGGAACGTCAGGACGACACCTCCCCAGAAAATGGGATTGGTCGGCTCGCTGAAAATGAGCATTCCGGCGAAAATATTCAAAAGGACCTGAAGGACCGACATTGCGGCCGCCTTGGACGCGGAGGCGTAGCGGTAGGAGAGATTCTTGAGGTAAAAGGCGAAGAACGTCAGGATCCCCGCCGCCAAAATACTCAGCCAGCATGCCGCAGGAACTTCTGTGCAGAGAGCCGAAAGAGGAGTGCCTTCCGCCCGCATCTTACTCAGCATCGCGATGAAGCCGAAAAGACCGCCGAATCCAAAGACCATCGAAACCACGAAGTACGCGGAGACCGGTTTGGGGGCTTCCTCGCCTTCTTTCACTTCCGGTTTTTTCATGACCGCTCGCAGGATCAGCGTGTAAGTCGCGTACCCCATCCCCGTGATGAACGCACAAAGGAAACCAAACGTCCGTGCATCCAGCGGAACGCGGAACGTGCCGTACTGGACTCCGCTCTCATGCTCATCGGCCTTCACGCTAGCGTCAGCTTTCACTTCCGGAACCGCGTCAGCTTTCACTTCCGGAACCGCGTCGGCAGTCACGGCCGGGACGGCGGCGGGGGTTTCTTGTGCTTTTTTCGCAAGCGAATTACTGAACCCGAAAAGCGAGACGGCCGCGATCAGGACGCAGATCATTCCCAGTTTCAGCAGCGTGATCTTTTCGCGAAGCAGAATGGCGCCGAAAATGGCACAGCCTAAGATCGTGATGGTGCGAATGACGGGAAGCCCGAGCGCCATGCCGATCAGGTCATTCGCGAGCACGTGATGTCCGATGCCGATGTACTCGCAGAAAAACGCGGCCGCGATCAGCCCAAGGATGACTTTGATGCCGGGAATGGACGTTTTGCCTGTGCGCCAAAGATAGATGAAGATCGGGATCGCGAACATTGCGGCGATCCACTCTTTAAAGCAGAGGATCCAGTCGCCGCGCCAGTCGGGAGAGAAAGTCTCGCCCTGAAGAAACCAGCCGCGGTTGATGAACTGCACGAAAATGTAGACCACACTGAAAAGCGTGTCCGAAAGAATGCAGAGCAGGGTACCGTACGCTTTGTCGGACATGACGGTGCCTTTTACCCGGAGCTGATCCGGATCGTTGGAGGATGTGCTCATGAAAGTCTCCTTGAATGATGGTTGGTTAGGTTGGTTGGTCAGGTTGGTTGGTTAAGTTGGTCGGTTAGGTTGGTCGGTTAGGTTGGTCGGTTAGGTTGGTCGGTTAGGTTGGTCGGTTAGGTTGGTCGGTTAGGTTGGTCGATCGAGTCAAACGTTCTGTTTTTCCGCGGGATCCCAAAGTTCTTCGGCACGCGCTTCGATCCCGTAGTCGGCGTACTCAAAGATCCGTGCGTTTCGGTCAGGGCCAACGGCGATGATGACGTCGGCGTTTTCAATGGCGCACGTGTGCTGAACCGCCCCGGAGATCCCGACCGAAACGTAGATCTTCGGCGAAACGCACCGGCCGGTCAGTCCGATCTGGTACTCGTACGGCACGCCGTCGGAATCGATCAGCGCACGGGACGCGGCGGGGAGTGCGTTCAGTTTTTCCGCCAGTTTTTTCAGTTTCTCCCAGTTTCCGGCAATTCCGCGTCCTCCTGCGAGGATCAAGTCGGGAGCATCGGAGTCTGCCGTCCGTACCGTTCCCATTTGCGGGCGCGTTCGGCACACGATCTTCGCAAGGACGTCTCCGCCATGCGCAGGCCGGTAAAAGAAAAGCGTTTCTCCGTCCGTTTCCAGTGCCGTGCAGTCCGCGCAAAGTCCCGTTCCGAGCAGCGCTGCCGTCTGCGGAGCCGTTTTCCTTCCCCAGAGATCCGCATTCCAGAGGACCGCCTCTGCGTCGCGAACGGCCTCCGCGAGCGTGCGGGGGTCCGTCTTCTCCAGAAAAACGACCTCTTCCGCGATCTCTCGAGCCGCCGACTCGGCCTCACGTCCCACGGCAAAAACTTTCGGCATTTTCCTGCATGGTGAACGGTCCAGCCTCTCAGATCCCGGTCCGTTTTCAGGCTCTGCCTCACGAAATTCCGCGAGCTCTTTTGCGATCTGGCGTTCCATCCGGCCGGGCTGATCCCGGAGCGTTTCCAAAAGCGGCCAAAGTTCCTCCAGCGTGATCCACCGGCACTTTCTCCGTCCGCGTTCAGTTTTGAAAGTCTGCAAAACGTGCGTCGGCGATCCGGCAGTCCCGCAAAGTTCCGCCGGGATCCCAAGCTCGGAACGCGTAAGGACTTCCACCTCGCCGGCTCGTGAGCGAAGCGACGGAAAACGCAGTTCCCGGATCCGCTCAAACGTCAGGACTGCCGGAGTCTGGACGCTCTCCATTCCTGTGCGGGTCCGCAGAATGTACGCACACCCGTTCGGCAAGGATCCTGTGAGTTCCGGGAGTTCCAGGCAGTTGGCGGCCAGTTCACGCTCCAAAAGCGCCGCCAGTTCCGGTCCGACCTGCGCAGTGTCGCCGTCGATGGTCTGACGCCCGCAGAAGATCCAGTCCGCCGGTCCGTTTTCCGCCTCGAGTTTTCGAACGCCAGCCGCCAAGATCCGGCTCGTCGCCAGCGTGTCGCTTCCGGCAAAATCGGCGTCAGAAAGCAGTACGGCCCGCAATTTCACGGACTTCCCAAGCCGCGTGAGTTTCCGCATCGGCTCCGTCCACGTCATCGGTCCCATCCCGAGAATGAAAAGCTCCGCAGAAACGCCGTCTTTTTCCAGACTCTTTGCGTTTTGGTCCTCTGCGCTTTGGCTTTCTGCGCTTTGGCTTTCTGCGAATTCCAGCGCGCACTCCAGCGCCGAGGCGTCAAACGGATTCAGTTCACCGTGAATGAATTTTGTGCAGACGATGATCCGCAGCATTGCCCCTCCGTTTTCCATTTTTCCCATTCCAGGTCCGCAGTTTCTCTGCCGCCGTTTCTCTGCCGCAGTTTCTCTGCCTCCGTTCCTCTGCCTCCGTCAAAACTCTCCGTGGTAGATCGGCTCCAGAGCTTCCTGAATTTTTTTGTACCGGCGGAAAAGGTCTGCGTACAGTTCCGTCCGTTCCGGGTCGGGAAACGTTCGGGAAACTTCTTTCGTGCAGACTTTCAGAGCCTCTTCCAGAGACGGAAAAAGTCCGGCTTTCGTTCCTGCGAGCATCGCCGAGCCTAGCGACGAGTCCGTGTTTTCCTTCTGGAGGAGCGTCATGCCAAGCGCATCCGCGAGGATCTGACGCCAGACCGGACTCTGCGCCCCACCGCCGATCGCGACGGCCGTCTCTTCGTGCGGGATCCGGATCTCCTCAAGCGCACGGCAGCAGTCCAGCATCGAAAAGGCGACTCCCTCAAAAACTGCCCGCGTAAAATGCGCTTTCGTGTGGCCGGCACGCACTCCGACGAAACTTCCGCAGAGTTTTGGGTCGGCATACGGAGTCAGCTCGCCGTTCAGGTACGGATGGTAAACGAGTCCCTCGCACCCCGGCGCGATCTCAGACGCAGCCTCCGCGAGTGCCTGAAATTCTCCGCCGAAAGTGTCTCGGAACCAGCGAAACGACGCGGCACACGATTTCGTCGCAGTTCCCGGATACCAAAGCCCCGGCACGATGTGCGAGTAGTTGATCAGACTGCGGCTCGGGTACGCACGGTCCGTCACGACACAGATCCTGCCTGCAGTCGCCAGTTTGATGGTCATCTGCCCAGGAGAGACCGCCCCGGAGGCGAAAACTTCCATCACGGTGTCCGTCGTCCCGCAAAGTACGGGCGTTCCCGCACGCAGTCCCGTCTCTTTCGCAGCCTTCGGCGTGATCTCGCCCGCAATGTCGGACGGCTGGACCAGTTTCGGGAGGAGCTCGGGATCCATCAAAGGATCCATCGAAGGATCCGTCGAAGATCCCAAAAGTCCGCAAAGCGTCTCGGACCAGTCCATTCGCGAGGAATCGAAAAACATCGACCCCTGCGCCTCGATCACGTCCGTCACGTGGTCTCCCGTCAGCTGATGCCGAACGAAATCTTTCGCAAAGAGGATCCTGCGCGTCTTTTTCCAAACGTCCGGTTCATGCTCGCGGATCCAGAGAAGCTGAGGGAGCGTCCAGATCGTGTCGGGCTGGTGGAGCACTTCGCGTTCAATGACGTCGAGGTACTTTTCACGAAGAAAGCGCACTTCCTGCGTACTGCGTGCATCCGTCCAGTAGACCGCCGGCCGAAGGACCTGGAAATTTTCATCCGTCAGAACGGCCGTGTGCGTCGCGGCATCCAGTGCGACCGCCGCGATCTCCGAGGCATCCGCTCCGGAATTCTCAAGCAGTTCGCCGATCGTTCGGCACGCTGCACGGTACCAGTCCCGCGGATCCTGCTCTGCATAGCCTGGCTGAGGGTAGGATGTCGGGTACTCGACCGTGTTCACCGCTGCGATCCGTCCGTCTTCCGCGAGCAGGACCGCTTTGCTCGCACCGCCGCCAAAATCGATTCCAAGTACGTATCTCATGGATTTTCTGGATCCTTGGGAACTTTTCTTTTTTTCAAATTTACGTTCATTTTGGGGAAACGGTACACGACCGCCTCCCCTTCCAATTTCGTCTCAAAACGGTCCGGTTCGCCTTAAAGCGTCCAGTTTTCGCCGTAGATGGCGAGAACCGCGCCGCGGGACTTCAGTTCGTCTGCCGATTCGTGGCAGATGAGCCATTTGTTCTTCCGGAAGAGACGCGGATCTGCGTGCGTTTTTTCGAGCGGAAGGTTCGTTCCTTTTGGAAGGACCACGACGCAGCAGAATCCCGCGGGATCCGTCGTGCAGGGGCAAAAATGGAGGCTCGTTGCGTAAATTTCGACCGTTTCACCTGCCTTCACCTCGAACATTCGGCATTTTTTCGCATCGAGACGTCCGTCTGCGTCCAGATCGTCCAGCTTCGCCAGGATCAGCACGAAGTCCGTCACTGCGACGTTGATCTCCGAATCGCGGTGCCATTCCAGCGCGTTCATCTGCCGGTTTCGTCCCCAGCAGCATCCGATCTGGATCGGCATCTCGCCGTAGATCTCGTCCGTGAAGTACGCCATCGCTTCCGCAGATTCCAGCTCCGGCATCGACGGCAGATAGGACGCGCCGTTCGCGGGCATTTCCAGCTTCGCGGCCTCGGCGAGCAGGGCGGAAACGGCAGACGCTGCGGAAACGGCAGACGCGGCGGAAACGGCAGACGCGGCGGAAACGGCAGACGCGGCGGAAACGGCAGACGCGGCAGTGGGTGAGGTCTTCCCCGGCTCGATGAGGCGCCCGTAGGGTTTGAATTCCGGGTCGGTCACGCGGTAGAGCGTCAGTTGTTCAGCCATTTGTGCCCCTCCTCGGTCGTCATGTGGAAGCCACGGTTTTCGCCCGCCATGATCCAGAGGTAGTAGCTGTCGTACCCCGGCGCACAGCAGAACGGATGGTATCCGCGCGGGATCTCAACGAAATCGCCCGACTTCACTGTGTAGGTTTCGTCAATGTCGCCTTCCTTCGTGTAGACGCGCTGGATGCCGAATCCGCTCGGTTTGTCGAATTCGTAGTAGTAGATCTCTTCCTGAAGGCCTTCGACCGGCATATTGTCGTCGTCATGTTTGTGCGGAGGGTAGCTCGCCCACTGACCGCCCTTCACGTACGCTTCGCCGATGTAGAGCAGACTGGCCGGGCATCGTTCGTCCAGAATGAAGTGCGCTTGACGCTCCCACCCTGGTTTGCCGAGGTCCTTGATGAGGACGTCTTCCGGCGAGATCAGACGCGGTTCCAGCTCGGTGTTTTCCGACGGCGATTTGCACACGGCGATCGAGACTTCCGTCACGCCGGTGATGGTGAACGGACGCTCTGCGGGCACGTAAACGCACGTGGCGGGACCGTCAAAGACGTTCTTGCGTTTTCCGATGTTCTCGAACGCGAAATCTTCCCCGGAAACGGTGCAGTTTCCGCCGAGAATGAGCAGACCGTACTCTTTCCCGCCTTCCTGGTACGATTTTTGCGCGCCGGGCTGAAGTTTCAGCATATCGACTTCCATCATTTCCAGCGAGCTGTTCGCCCACGTGATGACGGCCGACTTGCCGTTCTCTTTGTTCCATGATTTTTTGAGGGATTCGTCCGACATTTTGTTTCTCCTTTGAGTTTCTTGAAAAAATTTGGAAAGTTTTGAATGAAATTTGCAAGTTTTCAAATCATCCCCATTGACATCGGCCCCATAATGGAGTATAATCTGGATATAATTTGGCGCATGGTTTGGTGTCTCTGTGCATTGCGCGCAAGCATCAGCCCTCTGTGCCCTTTTTTATTTGTCCCGATTTTTTTCATACTTCAGGAAGTGCGTGTAGCACAGTATCTGCTTAAAATGTGTCATATTGACGATGCCGGCGTTCTCTTTTGCCATTCGCCTGAGAAGCTCCAGCGATTCATCTACTGTGATTTTACCGTCGGCAAGCGCCCCTGATAGTTCAAGATGAAGTTGGTAGGCGATCTTCGATACCTTCATCCCGCTCATCCTGAACTCCTCATATTTTTGAGTAATTTCTTTGATCGATTGCGATTTGGACGGTTTAGGAGTAAATTCCATAAAAGAATTTTTACGGAATTCATAGTTTTTACGAAACCTTGAACCGCACTCTTCAAACGGGAGCGTAATTCTATGATGAATGAAAAAGACCGGAGTGTATTCATCATGGATGATATTCTTTTCCTCAAACCACCGTCTGGCAAATTCATTCCAGTCCTGTTCCTGCTCCTCAAGTACCATCTGAAGAACTTCTTCTTTACTGTAGGAAACGACGGATTTCATTCCTTCAATATTGTCTCGTTTTCCAATGTAAAGTGCGATTTGATCCGCCTTTGCCGAATCGAGTTCCTGAACGTAAACTGCCCGCTGACTGCCTCGCGAGGTGTCTTGGATCAGACGCGCGACCATCGATTTGTATTTCCGCAGTTCGTAAGCCGTCGCACCCGGAGTCAAGCGGTCGATCATTTCAAAAAGTCCCGCGAAATTATCTGTCTGGATCGCGGGAAAAGTGATCGATCTCCCGCCATGTTCTGTCGTGAAAATACCTTCCTTCAACGCCGTTTCCCCCGGCTTAAAGGACACAAAGAGCATGAATTTCTGGACTTCCTGAAGGATGGATCCGCTGAAACTGCCGACGAAATCAGCCAACAGTTTTTGAATATTTTCGTCGTTCAGGGAATAGCCGATGAAAATGATCGGGAAATCGAGCAGAGCATTCAGCAATTTTGACGAAACCAATTTCAGCGCAGAATCAAATCGCTCGAAGTCTTCTTCACATAAAATAATTCCGTCAGGATCCTGAACACATCCGTGGATCTTGAATATTTCGCCAAATCCGCTGCTGGTTCTAAAGTAGTATTTGTCCTGACTTTCGTAAACCTTAAAATTTCCGAAAATTTCCTTTTGCAAAAAACAGTCGTAGTTGGTCGTAAAAACCATACTCACTTTCTCTGAAATCTTCCGAAAAAGCGCGATTTCATCTAGTCGGGATTCGTCCAGCGTCCATGAAGTAAGCTGTTTTGCCGCTAATAATTTAAAAAAATCAACACCGTTCCGTGTGCATTTTTCATATTCTTCTGCAGAAAAAAGAGTTTGCGGGTCTAACTTTTCCGTTTTGAGTTTTTCCAAAAGAGTATCCCGAAGGCAGGAAGCCATTTTCTGGTAAAGTTTCCCTTGCGTCATTTCAGGATCACGAACACAAAGTTCCTGACGGTGTGCTTCAAAAACATGTGGCGGAACCTTGATCAAGACTCTCAGACGTTCTAGAAGTTCTTCCCAATTTGGAAAATCCTTCAGGTATCTACGTGAAATTCCCGACCCAATAAATAAAACGGGCATTCTTTTGCTTTGGATGATTCGATTTAGTGCCTCACTCATTTCAATCGATCCATTTCATTGTTAAATTTCCTAATTTTGACCTTGGTATGCCATGCCTCCCATATACACTCACAAGCTGATTGCAATAGGCCCACCTTACCATCCTTCAATCCCCCAGCCGCGTTCTTGCAGGAAAACGCGGACTTCCTCGAGAGTCGGGACGGCGGCACGTGCGCCGATCTTCGTGCATTTCAGCGCGGAGACGGCACTGGAAAAGACGGCGCATCGGTAAAAGTCCCAGCCGCGAGTCAGCGCGAAGGCAAACGCACCGTGAAAAACGTCTCCCGCTCCGTTCGAGTCCACGGCCTGAACGGGGAATGCAGGGTAGCGGCGCAGTTCGTTTCCGTCGAAAAGGATCCCGCCGTTCGCACCGTCCGTCACGACCGCGACTTGGGGCGAAAAGCGTGAAAAAAGGTCTCGGACAGCGTCTTCGATCCGCTCTTTTTTCGTGGATCCGCACGCAAATTCCGCGGACGGGATCAGAATGTCGGCGTACGGTAAAAGCCGTTCTACTCCAGGGTAAAGTCCGCCCGCGTCGTAGAGAACGTGCACTCCCGCTTTCCGAGCCTCCTTTGCCGCCTCGACTGCCGCGTCCAGCTCGTTGCCGTCTGCCATGAAAACGCGGGAAGAGCGGATCGCCGTCAGGTGCGCGTCGGTGAGCGTCAGTTTCGGAAGCGTCCCGCGATCCAGCAGGCAGGTCCGTGACCCCGTCGCACAGTTGAGCAGGACCGTGGCAGAAAAAGATTTACCGTCGCGGAACTCGGCCAGCGAAGTGTCGACGCCGTATTTCTCGAGATCGTTCCGCAGAAACGTGCCTTCAGGATCGGTAGAAAGGACTGCGATGACTGCCGCGGAGGCTCCGAGTTTCGACGCGGCCGCCAACCCCGTCCCGACCGGACCTCCGCCGCTGGTGCGGACCGTCTCGACGCAGAGCTTCGTGTCTTCCTTCGGGAAAAAGGGGACTTTCACCAGCGTGTCGAAAACGTTTGCGCCAATGCCTGTGATCTCCGGCATGATCTTCTCCCTGAAAAAATGAAAATGGTCAACTTTTGGGTCAGCTTTTTAACCTTGCCCGAACGCAGAAAGCGCGGTCACGGATCAGGTCCGTTTCGCGCTTTCTTCCTTCGCGGCTTCCAGAGCACACGCGAGCTGATCGGGACACGAGGTCGGTTTTCCGCCGCATCGTACGCCTTTCAGCGACGCGATGACCTCATCCACGCTCTTTCCTTCCACCAGCCGGCAGATCCCCAGCTGATTTCCAGGGCAGCCTCCGTAAAATTGAACGTCTTTTACGATGCCGTCCGTCAGATCGAATGCGACCTGCTGGGCACAGACTCCGGAAGTTCGGTACGTAAATCTCATTTTGGATCTCCTTGATCTCTAGAGGGTGGACTTTCAAAAAAAATGCGTCCTGCAGCCGCGTGCGATGGACAGACTCCGGCACATGACGGAACATTTTCTCGATTTTACTCCGAATCCATCTTTGTGTCAAGCTGGTCCCGGAAAAAAAATCGAAAATCCGCTAAAAGATCTTTAAGTCCCCCTTGCGTTTTCCTTTTCGGCAAAGTATAATGAGAAAAAAGAGGCTCTTCCGGAAAATGTGTACCGATCCAGGTTCCGATCTCACCACTGAGTGTGCAGAAGAGACGCAGAAACTCACTGAAAAGAAAGAAAAGAGGAAAAAGGCTGTGAACGCGCCCTGACACGAATTTCACGAAAAAACTGAAAAGACGCGAAAGATTTAAAATATTTTTGATCGCCTTTTGGTGAATTTCGCATTTTTTCGCATTTTTTCGAGTTTTTCGAGTTTTTCGTGTTTTTCGTGTTTCCTTTCAATCTCTTTCTGTGAACTCTGTGTCTTCCGTGGTAAAATTCAGTGGTGAAACTGGTACGCAGTTTCCGAATGGACCCCAAAAGAGCGTACGGACTCGGAGTGCCGCTCGAAAATCGACGTTTCGCAGCCGGTCTCGCCTTCTGCCTGCCGTCCTCTTCCTGCCGAACCTTCCCCCCCCGCCAATAGAAAACTGAGAATAGAAAGAAAAAGAAAATGAGAACGAAAACGAGAAGCTCCCGTTCCAGCCGTTCCCGCTGTTCCCGCAGGACCGCGCAGCGTCTCTGCCTCCCGGCGGTCTGTTTTTTTGCTGCCGTCTTCTTCATGTCCGCACTCTCGGACACGCGGATCTTCGCTGAAACGCAGGCTGAAACTGCCGCAGTACCTGCCGTTTCATTCCGGATCGGTCTCCTCGTAGATCAGCCGGCCGGTGCGGCTCCGGAACTGGAAACGTCCATCGTCCTAGAAACGGCAGAGCGGATCTTCGGCACATCCGTTGAGCCGCTCTACCCCTCGGAACGCGCACTTTCCCCGGTGGATATTCCGCTCGGAACGGCATCGCGGGCGGACGGAACTCCTGCCGAGCTGACCGAGTATTCGGCACTCTGGATCCATCAGGGTGAGGAAGCGCCGGCTGAGGGGCCTCTTTACGCGCAGGCATGGAGCAAGACCATCGCAAAACTGGCAGAGTCACCCACTCCCCGCGTCGTGGTTCTGACCGGTGGTGCGCCGCGTCTTTTGGAAACTGCGGGGATCGCGAAAGTCGATTCCGCTCCGATGCCCATCATGAACGACCGGTACCAGTGCGGATTCATTCCCGTCGGTGAACCGTCCGCCTCGCCGATCTGGGACGGACTGACTCCGGATCGCGGAGTTTTCTGGTTCACCAATGCCGTTTACTCCGCGTTCCAGAAATGCCTCATCCAGCCGATGCCGGCGCCGGAAAACGCAGGGACGCAGGAAAACGCGCTGAAAACGGAAGTCTTCACCGCTGCGAATGTCCCGGGCGGACCGGCGCACCCATTCTATGCCGTTCGGCGCGGGAATTGCGTCTTTTTCGTGCTAAGCTGGAATTTCTCGCAGCTCTACGACCATGCGGCTCCGGAATTCCGCACGAATCTCGAGACGTTTCTCGGCAATCTTCTCCGCTGGCAGTACACTCCGGAGGCTCTCCGCGCGCTGGTGACTCCGCGAGTCCCGCGGACGGTCTACCCGGTGGAGCCGCTTCTGAAAATGATGGAAGAATTTCAGACTCGGACGGGAAAAGCGTACCCCGGCCGCGAACAGTTCCAGACCCGTCTGGCTCCGTTTGCCGCGTGGAATGAGGCGCAGGAAAACGGACTTTCCGCAAACTCCGCAGGTGCGGCAGGTACGGCAGGTACGGCAGGTGCGGCAGGCACGGTGACGCAGGAAACGTTTGAGGCGCTGAAACGCGAGATCCTCTTCGCGCACCCTGAACTGGATTTTGACCGCATTCTGTTCATTCGCCGAAAGGGACAGAATCTGAATCTGCCGCAGAACTACAACAGTAACTGTGTACTTGCGCTGCCGGGAAGTTCCCGAAGCAATTCCGCACTGGAAAAATCGGGGTGGGAAAACGCTCTCTGCGAGCTGAACTTCCGAACGGGCGCGCAAAAAACGCTTTTCGTCTCGCCGCAAAATTTCTGGATCGGCGATCTGGAACTTCATTTCGACGCGGAAAAAGTCCTTTTCTCCATGCCGTCGCCGAACATGGAAACGCCGCGCTGGCGGATCTGGGAACTGCCGCTCCCGAAAGCCGGCGAGTCTGCTGAAACGCAGGGGGAAACGCAGTCAGAAAACGCTTCGGGACCCTCGAACGTACCCGCGTCTTACGCTGAAAACCTCGCGCCGGATTGGCAGGTCCGGCCGGTGCAGATCCCGACGGTCCCGGATGATGACGTGGACGACTACGATGCGTGCTATCTTCCAGACGGCGGGATCGTGTTCTGCTCGACAGCGTGTTTCACCGGCGTTCCGTGCATCAACGGAAGCGGACACGTGTGCAATCTTTACCGGAGATCGTCAGACGGCAAGATCTCTCAGCTTACCGTCGAGCAGGATCACGACTGGAACCCGGTCCTCCTTCCCAACGGGCGTGTCCTTTACCTTCGGTGGGAGTACTCCGACCTTCCTCACGCTTTCTCGCGCATTCTGATGCACGCCAACCCCGACGGCACGAATCAGACCGAGTACTACGGAAGCGGCTCCTACTATCCGAACACGATGTTCTACGCGCGTCCGATCCCGAATTCCTCAAAATTCTCCGCCATCGTCAGCGGACACCATGAACTTCCGCGCATCGGCGACCTCGTGATCTTCGATCCGTCGAAAGGACGCCGTGAAGCCGAAGGCGCCGTCCAGCGCATTCCGGGAGCAGGGAAACCGGTCTCGCCCGTCATGCTCGACTTTCCCATCGCGCAGACCTGGCCGAAATTCACGCAGCCGTTCCCGATCTCCGAAACGATGTTCCTCACCGCGTGTCAGCTCGACGCTTCAAGTCCGTGGTCCATTTACCTCGTTGACATTTTCGACAACATGCTGGAGCTTGCGCGTCCCCAGCGCGGTGAAGACGGCTCGGTCTTCACGTTTCAGGAACCAACTCCGATCCGGAAAACGCAGCGTCCTCCCGTCCATCCCGAGCGCACCGACTGGAACCGTCAGGATGCCGACGTTTTCATTGCGGACATCTACTACGGTCAGGGACTCCCGAACGTTCCGCGCGGAACGGTGAAAGCGCTTCGTCTGTTCACCTACGAATTTGCCTACCAGGGAATGGGGGCCGAACCGCACAGCGTGGGACTTGACGGTCCGTGGGATCCCAAACGTGTCCTCGGAACGGTCCCAGTCTACGAAGACGGGTCCGCGAGCTTCCGAATGCCCGCAAATACACCGGTCGCGTTCCAGGCTCTCGATGCCGAAGGGCGTGCGATCCAGCTGATGCGCTCCTGGACGACCGCGATGCCGGGCGAATCTGTCTCGTGCACCGGCTGCCATGAAGAGCAGAACTCCGTCGTTCCCGCAATGCCGCTTCCGATCGCGTCGCGCCGTCCGCCGGTCGAGATCACGCCCGATCTTCAGATCCCGCCCGCGTCGCTCTCCACCATCGATCCGGCAAAGCCCGTGACGGCGGAACTCCTCGCGAAACAGAAGGAGGGCATCGCGCAGTTCCTCCAGACGAGCGGCTCCTCTTTCGCACTCGGAACGCACGGGAGTGCGCAAAACGGAAGTGTGCAAAACGGAAGTGCGCGAAACGGCGTGCACGGATTCAATTTCCAGCGGCACATCCAGCCGATCCTGGAAAAACACTGCGTCGCGTGCCATTCGGAAGACTCCGCGCACCCGCAGAAAGCAGAACCTTCTTTCGTCAACGGACCGCCCGTCCCGGCGATGGAAGGGGGGAACTCGTACAATACGCAGAGCCGATTCGCGCCGTCGTACTACAATCTG
Source organism: Thermoguttaceae bacterium (assembly GCA_017403345.1). Classification (GTDB taxonomy): domain Bacteria; phylum Planctomycetota; class Planctomycetia; order Pirellulales; family Thermoguttaceae; genus RGIG3701. The sequence goes on from JAFQOH010000125.1 coordinate 26,587, forward strand.
CGCCGTTACGTCCGCACGCCGACCAAGGAAAGCCAGATGCCGGTCCTGAAACCGTACGAGTTCCACGCGGAATCGACGATCTTGGTCCAGCTTCTGCGTCAGGGACACCACGGCGTCACGCTTTCGGCAGCGGACTGGGCGCGTCTGAATACGTGGATCGACTTGAACTGTCCGTACTACGGCAGCTGGGGCGAGTCGCGCAACTACCAGATCGCACCTCAGGTAAAGCATCAGTTTGAACGCCGTCTTGCACTGCGTAAGCTCTACACACCTGCCGTCACGCCGGACGCAGACGATCCGTCGGAATTTCCCGTTTCGGAACTCAAGCCGGGGGAAACTCCGAAACCGCCGCACCGCGACATTCTCTTCGAGCGGACCGCGCCGGATCCGAATGCAGCCGCACTCGCAAAGGCAGCAGCCTCGGCACCGCCCGCAAAACGGGTAGAGCTTGCTCCGGGGATCTCGTTGGAACTCTGTGCCGTTCCGGGGCAAAACTGGCTCATCGGACGCTTTGAGATCACGAACGAGCAATACCGGCTCTTCGATCCGAAACATCATTCCGGGTGGGAGTACGCGGACTTCATCCACTTCAGTCCGAATGAAGCAGGCTGGCTCCTTTCGCGGGACCGTCAGCCTGTCGTTCGGATCTCTTGCGGCGATGCGGAAGCGTTCTGCCGCTGGCTCACCGAAAAGACGGGGATGAAATTCTCCCTTCCGACCGCCGAAGAATGGCGTCAGGCTGCCATGGCGTCCGAAACGCCCGTGGATCTTGCCTCGGCACAAGATTTCTGGTTTGGAGACCGAAATGTGGACTACGCACGGTTTGAGAATCTCTCGGATGCCGCAAATCAGCAGATCAACCCGCGTTCCTGGAGGGGCCGGCTCGGTGCCCTTCCGCCTTGGAGGATCGCGGACGGAAACGTGAATGACCGCACGCGCGTCAGTGCGCTGGTCGGCACATACCGTCCAAATCCGTGGGGACTTTTCGACGTGCACGGAAACGTTTCAGAGTGGGTCGCCGCTCCGGCAGAAGACGGTTCGCGCATCGCTCTGGGAGGCTCGTGGTACCTGCCGTCGAGATTTTCCGGGATCCGGAATGAACGAAGATTCACGGAAGGTCAGCCCGTCTTTGACGTGGGATTCCGCGTCAAGTGCGAGCCGTAAAAAAAGGCTCTTCCTGCAAATACGTACCGGCCCGGACCGCGATCTTGCCACTGAGAGCGCAGAAGAGGCACAGACTCACACTGAAAGAAAAAGAAGAAAAAAGGGAGTGAACGTGCCCTGACACGAATTTCACGAAAAAACCGAAAAGACGCGAAAGATTTCAAATATTTTTGACCGCCTTTTGGTGAATTTCGCATTTTTTTGAGTTTTTCGTGTTTCCTTTCAGTGTCTTTCTGTGAACTCTTCTGTGGCTTCAGCGGTGAATTTCAGTGGTGAATTTCAGTGGTGAATTTCAGCGGTGAAACTGGTACGCAGTTCCTGGATGGACCCCAAAAAAAGGGAGCCTGTGCGGCTCCCCGTTTTGTGACTCCAGCTGGAAAAACTGGATCAGTCGGTCAGTTTCATGACTTTCATCCAAGCGTAAACACGGTCCTTCCAGAACATCATCGGATCTTCCGGTCTGCAGTTGCGGAAGGCATGGTTCGCAAGCGCGAAAACGTGCAGCTCGGCCGGAATGTTCATCGTGCGGAGTTTGTGGTAGACCGTCACCGACCCCATCGGCGAGTAGCCGTCACCGTCACCATGAATGAGGCACATTGGCGGGGTCTTCGCGTCAAATGCAAAGTCCGCGACGAATTCCGAATCGTTCCCTTTCCCGCGGTTCTCGCCGTTCGCTCCGTCCTGCAGCACGTATGCCGGGTAGACCGGTACAGCAAAGTTCACGTGGCACGGGACTTCATCGAGTTCGTCGACCGGCTCGTAAGCAGGAGTCTGACTCGTCGTGGAGGTCATCAGCGTCAGGTGTCCGCCGGCAGAGAAGCCCATGAATCCGATCTTTTCCGGATCGATGCCCCATTTTTCCGCGTTGGAACGCACGAAACGCACCGTTCGCTGCGCGTCCTGCCACGCAGACTGATGCTTCGGCATGTGTTTCGGCCGCGGAACTCGGTAACGGAGCATGACGACCGTCACGCCTTTCGAGAGGAAATAGTCGCGGGCCGGGATCCCTTCGTAGTCGTAGGCGACGCCATAGTACGCACCGCCCGGCGCGATGATGAGGCACGCGTCAGACGTTTTGTGCTCCGGCGCCCACCATTCCAGGACCGGGATCGCCTGACCTTCTTCATAGTTCGGAGGCGTCGCCGGCCAAACGTTGAAAGTTTCAAAACCGAACGCCGTCAGGGAAAAACAGACGTTCAAAAACACAAAAAACAGTGAAATGAATGTGATCCTTTTCATGACTTTCTTCTTTCTTTTTTTAGCTTCTAGCTTCTATCTAGCTTCTAGCTTTTAGCTTTTAGCTTTTAGCTTCTTTTTTGCCTGCCAGCTAACAGCTAACAGCTAACGGCTAACGGCTAACAGCTAACGGCTAACAGCTAACGGCTAACAGCTAACGGCTAACAGCGAACGGCTAACGGCTAACAGCGAACGGCTAACAGCTAACGGCTAACAGCTAACAGCTAACGGCTAACAGCTAACAGCTAACAGCTAATGGCTAATGGCTAAC
>JAFQOH010000126.1:0-25652 GCA_017403345.1 Thermoguttaceae bacterium
GCACTCCCAAACCGCGACGTTTCTCGACGGTGTAACAAGCGTTATCGCACTCCCAAACCGCGACGTTTCTCGACGGTGTAACAAGCGTTATCGCACTCCCAAACCGCGACGTTTCTCGACGGCGTAACAAACGTTGTCACACTCGAAAACTGTGACATTTCCCGACGGTGTAACAAGTGTTATCGCACTCTCAAACCGCGTTGTTTCCCGACGGCGTAACAAGCGTTATCGCACACTCGAAAACCGTGACGTTTTTTGACGTCGTAACAAGCGTTATCACACTCTCAAACCGCGTTGTTTCCCGACGGCGTAACAAACGTTGTCACACTCGAAAACTGTGACATTTCCCGACGGCGGAACAAGTGTTATCACGCTCTCAAACCGCGACGTTTTTTGGCAAGGTCTTTTTTTCATTGAAATTTTCTGGAGAGAGTCCTTGCGGATTCCTTGAACATGTTATAAAATAGCAGCAGATATGGGGCTTCTGTAGGGGGCGTTTTCATTTTTTCCATTCTGGATGAACCGAAAATATATTTAATTTTAACTCCAAAGAATCATCACGTCAAGGGGATGACGATCAAAAAACAGGAAAGTTGGGATAAAGTCAAGATTTTTTCCAGAAAAGTCCGAAACCACAGAAGAAAACATTCTCCGGTTTTTTACGCATTCTGCACCGCCTTTTCGAAATCCTGAAAAACTGACGTAACGCCCAAATCCAACAATGACGACATCATACAACACATAAGAAACATTGTCAAGGCATGACCAGGACAAATTTGAAAAAAATTTTCAGTCTTGTACTTTTATCAGGTTTTCTATAACGGGTGTAATGTTTTGTATTTCGTCCACCTCGTGAATTTGCTTAAATTTTGAAACTACGTTAGGGAATATATCTTGTAACATTTTTTGGAATTCTGTTTTAGGGTCTGAATTATTTCGTTGTACACGGTGCAGGAGCATTTTTGCAAGGTGTGTGCCTACTGTCGCCTCTAATCGTTTATATTGTGATATACTCATAAAACCGCCCGTCCTCCCCTTTTTACGGTGCAGAACAGGGCACTGAGTAGAAAACAGTAATTGAAACATTTGAGTAACTTCCTGCCACTCTGAGCAGACGGATTCTCTTTCCGTATGTCTCCCGGTTTTCTTTTCCAAGAAGCGTAACCAGTTGCACAAATAGACCACATATCCTTGACCCTTTTTCTTTAGATCATCAAAAGTATTAATTCCAACAGCGTTTAGAAATTGCCGATGGGCCTCGAACTCGAAACGAGTAACAGGGTTTTGCATTACGTCATAATTACCAGCCTGAAAACGTTCGAGAAGGTTCAAGCATTTTTCCTCACTATTGCCGAAAGCCTCCCGCCATTTGTCATAGAGCCGGGCAAAAATCGGGGAACGATGGGAGCCAAAATAAACCCCCTCAGGAAACTCGCCGTCAGCGTAGAAATGGGGTTTTCTGATTCTGCATCTATAATCTACATCAATAGTTTTTTTATAGAACACGCTCAAATCCATCGAGGCAGTTACTTGAATATCCAGACGAGAAAGCCATTCTGAATCTTTCTCAATTCCCAGCCGTTGTAACCACTGAACCACTCGTTCTTGTACTTGTTCTAGGTCGAATTGATCGCAGACAGCCCAGGAATAAATTATTTTGGCCGTTGGAATCGTTTTGCAGGGGTTTCTATGAATAAGCACTACACACCCCCCAAATTCAATTTTGCAGTGATAGTGAACGCAACCACCGCCCGGGGAGGGGCTGATTAAACAATCAAGCCCGCCGAGGTTCCTCTTGACCGGTCGCCCCTTCTCTCTACTCAATTCGAGAGCCTTGTCTATTTCTTCAAAAATTGCAGAGCCTGCAGGACTTCCAGAAACACAAACAGAGGTTCCGCCGTCAATCCCACCGAAAAAAAGACGGTCACCCAGTCGCAAAATTGGAGTTTCAGAACTGTCGCAATTTTGAAATAAATTCCCATCGTGGGGACTTTGATATTGCCTATTAGTATATGGCACAAAGTCCCCATTGCCAAAAGCCCCGTCGGAGAGTTCGACCAGGGAAGCCGTTGCGGGGTCTTCGCTGGTGCTCACGCTTGAGCATCCAGCGAGCGCCCCCGCTGCGGCTTCCTCTGATTCAAAATCAATCCCGGCCGAGCGCAGGAGATTATTTAGATTTTTCGCCTGCGTAATTTGAGGATCATATTTTTTGGAAATTTCATCAATTTTGTCAGATTGAGACTTGACAAACTCACAACATCGGTTATAATTCATAATATTGGGTATTCAAAAAGTGTACAAAAAGCCCAAGCCTCAGCCCCCTACTGCGAATAGGGGGTTTTTTATTGGTACAACTAAAACACAAACAAAACAACAAACGCACAACAAAAAGGGGAACCGCTCTCCGTTCCCTCTGCCGGACCGCCGCCCACCGGCTCCACTCAATCACTCACTCAAAAAAATTAAAATCGCTTAACGATTGAGAAAAAATTTTTCTTCTTTTCAATCAAAAAATTTTTTTCTCTGCACTACGATTTTAATTTTTTTTCGCTCGTTTCCTTCGTTCCCGCCTCCAATGGGCGAGGCGGCGGACGCGGCGACGGGAAGGGGAGCAAGCCCCAGCCCTTTCAGAGGAGCATTATTTTTCTTGACCGTTATCCGGCAAATAACCGCCCTCTTTTTGTTTTCTTTTCCGAACCGCAGTAGATGCCCGCATAGCGTAAGCAACTGCCCGGCGCCAATCTTCGTCGTACATTTGTTTGAGGGTATCACAACCCATCAATTCAGGAGTAGTGTTCAAAATATTTCCCTCTATGTTCCGTCTGACTATCTCAATTCCTTCGATAGTTTTTAGGATTGACCGTAACAAAGGGAGCAGGGATACCGGCACCCTAACTGAAACAGTATCCTCGCCGTATTTGCCCCTATAGGCGAGTTCTGACGGGGTGAGAGGAATCAAGCGGCCTTCCTCGTCCATCTCGAACCGACGACCGCAAAAAAACACTTTCTCTCGGTTTTTAGCCATTTTGAGCCACCTTTCGGAAAATTAAAAAATGGTGTTGACCAACCATTTCCGGCTGATTGTATATTCTACAACACATAAGAAACATTAAAAGGTCTAGTACAGAAAATCGTTTTTTTGGTATAGAGTACCGAAAGAAAGCAAAAATTCTAAAATTTAAATTTACTTATTTTCTATCTTTTCGACCTCATCTGATCAAAACCACGAGCACCAATAACGGTAACCCAGTTCTGACGATTCAAAGTCTTTTTCCCACCTGAAAACCCCTGCGAAATCTCGCTGAAAAGGCGACCACGCATAATAACTCGCCCTTCGGGAAGTGTAGAAAAAACTTCCGGATCAACTTGCAAATCAACGGTTCCCCCCATCAACATACAGCGAACACGGAAAATCTCAACACCATCACGCGACGTATAGGAAGATTTCCTCATAAAATGCGCAGGACCGCTCATCACAAGCCCGTTGTACATTTCATCAAGGGATACCTCTTCAAAGTCTTTGTCTCCCTTAAAAGTAATGCGTTTCAACACTGGCTTAAAAGATCCCCCGGAAACAAGCACTTCACCAACCAAGCGGCAAGGCTCACCCATCTTATGAGACTCCAAAGAATCAGCGGTGGCACGATCGATAGAAACAGATACTTTACCACCGAAATAATCAACGCCGAGGAAATGACGAACTTCGTCATCTTCTTCAAACGAACTGACACCGGCGAAAGTACCAGCACAATCGAAAACATAACCTGTCATATAAAAACCCCTTTCTATACCTCCTTCCTCTTCTTCCCAAGGAAGAAGATATTAAAAAAATGAAACCAAAAAATAAACACAACTATTTTCTTTTTCTGAAAACAACATCTAACAAAGCAACAAGAGCAACGGCTATTAAAACCTTACCCCAAACCTTATCAAAATCCTTCGTCATACTGTCGAACGTTCGATTAAAGGCCTCATTACCTGCTGACTGTCCCAAAAAAAATAAAAATTTATTGTACATTCTACACCTCAAGTGTACCTATTATACACCATCGGTTAAAAAAAGTCAAGACCATTTACTTTTTTTCCAAGAAAACCTCACGGATTCTAACCCATACAGTTATAATTTCGTCACTATCCTTAAAATTAACACCAAACACCCCATTACCTTTGCTCTTTTCGGTCATCTGTAATGATCCAAGAAAAGAAATAGTGCCATCAGTAACAAGAACGCCAGGGCTAACCAACGAACTTTTTTCATTTGCCGGAATTTCGGTAATACTCCCATCATCGAACTTACTAACCGACAAACTCACATCAAGGCTGATCAAATGAGAATCAACACGAGCATGACGCAAAGTAACTTCGATACCATCACTGAACCGCTCGTAACCGCTCACGGTATAATAACCTTCTGTGCTAATACTATTCTTACTACGGATCAATTCACTACCAACACTAAGGGAGGCGGTCCTACCTTCGCTAAGGTACATACGCGGCGTATTTGAAATCGTCTGAAACTGCCTTTTTCCATCGACTGAAAGGGCCATACTAAAAAGCTGATCCAAGTTCCAACTACAGGAAAACAGATCAACAGACTCAGCCTGTAGCCGTGCCTGAAGATCGAGTAACGCACTACTTTTCATCCGTACAAAAAAAAGCTCGGCGATATACGAACGACCGAGCCGTTCGCGCAAAGAGTTCAAGGTTTCTACGAACTTCTTCACATTATAGGCCGTATCCTTCACAACGTAACAACTGCCGACCTCAACGATCTGACCAGACGAAGACAAACACAACTTCAACCCTTCGGAAATCTGCTGATCTACAAACGGCGACCGAACAACAAGGGAGACCGCATCCGCGGACTGATCACTACCAAGAAAAACAACCCCATCATAATTCGTGACGGACAACCGATAACGCTTGCCAATAGCCAATAGCAGGGAATAGACATCGACACCATCATACGTGCCGGATATATAGCTTTTATCCGCCTCCTGACTCCAAACAATCGCAACTCCTGTTTTACTGCTAATTTCCGTCATAGCTACAGAAAATGGCACCTGATCAAACGTCATCGACAAACTGCCCTGTATCGTCTCCATGCTCTTCTGAATTTCTGGTGTCTTCCTGAACTTCTCCGACGACATTTGAGGAGGAGTCAACGGCACCAGCTGGCATCCGATAAGGAACGGTAACAATGCGAGAATTACGGAAATCGACCGATTGCAAAATAACACGCTGTCCATGATAGATGAAATCTTCGCCAACACAAATACGCCCTTCCCGCTTCGTAATAATGTAATCTTCGCCATAAATATAAATTCCGGTCCTATTATAAAAATCGCGTTCCTGTTCTTCCTTAAAAGTGACTGGAGGCTCTATCGGAACCACAGCAGGTAAAGGAGAAGAAGAAGGGATCGGAGCAGGGGAAGGACCAGAAGAAGGGATCGGAGCAGGGGAAGGACCAGAAGAAGGAAGTACGGCTTCCCCCTTTTCTTCTGTACCAGAAAAAACTTTCGAGGAGCCGGAAATCAGTTTTCCCGCCGACGAGCCGACAATTCCCGGAAGCTCGGAAAACATAAAAAGGACAAGTTTAAAAGCACAGAACACCAAACCCAACTTAATGCCCAAATGGAACCAATGCCGCCGAATAAACCAACGAATCGCGCCAAACCTTGACAGTTTAAGATCTGGCCGATCTTCACCCGACTCGCTAAAAATATGTGATTTATACAAGTCGAAAATTTCGGGCTTCAAAACAATAGAAAATTGAGACTGGATCTTTACAGCACGCCCAATATAATTACCGTAAAGGATATTTGCAAACTGCCGTTCACAACCAAAAGCACGTTTTACAACGTCAAAATCTGAAAAAGGGATATTCAGAAAAGGAAAGACCTTATTCTTGACATTGACAACATGGTAAATATCGGTCGCCATGCACAGTATGTTTTTATGGATCGTATCAGTATGCTGTGTGATCATCATTAAATCATGTTCACGGTGCCGATGCGTGGCAATGTATTCTGTGAACATCTGCATATAATCCTTTGCACCGGTCCCCTGCGTCGGCATATACTGGTGAACTTCATCGACGACTATATAAGCCCCATTCGGTATTTCTTCCCACCAACGACGGGGAACTCGTGCGGAATCACTTGACTTTTCATAAAAAAAATCATCGTCGACATGATGTAGGTAATACTGAACATCAATACCTTCACCAACTCTTTTGTCTATGTACGACTGGAAACCATCTAAATTTAAAAAAAGGTTCGTATAAAGCACGCGGTCATGTTTTTTTCCGTTTCTCTTCTCAAATTCGCACCAATCAACGACCATTTCCGCGATTTTCGAAACGGCATAATAACTCTTACCCGAACCGGGCTTACCGACGACAATTGAAATAGGCATAAGACCTCCTATGTTCCCGAAACCCACGGAAGCCAAGATTTCACAAACTTATAAACGACCCAGCCCAACAGCCACGCAAAAAATATGCCACCACAAAGTAAAATAGTATCAAGTGGCAAAATCACATTAAACGCCGAGGCGGATTCCAAAATAGTATAAAGTCCTGAATAATCGAAATCAACAGAGAAATTCTCCGCCAAGAGATCGAGCAGGGCAACAAAGCTGGACATCAGGAAATCAAGGGCACAGAAAAAACTCCATGAAATCCAATCCCAAAGGTAATTCCAGCAGTCAAGAAAGAACTGCCCAATTCCCTTAAGTATTTCCCAGAAGAAATTTATAATTCCTTCAAAGGCACTTTTAATGAGATTTCCAAGCCATGAAAAAAACTTCCCCATAAATCCCCCTATGACATCAGTTTAAAGCACATAAAAAGCGTCGTCAACTGCATGAAAAGTGACAAAGCAGAACGCGCCATCTGGACTACGCTATGAGAAGCAAGCGAAGACCAAGGCACCGTAAAGTACAAGGAAGGAGAAAAGTAAACGTGCCAGTCTTCGAGAGAAGCCGACCCACTCACACCATCCTCAAAAAAGGTCAAAAGCTCCTCCATACCGAAAATTTCGCTGATCTTCTTTTTAACATCCTCAAAAAAAGTCTCAAAGTCAATACTGTAATCTTCTGACCCGCCCTTGACGATATACGTATACTCCGGTTCCGTCTCCGTCAACAGGTCGGAAGAACTAGAAACCTGTCGCTCTTCCGTTATGAAGGAATCGGCCGCGGGAGCGTCGCCCAACTCCAAGTTCGTATTAATCGTGGTATTGTTCGTCACGTTAATTGACCCGTCGGAGCCCTCGGATACCGACGCTTCAGAAGTCACTTCTGACGTACCCACCGTGTCGCCTTCTGCATCTACTTTCTGGACCGTGTACTGCGTCACGGTGACATCGTTACTACCCGACGTCAACTTAACCGTAGAAACGCCGGATTCCGCCTGTGCAATGTCGGATCCGTTCAGCTCTACAGATCCGCGGTTGCTTGCGGAAACGGTAGCAGAAGGGCCGTAAATCGAAATCACGCCATAACCTCCAGTACCTGCCCCATACTGTCCGTAATCATTCAGACACTGCATATAAGCGGAATCATACTGCCCTACGGTCTCCATCCTATCGCCCGTATAGTCCTGAAAGAAGACACGCCAGAAGACGTGCGAAACGGCCCCGTCACGGATCACGTAGCACTGATACACTTTGGGCTCGGACCACGGAAGAACTGCCGGCTCTCCGTACCACGGCCAGGAATACGACGCGAGGAAATCGGCGAACTGCGCCGCGCACCGCTCCGCGTCTTCTTCCGTGTCAGCATACAAAGACGGACCACGAAAAGCGACATCACCGGTCGGCCCGGTGTACTCGTCAGTATACCGCCACGCGCCCTGATAGTACGTGATGCACCCATCAGCGAGCCCCTCTGGAGGCGTACCTTGCGTCTCATCGGGAGCGTCGGCATACTCTGCATCAGCATAATACCCATAAAACTGGGAAGATGAATAATCTGGGGAAAGGTCGTCAATAAAAGAACAGCCCCGCGTTTGGAACCAAGTTCCGAACGCAAGCGAAGACCACCAGAAGTCAGACAGAGTGCCAGAATGAGTACCCGGAACTTCGGACTGTGAAATATAAAAAATCACTACCCATGACCCATCACAGCATTCTGAGACAATAGGCGAAGCCAAAAGCGGCGGATCCATGCGATACGCGATGTAATCCTCCTGCGGGACGACAGGGGAGCAGCCATAATACGCCTCGTAGTCGGCGCACCACTCCGGCCACAAAGACGCAATCTGCCGCGCGTCCTCTTCCGAAGCACACCGGAAGCCGAGAATATGCGTACCAGACCAGCCATAGACGTAAATTTTACCATCAATGACGGTATACGACTGCCAGTCTGAAAGATCCGTCGGCGCGTTTGACGGAGCCTCAAAAGCAAGGATCGGCGACGCGATCAAGGCGAAAAACAATAAAAGTAAAAAACGACGCATTTTCTACCTCCTCTGAATAAAGCTAATGTGCAGAACACTACCCCATATAAAACAAACTATAAAGGCTACATAGTATAAAATTTCTTTGCACTGAACGAGGAAAGAACTCCCTGAATCAGATACAATAGAAGAACGTACGGCCTGAAGCTCGCCTAAATGAACCGCCAAATCAGAACGCAACCCTTCGAGAGAAGAAGTTACTTCTTCTAGTTCATCGTTCAGGTCGATAAGTTTTGCCAGCTGCTGACGGAAAACAGGCAACTGAGCACCGGTATCAGTATAAGGTTTGGAATCAGCGCGTTCTATAAGAGCAGGTACTTCTTCGTCACCAGCAAAAGCCATGAAAGGAAACACCGCACAAAATACAACGACAACTTTAAAAATCTTCGGAAAAGTAATCATCGTAAAACTCTCTTTTCAAACGATCCGAACGACGGACTGAAGAGGGAGTATAACCTTGCATCCGCGCCCATGTATCCATGTCTCGAGTCAGTTTTTGCATACGTCGGTACTCCCTCTCTTGAGGCGTCAAAGCCTTCCATTCTGCAAATTGACGCCGTTCTTTCTGCTTTATACGCTCCCGTTCACGTCGCCCTTTTTCGCCGCCTTCAAGAGCATCTTTAATACAAAGGTACGCATACAAAATCATAAAAAGTGAAAAAACGACACCGTACGCACTACCCATAAGACTACCAAAAGTCTCGGCGATCCCATCGATCACAAGATCGAAATTCACGGGAACCGAAAGTTCAGTTACCGAAGTCGCCAAGACTTTGGCAGACTCGGAAGGACCAGGCACATCAGCACACGCGATCCCAGGAACAAGAAACAAACAAAATAATAAAATTCTCATGAAAAAAAGGGAGGCAAGCCTCCCCCTCCATTCTCAGGAACGTTATCCCATAACAGACCGAATCTTTCGCCATGCCAAGCCAAGAACCCAGATAGAAGCAGCAACACCAAGCGCAGCACCCACCCAAGGCCCAATCTTTGCCGAAATATCCGAAATAATAGAATCAAAATTCACGTTCTGCAAAATAGTATCATCAAGCCCGCCGGCTTCGTCCTGTGCAAACACAGAAGCCGCAGAAAGGGCACTAAAGATACCACAAGAGAGCATGAAAAATTTAGACTTCACAGCCGAAAAAATACTAGTCATCAAGAGACCTCCATATCTCATCGATCGCGGTTTTAATCAAATTTAAAACGAGACTAAAACCAAAACCAAAACAAATAAAAGGAACAAAAACTAACATAAAATCTCCTTAAGGATAATTTTAACATCGTCACATAAATTTTACGTAACACAAAAATTTTATATGTACCTTAAAGAAAGTCAAAATTTTACGCAAATTCATATAAAGGGCCGTGCCAATCACAATTTCCGAGATCATCTTGAATCGATGAAACACAGTCGTACTCATACGGACGCCGGAAGTTTCGTCTTATCTCCTGGTCTATCTGCTTTTCTTTCACCTTCGTATAAAAAAACCGCTCATACGACGCGAGCAGAGCAGAACAGAAATCAACTACTTCAAGTCCGCTTTTAATCTGATCCATACAAAAAGAAGCGACAGTAGCAAGACAACCCACAGCCTGTTTCGCGATCCGCTCAATCTGCGGAGTCCCTGAAAGCCGTTTGTAAGACTTCAAATCGGTAACTGTAGCACGGTCAAAAGTCTTCGATGAAAAATAGTACCGGAACGCCTGCCGGACGCGCTCCCAGATGGGCGCATTTTTTATCTCTCGTTCACTACCACGGACCTTTTTTCTTTCAAGAATGCGGAACCAATCGGAAGAAACCAGGTCGAGCAGGGCAGCGATTTTGCCCCGCAGATCGTCGAAAGTGTCGACCCCATAATGTGCCAGATAATCACGCTTAAAACGGAACTCTACGCGCGTCAGACGATCTGGGATATTTGCGTCTTCATCTCCCAAAACAGACCTACAAAATATATCGAAATAAATGTAGTCAGACTTTGCTAGCTCTGCTTTTTTATCATATATACACAACTCGCAACTTTTCGAACGGATCGAGATAGTCTCTAAATCACCAGTCTGAAGGTTAGCGTGCAAAGTATAGGTCCCTCTACACCGTGTAACAATACGATCTCCCTGCATAGCGAATGCAAAATCCGCCACCGTAACTGGTAAGAGTACCTGCGCGTCGACACGAGAGACAACCTCAGTTTTGATCTTGAAACCGTGAAAATCAAAGCACTTTTTCAGAGCTTCGACAGCTTCAAAAAGATCCGTCTGCATCAGGCACTCCGCACCAAAACGCACACGAAAAGCCGGAATTCCCGGTGTCGGGTTACTGTGGACATAAAGCTTTACACCGCGTGATTCCAAGACCCACTTAAAAGCAAAACGTACACCCGACGAAGAACCGGCACCCGCCCCCACCGCGCGTACTTTCCAAATAAAAGCCCCAAACTCAACGTAGGAATCCGCCTCTTTCCCCTCATCGGCGGCCTTTTTCGCCCGGTCCAGCACAATGGCAAGCTCGGCGAACGCCTGCGCGTCCCACTCGCCGTAAAAAGAAGCCTCCACGCCTCCGTCGAACCCGCCCCAGCCCCGCGGGAAGTCGGGCACATGGTACTTTGCAGGCCCTGTGTTACTGTCAGGGGCCTCGGAACCTTCCCGCTCCGTTCGGGCCTCCGTCTGCGGGTCGCGGTCCCCGCGGTACCGCAGATCGTCGGCCTCTCTCTCCGCTCTATCAACGAAATCGAAAACCGCCCGCCCGCGATCAAACGCCGCGCAATCCTCCAAATGAACCAGCGACAACTCGGACGGCAACCCGAAAGGCAACCCGTTTTCCTGTTCAAACCGTTCTTCATAATCGAGCAAATCGTCAACCGTATAAACCGCTTCTTTCATCTGAACTCACATAAAAACTCAAAAAATCACCCGAACACCGCCGATAAGGCGAAAATCCCCCCCGCGCGGGATCGGGCGGGTGCTGGCGAACCTCTGGAACCGAAAATAGAGGAACGCCGACACCTCAAGCTCAAAACGCCCGCCAAAAAGGGGACCGCCCCCGTTCCCTCTGCCGATCCGTCGCCCAACGCCTCCGCTCATTCCGGCGTTAAAGCGTGCTTAAAATTCGCTGACGGTCTGAAAAAATTTTTATTGTACCAAAAAAATTTTTTCCTCCCTACGAATTTTCCGCGCCCAGCTTTCGCCTCCAATCGCTCCCGGCTCCTAAGGGCGAGGCGACGGACGCGGCGACGGGAAGGGGGCAAACACCCCCATTATTACTGCAAATAGTCGCAAAAACTGCCGTCTCCGTCTGGATGCAGAGCATCGGACGCACTCGATGGCGCGGAAAGAACCTTTAGCCACCGTTCAAAAGCAGTCTGTTCGTCTTCCGCACTCACACTAAAAGTATGTGCGAAAGGAACTTTTCCGACACACTCAACGCAAAAAGACCCGTCCTCCCTTTCATAAACCAACGGCAAAAAGCCACAAATCGGGCAAGAAACCGGCACCGGCAACCCTTCACCACACAAGAAAATCATTTCATCACCTCGTTTATTTCGCATTTTTCCGGCTCCAAAGGCAGAAGCAGGAGACACAGAGACGCCATAAAATCCGCATTTCGTCGCACAGTCGCAGAAAATTCGAGCAACTTTGCCACTTTTTCGGGGCCCGAAAACTCCGAGCTACTGACATACTCGGCCACGTTTCTATACTCACGATCCAAAAACACACCGAAATTACGCCATTGGTCCGTAATCATACCGGCGGAAACACGATAACCAAAAATCAAACGACCCGGAAAATCATTCATCGGTTTCTACTCCTTCTACAACTGGTTCAAGGATCGATCGCATTTCTGATTTATCCTCGTCATTAAAAATAGGCCGCGGGGTCAACTGATACTTCATCTCGTTCGCACCCCAGATACACCCAACCTGCACGCCTAGCATAAAAAATGCAAGGTTCAAAACGAATGCAAGAGCACCGCCAATCACGTAATCTCTCATTTACTATCCCTCAAAACCCATTCTATAAGGTCATCATTAACAAAAGCCTGACCGCCTTCTTTCATCAAAAAACCTTCTTTCAGAAGAAAAATGACGGTAACATTAGCCTTTCTAAATGTCAAATTTTCAAAATCTTGACCACTTATGACGTATTCCGTTGTCCTAGGAATCACTCCTGCATCACCCAAACCGTGAACATATCCGCGGTAAGCACCAAGCGCGTAATTACGCTTAGTAAATACAGAAGTTCGATAAATTTCTATCAAATAATTTTTTATTCGTTTTATTATCACCTCCTGTGAGAAATCCGCATCCTTACTTGACATAATCACCTCATGCACTCTGTCAAAGGCGATCCAAGATCATAATCTTCCAAACAAGAAGAAACGGTAGAATTAAGCAAATTTTGCTCAACGTTTCTACGACAAATTTCTAGTTCTTCACACTTTTTAAGAATACCCTCAATGAAAGGAACCAAAGGTTCAGGAATTCGCATAATAACAGTAGGAAAACCGTATTTCCCACAACCAGCAACACGACCGCGAGGGCGTTTAACTCCTGATTCATCTACAAAATATGCTTTACCTGAAATGTATACAACTTCTCCAGTGACAGCATCAACAGAAGAATCATCGATGACCGAATCGACAATTACTTTCTGATCAACAGTCAAACCTTGCACAACGTCCGATTTTTCCATTTTTATTATCCTTCCTGTACCGATAAAGGGCAAAAACGGCTTTCTTTCGGCCCCTAAAACTACATTCTATACCGTCTTTTAACGTCTCATGTGTCAAGAAACACATAAGAAACATTATCGGACGTTTGTTCCGTGGAATTATGTATGGGGCGGTTGGATCCAAACGACGAGGGGCGCTCTCGATTTGATTTGGCTTGATAAAGTGGGCAATATTTTACTTTTTTATTGATTTTTACTAATCTGCGGAAAGTTCTATGCCGAAATCTCTTTTATACGATATGAGTCATCCTCCTTTTATTATGGAGAAAACTATGAAAAACCGTTCCTTTGCCTTTCACGTTTTTTGTTTCCTCTTTCCGGCCCTTGCTTTGACCGGTATCTATGGTATTGGTATTCTTTTTAACTCTTTCCTCCATTCACCATCCTCGCAGTCTTCTCCAGACTTACACAACCCTCCAACTTCCTCATTTCCCCAAAAAACTCCTATCGAGGATCTTTATGCACAAACAGATATTTTTTCAGATGCGGATATTCAATCCGGCATCACTGCTTATGCTTCGACACTTCCCGGTGTCTCGGCTCGCGTTGGGGCCAGTGTTGTCGTCTCTCATCACAATGATCCGAGTCCCCTAAATTCCTCCGATCCTTCGTCTCAACCCCCTGCTCAAGCCTCGACCAGATCCGAGTTTTCCGCTTCCTGTGTTCTGGCTCCGCCTCCTGCGGCTCACGATCCGTCCGTCGCAGATATTTGGAGGATCGATACCATTTATGCTTCCCGTCAAAATCCGGATCTTGCCCAGCTTCGGAAGTTCGTTTTCTATCAGTGGAACGGGTCTGCGTGGGAGCGTCGGGACGACGAGGCTTTTTTTGAGTCTCAAACCCCTGCTCAGCCCCTCGTTTTTTACGTTCATGGGAACCGTACTGAGGTAAACACTGCGGTGATGCAGGGGCTTTCTGTACTTCGACATTTTGAAACGGATCATCCGGCGAGGCTCGTGATCTGGCGCTGGGATGCTTCACGTGTCGCGCACCGTCCACGGATCGAGTTTTCCACAAAAGCTCATTTTGCCGACTATCAGGGCTTTTATCTTGCCAAGATGCTCGATTCCCTTCGTCCTGATTCTCGCGTCCTCCTTTCGGCCCACAGTTTTGGAGCGCGCACGGTCCTCAATGCCCTTCATCTCCGAGCCGGAGGTTCGTTTGGCGGTAAATTCCTGTCGGACGCGTTTCCGGGAGATTCCTACGTCAGTGAACTTTCATGGAATGATGACTCCCCTTCTGCTGCTGCCTCTGAACGCGGGAATGGTACTGAACTCGGGAATGGCTCCGATGAGGTGAAAAATATGCTGCAGGATGAAACGCAGATGTTTTCTTCTACACCGTTAGAGATCAACGTTCTGCTTGTCGCGCCGGCGGTCGGATGCACTGCTCTGGGGTCCGATGGGCTTTTTCCACGTGCGCTGGAATCTGTTTCCTCGCTTCGAATGACGCAGAACACGTCCGATCCGGCTCTGAAATTCTACCCCCTCATGAACGGTCCGGCCCGTCGGCTTCCTGAGGCGCTCGGTTACGTTGGGCCTTCGTGGGCTGACACGAACAGTGAGCTTCAGAAAAAAGTTTCCGTCATTCGTCTCGACTATCCGACGCACCAGTTCATTGAGTACATGACGATGCGTTCCGTACAGAATGCGCTTCATTTCTAAACATCGTCCCTACGGTGAGCGTCCATGTGGACGATGGGATCGACCGGCGGGGACCTTTAACTGAAAAAACGCGAAAAGGCAAGACACAAAATTCACGAACTGATTTTAAGGATCCCCAGATCCAATTCGTGTTTTTCGTGCCCTGCCTTTTGGCGCGCGTTCAAAATTCACCTTTCCCGTGAGATCCGGTAAAGCTTCCAGAGGCTTAAGGCAACGATGCTCCCGCCAATGAGCAAAGCCGCGATCGTGAAACAGAAACCTTCAAAGAGTAAGTCGGTGCAGCCGTTTTGGTAATCTATAATCGATATATAAAGTCCGAAGATGCCGAAGAGAAAAATTGGCATTCCGCACCCGCACCCGCAGCCCCAGTTTTGTTTGCGGCGTGCTTTTTGTCCGCCTTCCACGATCACTCCGCCATTTAGATGATACTTGACCTCGGATTCCGTAAACGTTTCCTGAAAATGCGTCAACTGCCGAATGTCTGCAACGGCGCTTTGGACGTCGGGAGCTGTTTTCAGCATTCCCATGGCGAGGAGTTCCTCATGCCGTTTTTTTGCGGAGGCCAAGATCTCGCCGACCTGCCGAAATGCCGCGGCCCCCGCTTCCCGAACCTCTTGCGCCCCCTGCTCTGCCTGCGAACTTTGAAGTCCAAAATTGATGCAGTTTTGTTTGTATTGCGTAAGTTTGTTCCGGTACGCAAGGAGGATCGTTTCCATTCGCGGTTTCGAAAAACTGGAAAAAAAGTCTGTGTTTGGTTTGTGGGGCTCGCTGCCAGGTATAGAAAACTGAATCTGCGGTCCATTCGGTGAGTCGCTCATGATGATTTTCGGACCAGAATCAGCATCTCCAGACCACACCGTCGTCTCCTGTTTTTCCCATGGAGTCGAGCGGGATCTTTTCGTTTTTTTCTGTGCCTTGGTCTCCGTTCCAGTTTCTGCGAATTCATTTTCATCCGGAGTTTTCAGAGCTTCCGGAGTTTTCAGAGCTTCCAGCGCGCGGATGAATTCCTGGCAGGTGAGGAAACGCTGTTTCGGATCTTTGGCCAAGGCTCGCAGGAGGGCGGAGTTTACGGAGTCGGGAAGTCCGTCGATGGGGTCCGGCTGAACGTTCAGGATGCAGTTGGTGAGGATCGCCGGATCGTCTGCAACGAACGGCAAATGCCCTGAAAGAAGCTCGTACGCAGTCACGGCGAGCGCGTACTGGTCGCACTGTGCATCCTGCGGTTTTCCCTGGAACTGTTCCGGACTCATGAACGGCACCGTTCCGCTGGTTCCGGGCGGCACAGGCGTCCCTTGACTCATCGAGATCCGCGAGAGACCGGACCGAAACGCAGCTTGGCCGAAATCGATGAGCTGAACGCTCCGGATCCGGGAAAAATCGAGACTCCCGTCCTTCAAGCGCCCCATTTCGAGCATGATGTTTCCCGGCTTCACGTCCCGGTGAATGAGGCCCTTTCCGTGCGCGTAGTCCAGCGCCTCCGCGACCGGACGCAGGATGGAGACGGCCAGCTTTAGCGGCATGGTTTTCCCGCAGTTCAGGAATTTCTGAATGAAGAGAAGATTCAGCGTCAGACCGTCAAGAAATCGAAACACGAGGTACGGCCCAAGCTCCGGATGACGGCGCATTCCGTAAAGCGGGCAGATGTTTTCGTGGTGGAGCGCCTCGATCTTGCGAAACGTGCCCTCCACGCGCAGAAGCTCTTCCTCGTAGAGGAGAAGGTCACGCGGTACGAATTTCAGCGCGACGAACCGTTTCTCGTCCTGCCGGTACGCTTTCCAAACTTCCCCAAGCCCGCCTCGCCCAAGACGCTCCGTCAGCTCGAATCCGTCAAACGTCACCCCGGACCGTAACGGATTTTCAGCCTCCGACGGCATGGAAAAAGTCGCACGACTGTCCATCGAAAACGAATCTTCAGACTGCATGATCTCCTCCTCTCATTCTTTTCTGACTTTTCGGCAAGTGCATACCAACTACCGCAGGAAACTTACCGCTGATCTTCTGGAAGGATCCCGGACATTTTTTCGTCCAGGCTGTCAAGAAACCCGGGAAGCGCGGAACTTTTTCCCTCGGTTTGCGGCGGTTCCTGCTTCGGGATGGCAGCGTCTTCCTGCACGCGCTCGATGAAAGTGTCCCGGATCGAGCTGGCCAACGCTTCCGAGTCGAGATCCGAGTCTGGATCCGCTCCTGCATTTCCAGCCGAGTTCCCTACCGAGTTCCCAGCTCTGGACGCCGTTCCAGTTCGTACGCTCTCAAGACTCTCCGAAACGGCGTGGGTCCCCTTTTTGGCTTGGACTTCCTGACTGAATTCCGCGAGAACGACCAGGTAACGGGCACTTCGGGAGTGCGTGACGGCGAGGCGAGTCTGCGGGAATTCCGTCAGAAACCAGGCGAAGATCCAGCAGACGGCTAAACTGAAACCCGTTCCGTAAACCATTCCCAGAATGCGATTCCAGGTCATGAGCCGCTGTTTTTCGACGAATCGCTCCAAAATGTTCATGAACTGGTGCACGAGCATGGAAATGAGCGCGAAAAGGACGAAAAAAGCTAGACCGCGCGCGATCCCGGATGGTTCCAGACCACAGAGTTTCAACGCACTTTCCTGAAAATGGCGTGCTCCCCAGATGCCGGAGACCGTCGCGAGCAGGAACGCAAACGACGAAAGGAATCCGCGCAGGAATCCCCAGACCATCCCGACGGCCAGAAAAAGGAGGATCGCCAGATCAAACCAGTCTCGCGGCGTCATTTTCTCACCAGCTCCCGGCTATCCAGCCAAATGGTCACGGGCCCGTCGTTCGTGAGTGAGACTTCCATCATCGCACGAAATTTCCCCGTCGCGACGTGAAATCCCTTTTCGCGGAGGTACTCGACGAACGCAAGGTAGTCACGTTTCGCCTTTTCAGGAGGCGCGGCTTCCGTGAAGCTGGGACGGCGGCCTTTTCGGCAATCCGCGTAGAGCGTGAACTGGCTCACGACGAGGATCTCACCGCCAACGTCTGCGAGCGAAAGATTCATCCGCTCTTCCGGATCTTCAAAAATGCGCAGCCCCGCCATTTTGTCGGCGAGTGCCGTCAAGTCCGTTTCCGTATCGTCTGCCGCGACGCCGAGAAGGACCAGGATCCCCGTTCCGATCTCTCCGACCAGTTCACCGGCGACGCGCACGCTGGCGGATGAAACTCTCTGAATGCACGCTCTCATGGAAAATCTCTCTTCTTTTTCTTTTCGTCTCTTTAGGAGCTCATGCGTTTTCCTGCACACGCGGCAAGACGAAACGCAAGCACTCCCCTGCTCTGCCCCGCACTCTGCTCAAGTGAACTACTTTTTCTTTCTTTCCGGTTCCTGCACTTCCATCGTTTTCTCCGACGGCTCCATAGCCTGAATGTCCTCTTCCGCTTTCCGGAATTCTTTCTCCAAATACGCGATCCCCTGGAAGATCTCGACGTGACTCCACGGCAAACGCATTTCCGGCGTACGCGGAGTGTGGAGGAAAAGC
Source organism: Thermoguttaceae bacterium (assembly GCA_017403345.1). Taxonomy (GTDB): domain Bacteria; phylum Planctomycetota; class Planctomycetia; order Pirellulales; family Thermoguttaceae; genus RGIG3701. Next base: position 18,344 of record JAFQOH010000126.1, read on the forward strand.
TCCAGATCGATGCCGCACTCTTCGAGCGACTCCCACCAGATCTCCGGCTGGAACTGGTCGCTCCACGAATCAAAACGCGCTCCCTTTTCCCACGCACGCAGGATCGCGCGTCCAAGGGTCCGGTCCCCGCGGCAGAAGACGCCCTCAAGGAGACTTCCGTTTACTTCATGGTATTTGAGCTGGATCCATCCGGGCAGTTTTCGGAAACGGAGGTACCGCTGCGCCTGCACGATGTACTCACGGCGCGCCATCGGGAACCACTGAAGCGGAGTCTGCGGTTTCGGAACGAGATTCGAAACGCTCACGACCACCGTTGGAAATCTCCCGGAGACCTCTTTTCCAAGATTTCCGATCTTCCGCGCCAGCTCGATCATGCCGTCGATGTCCTCGGCACGCTCTCCAGGAAGGCCGACCATGAAGTAGAGCTTCACGCGCTGAAATCCATTCTCGAACGCGATCCGGCACCCAGCCATGAGATCGTCGTTCGTGACCCGCTTTCCGATGACCCGCCGCATATCGTCGCGAGCCGCTTCCGGGGCGATGGTCAGTCCACTGTGGCGCTCCGTGGAAAGCGTTTCGCCGACTTCCGCAAGATGCTCATTCACGCGCAGGCTCGGCACGGAGACCGAGACGTTTTTCGGACGCATTTCCTCACGAAGCTGCGTCGCCAGCTGCTCGAACCACGGGTAGTCACTGGTAGAAAGCGAAAGAAGCGAGATCTCGCAGTGTCCCGTGTTCGCAACGGCCGCCCGCGCACTGGCGAGCAGATTCTCCGGCTTGCGGGAACGTACTGGACGGCGGATCGGATTGCTCTGGCAGAATCGGCACTGCCAAGGGCAGCCGCGCATGATCTCCAGCGCAATGCGGTCCTGAACGGCAGAAACGTTCGGCACGATCGGCTTCTCCGGGAGCGGGAAATCGTCCAGCTTCTGCACGACCGCCTGCGTGATCTTCGCCGGGATCTCCTCGGACTCTGGGTACGGTATCTCCAGCCCGTTCTCGACCCGGTGCGTGAAACAGGCCGGCACGTAGAGCCACGGGAATTTCTTCGCGATCTTGCGCAGATTCTCTTTCCGCGAATTCCCCGGCTCCGACTGAAGCGCAAGCCACTCCTTCGCCAGCGCCAAGTCCGCTTCCTCACCGTCCCCCATGACGAACGCGTCGATGAAATCGCTCATCGGTTCCGGATTCTGCACGCACGGACCGCCCGCAATGACGAGAGGATCCTTTTCTCGGCGTTCAGATCGCAAAAGCGGGATCCGGCCAGACTTCAAAACCGTCAGAACGTTCGAGTATGCCAGCTCGTGCTGAAGCGAAAAGCCCAGAACGTCAAACTCGAAAAGCGGCGTGGTCGTCTCGAGAGAGCAAAGCGGCAGATCGTGCTCCTCAAGCAGTTTCTCCATGTCGCGCATCGGCGCAAAAACGCGCTCGCAGTACCAATCCGGATCCTGATTGATCGCCGAGTAAAGGACCTGGATCCCATGGCAGCTCATGCCGATCGCGTACGTGTCGGGGAAACAGAGGCAAAATCGGCCTTGGACCGATGCGGGATCTTTGACCGTCATGTTCAGCTCGCCGCCAACATACTGACCGGGAGTCTGGACCTGCGGAAAAATCGTATGACGAAGGATTTCAGAATAGTTCATGGGACTCTTTTTTCTTTGGTGAAAATTTCTTGGGAAAATTTCTTGGGAAAATTTCTTGGGAAATGTTTCTTGGGAAACGTTTCTGAATTTCTGGCATGCGGAAGAAATCCAGACTGAAAAAACGCAAAATCGAATCTAGTATACCAGATTTCAGCCGTTTTGCCTACCCCCCGGCACGGCAATTCAATGAAAAAAACGAGGAACTCAGGCAAAAAATCAGATTTTTTCCAAGAAACAGACGGCTCGCAGAAACACACTGATCTTAAACGCCCCAAAGCGTGTGTTTCCGTGCGTTCCGTGAAATTCGCATCAGGAAACTTTCACGGCCTTTCCTCCTGCCTTTTCTGTGAGTTTCTGCGGCACTCACGTCCCTCAACTCACGTCCCTCAACTCACGTCCTTCAACTCACGTCCCTCAACTCACGTCCCTCAACTCACGTCCCTCAACTCACGTCCCTCAACTCACGTCCCTCAACTCACGTCCCTCAACTCACGTCCCTCAACTCACGTCCCTCAACTCACGTCCCTCAACTCACGTCCTTCAACTCACGTCCTTCAACTCACGTCCCTCAACTCACGTCCCTCAACTCACGTCCTTCAACTCACGTCCCTCAACTCACGTCCTCAAAAAGCTGGCGGTGGATCCAAAGATCGTTTTCCCGCACTTCCGGTCCCCACGCAGCATGAAAGAAAAGCTCGGGAAACATGACCTCGTAATGCCGTTCCATCGGAGAAACAGACGACCGAAAAGAGGCGGAAGGAAAGTGTATCTGCGCGTCCCAGAACGTCCAATGCACGCTTTGCGCTTCATGGTCGAGGAGCACCTCACCGTTCTGGTAAAAAAGCTGCGTCGATTTGAAGTTGACCCCCTGCTCCCAGTCCGTCCGAATGACGCCGAAAAGCTGACGCTCCGGGTCAAAATACTCGGTCACGGAGGCTGTGTCGACCTCCGGAACGACGCGTTCTTCGTTTCGGTCAATGAGATCCGGGACCTGCCGACAGATCCGGCTCTGCATCCGCAGTCCTTCCAAGCGCATGCACTGTGCGGCCACGCTCAAAGCATTTACGCCGCTGCTCAAACAGCTTCCCCCCTGCTTTCGAGGCGAAATGACCAGACGGTTTCCGGAAACTGCGGCATCGAGAAAGTCACAGACGAACGCACGCAGCGGTCCAAGCGTCTCGGACCACTTCGGAAAAAGCTGCGAAAAATGGAAGACTTCCGGCGAGTAGGCGTAATGAAACATCGTGCGGAAATGCGTGCCGTTCGCGTCGGCAAGTGCGTAAAGTTCCTCAAGCTCCCGCACCGTCGGAGTCGCCGGCTTTTCCAAAAAAACGCACACTCCGCGCCGCAAAACACGCTGTGCAAGGAAAAAATGCGAGGAAAGCGGCGTCGCGACCACGACCGAATCGACTTTCACGCCCGCATCAAAAATCTTGTCCGTCGAGTCCGTCTGAAGCGCGTTTTTCAGCAATTCCGGAAAAGCACGAACGGCTTTCGTCATCTGTTCCGGCACGATGTCACAGAGAAAGACCACTTCGACGGTCTTCATTCTCTGAAAAACGGAAAAGTACGTCTGCGCGATCTTGCCGACCCCCACGATCCCAACTCGATACTTTTTCATGCGTCCCTCCATTTCTGACCAACGATTCCCGATGCCGAGAAGTTCACGCACCTGCGGACTTCACGTACACCAGCAGGCTTCATGCACTCCTGCAGGCTTCATGCACTCCTGCTCACTGTCTGTAGACTGCGTTGATGGCGTCCTGCACCGAGTCGAATTTCTGACCGGAAGCCGCGAGTTTTTCGACCTTTTTCCGTGCTTCGTTCTCTGAATGCCCCAAGACGATCAGCGTCTGGAAGACGTCCGCCATGATCCCGGAAACTGCGGGCGAAACGTTTTCGATCCCGCCGGCAGAAGGGGCGAGAAGTGCGAATTTTGCGACTTTCCGCCGCAGTTTCGCGATGATCCGCTCTGCCGTTGCGTTTCCGATCCCCGGCAGCGTCGCGAGAAATTTTGCGTCCTGCTCCTTAATGGCAAACGCGACCTCTTCGACCGGCTGGACCATGGCACGGAGCGCTTTTTTGGCACCGACGCCGTCCACACTGCAGAAAAGCTCGAAAAACTCACGTTCCAGCTCCGTCTGAAATCCCACCAGACGCGGCGTGAGCCGTCCCTGCGCGGGGTTTCCGTCAAGGTAGAAGATCGTGCAGAGAGAGATCTCCTCGCCGGCATGGACCTGAAGTTTCCGCCGCGTGTACTCGGGGATCAGGACCTGGATCTCCATGAAACCAGCCTCAAGGACCGCGAACTCTTCAAAAACGGATTTCAGTTTGCCAGTGATTGCAGAAATCATCTTTTCTCCAAATTTTCATTACGGGAAATTGACCGCAGGAGTCTTCTCAAAAAAACGTGAAAAACACAAGAAAACACCACTGCACACACTCATCTTAACACAAATCGCGCATTCATTCAAGAGGAAGAGCCCCTTTTCTCGCCGATTTCTTTCATCTTTTCCCAAAATTCTGCCCCAAAAAGTCCATCCGAAAACGGCGTACCCGTTCGCATCGCAATTTCTGCCGCTGAAAACACGAAAAACACGAAAAACACACAAAATTGATCCGGAACCCCTGCGAGTTTCTCTTGCTTACCTCACTTTACGCCGTAAAATCGGATCCCTGCGGCCTCGATCACGTTTGAGCATTCCGTGCCGCGTCTTCTTTCGCCCGTAAATTCCAGTATGCCGAGATCAGATAAAAGATCCCGCTCGTCGAAACGCGCTGCGGCTGGATGCGGTAAATGGCGCGCTCCAGCATTTCACGGCTTTCGGCCGGAAATTCTCTCGTTGGGCACATGAGCTGCGTCATGGCGGCCTCTCCCGTTTCGCGCGGACTGTACCAGATGCGCCGGATCGGAGTTCCCCACGGGATCCCGCCTCCCGGAATGCGCCAATCCTGAAAAAGGAACGTCATGTCCAGGTCTTTCGAGTATGCGTCCGCATTCCGCATTCGTTCCGCCGCCAACTCGAAACCACGCTCCAGTCCCTGGACTAGTTTCGCCTTCAAGTTTTCGTCCGGCTCCAAATGCCAAAGCAGCTCCAGTGAACTCTGCATCTGCAGCAGCGCGTACGTCGGGACCCAGCGCAAAAGCGTCTTCTCGTCCAGCGTGAGCGACTGATCGACGGCTTGCTCCGCGTACTTCCGGTACTCCGAAAAGTACGTTTTCGCCCGCTCCGCCTTTTGAGGATCCGGACTCTCCCGGCACGTGTCCCACGCGGCGGCGTAGATCATCGGAAGCCGAGCCGCTTCGTGTGCCAGAACGTTCCACATTCGCGAGATCGTCCGCGTGTCGCGGCTCCCGTCCAGACGCAGGGAATCGTAGTCGTTCTCCGGGATCACGTTCCGGATCATCCGGTCCGAGATCAAACGGAGCACTTCGCGGATCGCCTCCTTTTCCCCTTCGTCACCCTCGCACAGCACACTGCGGTAGTAGTACCAGAGACCGTGAACTGCGTGCGTGTACTGGTCGCGCGAACTGTTCGGATAGACCGACTTTCCATCTGCCGGAAGGACCGCCCGCGCAAGGAATCCTGGATCCGAGTGTACCGTCGCAGCGAGCTGGATCCCCAAAAAGACCTCGTGTGCCAGCCGTTTCATTTCAGCACGGACGGAGGGGGAACTCTCGCATTTCACCCGCGCCGCTATCGCCGTGAGCCACGCACCCGCAAAGATCATCCCGTCTTCCATCCCGGTACCGTACCCGCACTCATTCGGAAAGACCCGCTTCACTTCCTCCGGCGTCGGAAGATGCTTTCGGTATTCTCCCGGTTCGTAACTCGTCAGGTAATCCACGAAAACGTGCGACTCCGGTGCCCAAAAGCGCTCCCAAGAAACGTCCCAAAGCTGCGCGGCCAGCTCATCCGCAGAAAGTCTGCCGGACGGATCTTCTGCGGAAAGACCGTCTGACGGCTCCTCTGCGGAAAGACCGCCGAACAGTCCGCGTTCCTGAACGGAAAAGAGTCCGGAAAATGTACTGCATGCGGACAGAAAAACAAAATGACGGCGCGTCAGTTCCATGCGGATCCTCCTTTTTGACGGATACCGGTTTGCAAAAAAAAGAGGAGGAAAACCATCTGAAAGTTTCCCTCCTCTTCCAATTCATTTCCACTCTTTCTCGATGAAACTCGTGTACCCCTGCGCGTCGATGAAGACCGGGTGACGCAGGATCTCCAGCTGCCGGGAGATCGATGTGCGGATCCCCTCGATGCGGAACTCGGAAAGCGCGCGGATCATGCGAAGCCGCGCCTCTTCACGATCGCTGCCCCAGCAGATGAGTTTCCCGATCATCGAATCGTAGTACGGCGAGACCGTGTATCCCGCGTGCACGTGCGAATCAAACCGGACGCCGTAACCGCCCGGAATGTTCAGGCCGGTGATCTTTCCCGGGCACGGCGCAAAGTTGAAATTCGGGTCCTCCGCGTTGATCCGGCACTCAATCACGTGACCGTTCGCCCGAATGTCCTTCTGCTTAAACGGAAGCGGCTCGTTGGCCGAGACGCAGATCTGCGCCTGGATCAGATCCCTGCCCGTCAGCATTTCCGAGACAGGATGCTCGACCTGGATGCGTGCGTTCAGCTCGATGAAATAGAAATTCTCCTCCTTATCCACGACGAACTCGATCGTCCCGGCGTTCGTGTACCCAACGTCCGCCACGAGCTTCACGGCCGCGGCACACATTTTCTCGCGCGTTTTCGCTCCAATGTGCGGCGACGGACTCTCTTCGATGAGCTTCTGATGCCGGCGCTGCATCGTGCAGTCACGCTCAAAAAGGTGACAGACTGTCCCGAAATTGTCCGCAATGAGCTGAACTTCCACGTGACGCGGATCTTCAATGTACTTCTCAATGTAGCAGTCGCCGTTTCCAAAACACGCCCGGGCTTCCTGCTGCGCTTCCGTGAACGACGCTTTCAGCTGCTCGTCATCGTACGCCAAACGCATTCCACGTCCACCGCCGCCGGCAGTCGCCTTGATGAGGACCGGGTACTTGAACTCGTGCGCGATCGCCAGAGCTTCCTCGACCGTCTCCACGATCCCGTCACTCCCAGGAACCGTCGGGATCCCTGCCTTCTTGGCGAGGCTGCGCGCAGTATTTTTGTCACCCAGCATCGACATTGCCTCATGCGACGGCCCAATGAATTCGAATCCGCACGTCCGGCAGACCTCCGCAAAATGCGCATTTTCCGCAAGAAGACCGTATCCGGGATGGATCGCCTCCGCACCGCTAACTTCTGCCGCACTGATGAGCCGGTCGATCTTCAGGTAGCTGTCGCCGACACGCGGCCCGCCGATGCAGATCTTCTGATCCGCAAGCTCCAGATACGCAGACCCGCGGTCCGCTTCACTGAAAACGGCCACCGACTCGATCCCCATCTCGCGGCAGGCTCGAAAAATACGCAGCGCGATCTCTCCGCGATTCGCCACTAAAATTCTCTGAAACATAAAAATCAGCCCTCAAATTTCAAGAAATTCCATCCCGTACGCGTCGACTTGCAAAACGCACTCACTCTCACGTTTCCGGCACGCTCACGTTTCCGGCACGCTCACGTTTCCGGCACGCTCACGTTTCCGGCACGCTCACGTTTCCGGCACGCTCACGTTTCCGGCAC
>JAFQOH010000127.1:0-41623 GCA_017403345.1 Thermoguttaceae bacterium
AGCTGAATTTCCTAAAGCTGAATTTCCTAAAGCTGAATTTCCTAAAGCTGAATTTCCTAAAGCTGAATTTCCTAAAGCTGAATTTCCTAAAGCTGAATTTCCTAAAGCTGAATTTCCTGAAGCTGAATTTCCTGAAGCTGAATTTCCTGAAGCTGAATTTCCTAAAGCTGAAGCTCCCGAAGTGAAAGATCGCGAGACTGTACTTTTTTCGAAAATGATGTTCTGGAAAGCAGCGAGGACTTTCCGGATGAGAAACTTGCCGGGGAATTCTATGATGCACAGGAAGGCAGCGAGCACTTCCCGGAAGAGAAATTTATCGTGGAATACTATGATGCCCTGCCCGCCGAATGGAACCGGAAAAAACCGCGTCCTCAGGCTCCGCCTCTCAAAAATTCCGATTGCATTAAACGCGTAAATCGCAACAGCAATTCATACATTGCGCAGGAAGCCGTGAAACGCGGTCTGAAATGGCTTGCGAGGCATCAGCTTCCAGATGGGAGCTGGAATTTCGACCACTGCCGGGCGGAGAACTGTACCTGCGGCAGTCTAGGGAAAATGACTGGCTGCACGAACGGTGCGACGGCGTTGGGGATCCTGCCGTTTCTGGGGTGCGGACAGACGCAGCAGGAAGGTGGCGGCTTTCGATCTTCGGAGCTGAACTTGGCTTCCAGATGCACCTCCCCAAATCCGGTCTCTCCTGCAGACGGCGTTCCTCCTGCTGACGGCGTTCCTCCTGCTGACGGCGTTCCTCCTGCTGACGGCGTTCCTCCTGCTGACGGCGTTCCTCCTGCAGCCGGTACTCACCCTGCAGACGGCGACCTTCGAAAAAGGAGGAGCGCGAGAAAAAACGGTCCGCCGAGCAGTGCCGTGAGGATCCCGACGGGGATCTCGTCCGGAAAAATGGCGATCCGCGCAAAAGTGTCGCAGAGGATCAGGAGGATCGCTCCCCCTAAGAAAGCAGACGGCAAAAGAACACGGTGACGCGCACCTGCGAGATTCCGCATGATGTGCGGGATCATGAGCCCCAGAAATCCGATGGGCCCGCAGACCGAAACGACTGCCGCAAGAGCCAGCGATGCCGTCACGAGGAGGGTCCTCCGCATCTTTCGGACCGGGACTCCGCGCGACTGGGCGATCTCGTCTCCCATGCAGAAAAGATCCAGTTCACGATGATGCACGAGCAGGATCCCCATCGCCGGAAAGACCCACGGCAAAAGTGTCAGGACGGCAGGATACGTTCCCCCGCGGTCCAGACCACCCATCGTCCAGCGCAGCATCCGCACAGTCTGCGTCGGGTCACTGAGATACTGAAGCAGCATAATGAGACTGGAGTAGAGAAAACTGACCGCGACCCCCGCCAGCAGAATGTCTGACGTGCTCGTCTGCCGGGCAAGCCGAACGATCGCGAAGATCAGCGCAAGGGAACCGAGCGCCCCCGCGAACGCTGCGAGGACCAGAGGAGAAAGTGCGGGAAAATTCGGAAAAAAAGGAGCCGCCGACGGCGCAAGGAAAAGAAAGACCGTCGCTCCGAGTGCTGCGCCGCTCGCAGTTCCAAGTGTGAACGGCGTCGCGAGCGGATTCCGAAAAAGCGCCTGAAAGACCGCGCCGCAGACTGCCAAAGTCCCCCCCGCAAGAAGTGCGCACAGGACCCGCGGCACACGAAGCTGCCAGAAGACCCAAGTTTGACTCTCGCCGGCATCCGGACCAAGAAACGGAGCGCCGAAAAGCACTAAAAGGAAACAGACCGTCAAAAAAAGGAATGCACGCATCGCAATTTCAAGTTCGTTTTACGGTTCACATTTTACGGCTCTCAACTCAGGATCCCCGCTCAGCCTGCATCTGCTCGGCCTGCAAAAGCGCGTCGGGGGTCACTCCAATGTCGGAAACGTAAAGCGTCCCGGTGAACTCCCGCACATGAGGAAGCACCAGCCCTGGTTTCGCCGCCGCAAACGTGACGGTCAGCGATGCCCGGACCGCAGAACAGTCTCCCGCAGATCCAGACGCAAAGGGAAAGCCCGTTTCGCAGTCCAGCCCCGTCGGCACATCCACTGCGAGGACCGGAGTTCCGAGTTTTCGGCGTGCATTCATCCACGCAATGACTTCCGGCATCGGAAAACGCGGAACGCCGACTGCGCCGGTCCCAAGAAGCGCATCGACTAGGCAGAGACCGCATTTTCCAGATCCTGAAGATGCCGAAGATCCGATTTCTGATCTGGTTTCTGACCCGGTCTCTGATCCAGTCTCCACTTCCGCCGCAAGCGCGTCGAGCTGGATCGAAACGGGAAGATCCGGCAAAATGGAGACCATAGGGATCTGCAGTTTCTGCGCCAGCTCGTACTGAAAAAGTGCGTCCCCGCGCAAACGTGCCGGATCCGCACAGAAAATGACCCGGTGCGGTACCCCGCGCAGCTGGAGATGACGTGCCGCCGCGAGTCCGTCCCCCGCATTGTTTCCAGTCCCGCAGAAGATCAGGATCGTGGGAAACGGCGCGGAGCTTCCCTCATTTTTCAGCCGGTCACGTTTCAGCCAGTCAAGGAGGAGCTCCACCATCCCGCGAGCCGCGTTCTCCATCAGAACGAGCCCGGGGATCCCGAAACGCTCGATGGCTGTGCGGTCCAGCTGCCGGACGGCGTCCCGGGAAAGGACGGCTGGACGGCTGGACGCAGAATGAAACGGCTCGGCAAACATGAAGACGCTCCTCTCTTTCAGCTTTCCGAAAGCTCTCCTCCAAACGCCGTGTCGAGAAGCTCCCGCGCCGCTTTCTGAATGGCCGGATTCATTTCAAGCGCACGCAAAAGAACTGCATCGTCCTGCGTTTCGGAAACCGTGACCGTCGAGCAAAGCACAGCGTCAGCCGACTCATCAAACCAGGATTCCGCCGGAAGCTGGCGAGCCTCGAAATTCCGGATCTCGTCCTCCGTCAGAGTGATGCCCGCCGCCTCAAGACCCGCCGCCTCGGCAAGCTCCGCAGCACGGAATGCCGCGGCATCCACCGTCACGGAAAACGCCGAGACTCCGGAAAGGTCCATCCCCACATTCTCGACCGACGCATTCTCGACCGACGCATTCTCGACCGACGCCGTCGCGAGAAGCACAGCATCCGTTTCCGCCGCCGCTTCCACCGGGTAGATCAGCTCCGAAACACACGTGATCTGAGACGCGGAAACAGGTTCCGGTACGATGCCGATGATCGGTTCCTCTGCAGAGAATGGGAAATAGAGCTGAACATCCAGTCGCGTGAAATCTGTGGCCTTGAGTGATTCCGTACCCGTCACAGTAAGTTTGAGCTGGAATATTCTACCGTACGTACCATCCGCAAGAAGCTCCGATTGGTTAAAGACCAATTTTGTGCACTCTATACTCCAAAAATTTCCACTCTGGATCACAGTATCCGTATCGCCCGCGACTACGTCAGAAACTGCATTGGAATTCAACGCGAAATTAAACTGGCCAGTCAGAGCATACCCATCATAGTCATCCTTAAACTCCTGCGCGTACGTCGGCAGCGTGCATTTGAGCCAGGCGGTCAGGTAGTACGTACCGCCTTCCGCGTCGATCTGCGTTTCACTGGTCGGCAGAGTGTCCGTTTCGTCGCCCTGGATCTGCTTTTTCGTCAGCGTGTACTGGATCTCAAACGGCTTCTCGCATTCCAGACGCAGAGCGTAAAGGAACGTTTTGCCGCTTTTCATTTCCACGGACATCCAGATCGGCGAACGATCCTGCGTCACTTGGTACGGCACGTACTTCACTGTGCATTTCGGCTCGGTCTTCTCGCACACGATCTCCTTGACCGCGTGCGTCTCACCCGGCTGCGTCAGCGTGATCTTCGAAACGGTCTCCCCTTCCGGGATCGGCAGTTCAACGTCCTGCGAAAGGAGCGTTCCCGCCGTCTGGTACGCCTCGTAAAGCGCCTTGACCTGCTCCATATTCGACGCCCAAACCGCAAGTTTTCCGTCCCCTTCGATCACCGAACCGGCCGTAAGACGCGAACCGGCACCGACGGCAAGGAGCACGACTCCTTCACTCCCTTCTTCCAGTGTCGCAGTTTGGGTGAGCGTAAGGTCTTTCAGGAGAGTGCATAAACTGTTTTCATTGATCTCAAAGTAATCGATCGGAGCTCCGGAAGTCAGCACGAATACCGTGGGCAGTACCGCTCCCTCTTTCAGTACTGTGCCTGCCGTCAGAGTCGAGCCGACGGCCGGAATGACCTGAATGTCTGCGGCAGCTTGCGCGGTCTGCACGTCCGACGTGATCTCTCCGGAGAGCTCCGTTTCCGTGTGCGCGTTCAGACTTTCGTCCGAAAAACTGACCGAGACGGCATTCCGGATCTGAACGGTCTGCGCGGCAGAAACGCCCTCCGTGTTGGTCACTTTGAGAATCAGGTCCGCCGCCGAACCGCTCTCCAGCGGCAGAACGAATTTCCCGGTTTCCGGATCCGCCGCGATCTGCGTTCCGTCGGCCGTTTCGAGCGTAACGCTGACCGGAGGTGCTCCGGAAAGAACTTTTGCCCGCATCGTGTCGAGTACTGAGCCGGTCTCATCCAGCGCATCGACCTGAACGAGCCATTCCTTTTCGCCGTACTGGACTGTTTCGACCGCAAACCAGACGGTTTTTGCGTCAAAGACGTTAAATCCAGCGTTTCCGCTCGCGAACGCAACGCTCGTGAATTCCGGATGATCCAGGTCTTCGCGGATCACCAGGAGGATCGAGAAGACGTTTTCCGCCGTCTGCGCACCATCTACGGAATCCGCGACCGCACGCACCTGGATCAGGAGGCCGTCCGTCACGAAATCCGGGTCGTTCGCAGTAAATTTCAGGATCCCGTTCGCGTCGATCTCCGTCTTTCCTTCACCCGGCTGCGAAGCGATGGAAAACTTGAGCGTACCGCCGTTGACGTCCCGGATCCAATCGTTCAGGTCTGCCGAGTACGTTCCGGCTTCCGAATTCACGCCTTCACGCCAAATGTACTTTCCGTCCGTCGTCTCGATGTCGGAAGCCCAGACCGGCGGCAGATCCGCATTGGAAACGGTCAGCGCGATCCGGCTTTCATGCAGTTCACTGGTACGGGAATCTTTCATGGTGCACGTCATGACGGCAGTTCCGAACCACCCGGCCTTGACGGTGAATTTTCCGTTTTCCCAGGTCACGTTTTCTCCGCTCGTGCTCTCTTCTGCCGAAATGACCGACTCGATGGTCCAGACATTCGGATCCAGATTCTGGACCGCGCACAGATCGCTTTCGAAAGTCTGCTCATTCGCAGAACGTGTTCCCGAAACCGTCAAGTCAAACGGTGCGCCCTGGAACGTGAGGGTGAGTGCCGCAGGCGTACTCGCGAACTGCGTTTCGGAATTCCGGACCGTGTAAAGCAGCTCCGCCGTCTTTCCGTCAAGCAGATTCCAGAGCGTCGGCTGCGCGGCGGAGAGTACATTGCCATCCGCGTCCATGATCCGGTCCATCACGATCGAAACGGAACCGGGGACCGTTGGTTCACCGCCCGAAATGACGACCTGGCCTTCAAAGATCTCGAAACGGAACTGACGTCCTTCAGCGTCGCGGAGAACGAGGAATTTTCTGACGGAAGTCTGCGATTCATTTCCGGAACTTTCTCCCGTTTCGCCGTCTGCACCATCCGGAGCGGAAATATTTTCCGAAACGATCTCGACCGTGAATCCTGCAATTTCCTGCGATTTAACGGTCAGCTCGCCAACTTTCAGAACATCAGCGTCATCTGCCGGATCTTCATCCGCCCCGCTGTTTGCGCCGCGGAGAAGCTCCACGGTGACGTACTGCTGACTCACGGAAAGTTTCGTGTCCTGCGCCGCCGCAAACGGAGCCGACGGCACATTCGCGACCGTAAGCGGAATGGCGAGCTCTTCCGTACGCTCCGTCCCGCCCTGTGTCCAAGCCGCCTTAACGGTCAGAGCGGCGGAACCGTAAGCGAATGGAGCCAGCGTAAAGGTCAGATTTCCGTCAGTAAGCACCGGAGCTTCAGCGAAAAGCGTGGTACAGTGAGTCTCTCGCGAGCCGTCCTCGTTCAGCGTCCAGCCGAAGACTTCATTTTCAAGGACCTCCACAGTAAAGGACGGCGTCTGTTCCGCGTCGGTCACCAAGTACCCGCCGAAAGCCTGCGCCGGGTCAAACGCATTTCCGAGCGTAAAGTAGTCCGAAAGTGCCGCAGTGAAAGCATCTGCGCCTTCTGAAAGCTCGATCTTCGCGTTTTCCGCAGCAGTCAGCGTGAAACCGGCCCACTCGATGAGTCCCGCGATGGTAAGGTACTCCGTTTCCGTGTCCGGAATGACGCTGCCGTCCGTTCCGATCTTCGCGGCAGAAACCTTCAGCGTGAAGTTTCCGTACTTCCCGGCAGACGGCGTCCAGCGGAGAACGTGCCCGTTTTCTTCAAGCGAAACATTTTCTTCCTGCGTCTCACCAACGAAGACCGCGAAGTCCGTCACTTTCCAGGTTTCGTTCGCGCCGGCCTTGAAAATGCAGTTCGTGTCCAGTTCATACGTTCCTGTTTCATTCTGAGTGACCGAGATCCGGTCCGAAATGACCTCCACCGGAGCAGCAGTCTGGAAAATGCGGAAGGAAAGGACTCCCTCTTCATCCGCAGGAGTCAGTCCCCATTTATCGCGGACGACGACGGAGATCGTACCCAGGACCGTCTGTCCCTCGATGCCTTTCAGGTCCGTGCAGAGGAACGTCAGGACGTAATTTTCGCCGCTTTCATCTTCTGCCGCCTTTACCTGAATGGTTCCCGGCGCAAGTTCCTCAGCCTGCGCAAACTGGAACGCGATCGCAAGCGCATCGCCGTTTCCCGCAATGTCGGCATCCGCGACCATAGCCAGGAGCTGTTCCTTCGACAGCGTGATGGCAAATGTGCGGTTTTCGGCATCAAACGCGGCTTTCTGATCCGCCAGCGGCTCCGCATCTTCCGCAAGGACCGGCCGCGAATCGCAAATGACGTTCAGACGAGTATTTCCGGAAGTCGCGCTGACGTTCCCCGCCTCATCGATGAGCCAGAAGTAGAGCGCATTCATGCCGTACTCCAGCGGGATACCCGCCGTTTCATCATAGAGAACGGCTTCCTTCGGATCGATTTTCGAGGAATAAAATAGCCGGTCATTCTCTTCGGCATTTGCCGACAGAACTTCGAGACGAAAATCTTTCTCAAGGCAGAAGAACCGTCCTTCATGCACAAAAGTATTCTGCGGCGAGAGCGCGATGATCTTCGGCACCGTAAGGTCGATGGAAACCGTCAGTTCGCCCGGAGTGCGATTCACATTTCCCGCAATATCGACCGTCTGAATGACGAAACGATGTTCGCCTTCCGCTAATTTCGCACTGGGGTAGCGCAGCGAACACGTCCCGGTCTTCGCATCGTAAATTCCAGAAGCGTAAAGGAATTCCGACGTATTTCCATCCCCGTCCGTCACCAGACGCAGGATCTGGATCGTGTCTCCGTACTGCGAAGCCGAGCCGTTAAATGCCAGTTCAAACGCGGGATTCCCATTCACGCATGATGTGCTGGTCCCGGTCTGAATGAGCGTCATGGAGGCAGAAAGTTCCGGCGCAGTCCGATCCACGAGGACATCAAAGACGTCCTCCGGAAGATCGCCGTCATCGGTGGAATCGTTTCCTTTTTTGTCTTTTCCGGCAAGATAGAAGGAGTAAAGTCCCTCATCGATCGGAGAACCGTCCGTTTTCGTGAGCGTCAGCGTAAAGCGTCCGCCGGTCCCGTCGGAGTTTTTCACATACGTGTATGAATACACGAATCCGTTGCCTGCACCGTTGGAATTTTCCAGAAGTTCCAGTTCAACGACCGTCTTTTCCCCATTCGTGCCGGCATTCTGCACAATATCGCACTCCGCCTTCGAAATGCCGGACAGGTCGTAGATCTGCCCTGTAATCGTGAGTGAATTTCCGTTCGCGGCGAACATTCCGCTGGAGTATCCGGCCCCTTCCACGTCCACGTTTTTCCAGACTGGCGCTTCATCGTCGTGTGTGTAGACCGCTTCAAAGGTGAAGTATTCCGTTTCGCCAAATTCGTCCGTCGCCGTGACTTCAATGAATGCCGCGAAATACCATTCGTCTTCGGAGGGACGTTTTTTGAACGTAACGGTCAGATTCTCTCCGTACGTTCCGCTCTGCTGGATCGAGATCTCTCCAAGTTCTTCGTCAAGGTTCTCGACCTCGAAACGAAGCTGCTTCTGATCGGAGAAGTAGTCGTTCAGGTTCAGTTTTTTTGTAGTTCCGGAACCGACCAGCTGCATGAGACCGTCGGCTTCCAGTTCCCAGCCCGCATCGGTGATCTCGGGGAGATCATTCAGGAAGACCATGAGCGAAAGCGGTTCTTTCATGGAGTTCCCCGCAGCATCCACCGCCTGGATCTTCACGATATTTTTGCCGTATTCGAGCGGAATGTCGGTCGTGGAAATGGCAGAGGAGGTCCGTCCCTGCGTCTCGTGACTGACCGTGATCTCGAAACGCACGTCCGAATCGTCAAACGCATCGACCCATAGACTGTACGTACCGTCCTCATTCAGATCCTCCATCGTGAGGTAAAGAGAATCCGGTTCGTAGGCGTCGCTCATGGCGTACGTGCCAAAATCGGAGGAAGCGTAGTTCAGATTTTCCGTTTCGAGCTGCGGAGCCGTGGAATCCACCGTGACGGAAACCAGATTTTCTTCCAGTTCCAGAATATTTCCGGCAGCATCGACCGTCTGGATACGGAACGTGTGCTCGCCATCCGCCAGCGTTTCCGTCAGGAAGTAGCTCAGCGTACCGAATGTTCCGGATTCCGCGTCGTATTTTGCCTGCGCGTAGAGCGTTTCGGTCACGTTTTCAGTTCCGGTTTCAGTTCCGGTTTCAGTTCCGGTTTCAGTTCCGGTTTTATTCTCCTGAAGGAAGATCTGGACCCAGATGCCGTACTGCGTGTCCATTTCTGACGGCGTACCAGACGGAGTCACGGCAAACCGCGGGTTCCCTCTCACGACGGTTTCTGAATCACCGGTCGGGATCACTGCTGCAGTCGCCCCAAGCTCCGGAGCTGCCGTACGGACCGCGATGCAGATCTCCTGCCGTCCCGCTTCCATCGTCGAGGAATTTCCCAGAATATCCGATCCTGTAATACAGAAAATGTAGTTTCCGTCCTCCACATTTTCAAGCCGAAATTCAAATTCCTGCGTCTGTGCGTTCCATCGATACGTAAACGGAAGTTCCTCCGACGCATTTTCCAGAAGATCCAGTTCCGACCAGTAGACCTGACCGTCACGCAGTATCGTGAGTTCTGCAGAAACGATCTCGGACGCATCTTCCAGCTTACCCTTGATGGAGATCGTTTCCGAATTCAGCAGATAGTCGAATGCACTTTCCGCGGGATCTCCGTTTTCCGGCACCGAAATGCTTCCTTCCACCGAATCGATGTGCCACCGCGGCGCGTCGCAGTCCGTCATGCAGGTGAACTGGAATTCCAGTTCCGTGCTTGGATTTTTGGCAGTTCGTGCCGTGATGGTGATCTCGGTCTGGAAGTATTCGTCCGCTTTCGGTTTTTTCAGGAAATTGAAGTGCAGGATCCCGTCCGTGATGGAAAGCTCGAGCCATTCTTTCGCCTCTTCCGGACAGTCTGCTTCGTAGATCAGTTCGTCAGTGTGCGAGAAAAGCTCGGAAAGATCCAGCGTTTTCTGTTCCTCGGCACTCACATCAAGAAGAAGTCCATACTTCTGGAGCAGGATCCCCGATTCGGTCAGGACCGGCGGATTTTCCCAGACGACGAGACACGTGAACGACGCCGAATTTCCCGCATGATCCGTGACGGTGAAAACGATCTCGTTCAGTCCGTCTTCCAGAGTGAATTCCCACGCTTGAGTCCCGTCTTCCCTCTGCACCGGCGCGATTTCCGTCCCATTCTGCGTGCAGCGGATCTCCGCGATGTTCGCTTCCGTGATCTCCGGCACAAGAACGAGCGTTTTGTTCTCCGCAAGCATGGAGTTGAATTCTTCACTCTCTCCGACCCGGTGGTTCAGAATGTACCCATCCGCGTTCGAAATGACCGGAACCTCCGAATCTACGCGGATCTCCATCTCACTTCCTTCCGATTCCGTGATGTTTCCAGCCGCGTCGATCGTACGGACGGCCAGCGTGTAGGTACCGTCGGGGAGTTTCTTATCGACGTACGTCAGTTCCCCTGCCGTGCCAGTCTGCGGATCGATCTCGCCGCGGGCGTAAAGTTCGGAAAGTCCCTCCGAATTCCGAATGTAGATCTCCAACCACGCCCCATATTCTGCATCCTGTCCGTTCAGTTCACCTTCCGCCGTGACCGTGAGTTCCGGTTTCCCGCTGTTCCAATGCGGAGCCTCTATCTTCGCAGAAACGCCCGGCTTCACGGTATCGACCACGACGCGGATCTCCTGCAGTTCCGTTTGCGCTTCGGCACCCTGTCCGTCTTTCGATTCCGTCATGGAGAAAACGTAAAGTCCGTCAGCCGCACCGGTGATCGAGAGGGTAAACGTCCCGTTTTCCGCATCGTAAACGTACGTAAGATCGCCGTAAGTACCGGATTTCGTAAGCTCCACGTCACTGAAGGCAGGCTCGCCGTTGCGCGTGACGTTCAGGATCGGCGTTCTCCCTTCTGCCGCGGTCACCTTTCCCTTCATCTCCAGCGTATCTTTCGCAATGATGTGTTCGACGTCCGCGAGCGACTTTTCCGCATAGTCGTCCGTGACGGTCACGTCCGAAATGACGGCGGCATTGCGGCGGTGAGTGAGGCGGAATTTCAGCGTCACTTTATTTCCCGCCCGGTCTTCCGCTTCGATCTCAATGTCCGCGGTCAGCGACTGACCGTCTTCCGGTACCGTATTGTACTTGAAGCTCAAAATTCCGTTCGCGTCGATGGTGAGTTCCGCGACTTTGGAATCACTGGAGACCGCCTTGAATTCCAAATCGTTTCCGTGCGTGAACATTTTGGAAAGATCGACCGTTTCGTAGTCTTCAGCCTTCTCGGACCACTCCTGCACGAAACCGTTCTGCTGGAGTTTCTCGCCTTCCGAAGTCAGTTCCACCGGAATGTCGCAGTAGACCCAGCACGTTTTCGTAAGTTTCAGCCCCTCGGAATCCGTGACGGTAAAGACGATTTTATTGATGCCCGGCTTCAGCTGGAATTCGTAGGTAAATTCCTCACCGTTTTCCGAACCTGCCTGCGGGACCGGCTCTCCGTTGAGGGTGCTTTCCACCTTGAATGGATTCGCTTCCGGATCTTTTTCCGGCGCCTCCTCTTTTTTATCCGCATTCGTGACTTTGACCGTCAGGGTCAGCTCTTCGTCTTCCGCGCGCATGGAATCGAAATCTTTTGCGTCAGCATCGTACTTGAAATCCAGAACGTAGTCCGGGACCGTAAGCGTCAGTGAGGAACGCACGTAATTCACCGTGAACGAAAGCGTGCAGATCTCTCCAAGCGCGTTGAGCGCCGCGACGGTGACTTTTGCGGAGAGGGTCTCTCCTTCTTTCGGCGTCTGCTTGAAATCAAAGGTCAGGAGTCCATTTTTGCCGACACTCGCCTTCACGAGTTCCTGGTTTGACGTCATGGCGGAAAAGGTCAGCCCGGAATCGTACGTAAAGTAATCGTAAAGTTCCAGCGCACGCAGTTCACCGCTTTCGGAATACTTGAGCGTCAGCCCTTCCGTCTGGAGCGTTTTGCCTTCTTCGGTGAGTTCCAGTTTTTCAGAGAAGTAAACGAGGCATTCCTGCTTCGTGACGTTTCCTGCCGCATCTGTGACGGTGAAGACGATCGTGTTGATGCCCGGTTTCAGTTCAAAATCGTACGCATACGTTCCCTCTTTCGCCGGGGAAATCGTCTTGCCGTCCTGCGTGCAGACGACACTCTGAAGATTCGCGTCCTCTGCCTTGACGGTAAGGGTCATTTTTTCATCCTTCACGAGCATGGAGTCAAACGCATCTTTGCTCTGGTACTTAAAGTCCGGTTTGTATCCGTCGACTTCCACTTTCGGCGCCGTCGTATCGACGATGACAGAAAGCTCCGCTCCCGTTCCCTCGACCGTATTTCCGGCCAAGTCGGTGAGGAAGACCGTCAGTTCGTGCGTGCCGTCAGCAAGTTTGAAAGTGAGCTCCGTGTCTGCGATGAGAACTTTGCCGTCCTTCTCGCTGATCTGGGACTTCTCGAGCCGTTTACGCGCGGTCTGCTTTCCTTCCGCATCGTAAACCGTGATGTAAAGCCCGTCTTTCGGATCGTTCAGTGCGTCGATGAGAACGTCAGCAGCCGTCCCTTCCGCAGCAGACGCCGAAACGGTCAGCGTGACCTCTTCGGTCTTCACGACGGCAGACTCCGCCTCGGTATCCTCGGCATTCACGGCATTCTTCACCGCTGCGGCATCCACGACTGCCTGCGGGAGCACGACGTCGATCGTCAGCGTGTACGTGTTCGAGTCCATCGTGTGTTCCGGATCGTTCCACAGCTCCATCGTCAGCGTACCGTCACAGACCAGATCTTTCGGGAAAGAAAGCGTGAAGGAACCATCTTTCAGGATCGCGTAAGTCAGCGTCACGACGTCCGTTTCTGCCGCGTCTTTTGCCTGATTTTTGAGCGTGAACGTTCCATCCTTCGTCAGATCCATCTGTCCGGAATAGACCGTCCCGTCCTCCTTCGTCCAGGTGAAGATCCCGTCCTGCGCCTTCGTTTTCCCGCTGAGGACCAGATCATTCGACTCATTCGTGACGAACGAGTACTTCTGCTCTTCCACCTGTGCAGGCGTTTTGCCATTCACCTGAAAGTCATCGATCGTCGGGACGGTCCTGATGTCCTGTGTGAGTTCCAGAGGATCCAAATAATTCGGCGCGATGACCGTGTCGAAAACATTACGGGTGATCTTTCCGCTTCCGTCCGTATCGTAAACGGCATCGTAATTGTCTTGCGAAATATCGACTCCGTAAACGTTCCAGTACGTCGAAACGAACCGGTTGTGGACGCCGTTCCCTTTGTGGACCTCTCCTAGGAGCGTGTAGTATTCTTCGCGCGTGAAGGTCCCGTCTCCATCCCCGTCGCCCGCCATGGTAAAATGCA
The DNA here is from genome assembly GCA_017403345.1 of Thermoguttaceae bacterium. Classification (GTDB taxonomy): domain Bacteria; phylum Planctomycetota; class Planctomycetia; order Pirellulales; family Thermoguttaceae; genus RGIG3701. Next base: position 13,073 of record JAFQOH010000127.1, read on the forward strand.
CATTAAAAGCCGCGTCTTCATTTTCCGCTGCGACCTCGAAAGTGTACATTTGTCCGAGCGTGTACTTCGCCAGGATCGACGCAACGCCATTCTCCACCTTCGACGCAAGGATCTCGACCTCTTTGCCATCCGCATCGCGTATCGTCAGGTCCTCAACATGAAATCCGCTTCCATCCGCCGCCGCAATATTCAGAATGACACAACGATCCGACGAATCTTCAGGATCCAGACGGTTTCCAAGAATGGCTTGGAACTGGTCATCCTCTACCAGGTCATCCGCCGTAAACGAGACTGCCGAAAGCATCTGACGCGGCTCAAGCGCTTCCAGCCCGGATCTGCGCACCCGGCTGCTCACCGATCCTGTTCTGGACGATTTTGCAGAATGACTCTGATTGGACAAAAAATGAAAGAGGCTCTTTTTGGACGACATTTCACTTCCTTTTTACGGGATCTTCTTCCACATGAATGGCGAAATTTAAAATTTTGACATAATACTTTACAGTATTATACACCGTCTTCTTGAAATATTCGTCATATTTTACCAAAAATGTGAGAAAAAGTAAAAATTTCCCAAAGAATAACGTTTAGGCAAGACAGGAAAGAGATTCATCCGGGAACTGCGTACCAGTTTCACCACGGAAGACACTGAAAACGCACAGAGAAACACTGACCTTAATGCCAAAAGAAGTAAAAACAGATCGCGCGAACATTTTTTAATTTTAAAAAATCCATTTGCGTCTTTTCGTGTTTTCCGTGAAATTCGTGTCAGGGCACATTCGGCCGGTCATCCGCGGGGATGGAATTTTTTGTGGATCGATTTGAGGCGTTTACTGTCGACGTGCGTGTATATCTGCGTCGTCATGATGTTTGCGTGGCCAAGCATCTCCTGTACCTGCCGCAGATCCGCACCATTCATAAGAAGATGCGTCGCAAAACTGTGGCGGAGCGTGTGCGGACTGATGTCGGTCCGGATGCCGCATCGGACGGCATAGCGTTTGATCAGCTCCCAGATCCTGTGCCGGTCGAGCATCTGACCGCTTCTTGAAAGAAAAAGCAGTTCGGGTTCCTCTCCGTACCGCCTCCCGCGCTGTGCAAGAATGGGCCATTCTTCTTCGAGGTAGTTTACGAGAGCCTCCGCCGCCTGGTCTCCGATCGGCACGATACGCTGTTTGCTTCCTTTTCCCGTGCATTTGCAGAAATGCTCTTCGATGTGCACGTCGCAAAGTTTCATCGTGGAAAGCTCCGAAACACGGCATCCGGTCGCGTACAGCATTTCTAGGATCGCCCGGTCGCGCAGCCAGTTTCTGTCCGCTTCACACGGAGCTGCAAGAAGGAGTTCGACCTGCTGCGGCGTCAGGTACTTCGGGATCCTCTCCCACAATTTCTGACTTCCGAGCAGTTCGACCTGACTGTCCGCAATGATCCCTTCCAGCTGAAGATACTTAAAGAAGATCCTCAGCGCGACGATATGCCGGGCCATCGTTGCGGGAGCGAGTTCCTGGTCATGCAGCCAAGTGACGTAGGCGGCGAAATTCGAGATCCTCAGAGTCAGAAGGTCCATATCTCCAAGCCAAAGATAGAAACGTTCCAGATCCCTCCGATACGCCATTACCGAATTGTGCGCAAGATGACACTCCCCGGAACAGTACGCCAGAAAATTCTCGAGCCACAGACGCGGATCCTGTCTCACAACAAGTTTCCTGCGCCGGGGACTGCGTTTCAAAATACTCCCGTCCTCCAGCAAAAGACCGTCCGGCGCCGCAAGCGGATCCCTCTGCGGGAGCGTTTCTTTCGGCATACTGCCCTCCTGTTTCGTTTTCTCTCGGCGTGAAAAACGGGAACGTTCTCTGGGATCCATACGCAGTTCCTTCCGTCAGTCTATTTCTCCCAAAACCGCTTCAGTTCCTCGAACGGCATACCGGCCAACGCTGACTCAAAAATACGGTCCAGACGGGCAGGATCTTCGATCTGCGAGAGAGCCGAAACCTCCAAACCAGTAAAATAAAGAGGATAGAATGCCTTCAAAAGCGCAAGGACCGACTCACGTTTTGCACGAAGCTCGCCCCGTTCGATCCCCATGCCGATCCCCTGCTGGACGCCCTGCTGATGTGCAAAGGAGAGCCGGGCACGTTCATCTCTGGCATTTTTTTCGTAAGCGAACGCCAGTTCACGCATTTCACTGTCCGAGATCGCCGCGTACAGTTTATCGACCGCCGCGTCAAGCCCTTCCGTGTTCAGGACCATATTTTCCATTTCAGCCTCCGTTCGTTCATGGCAGTGCAGCAAAAAATCCAGCCAATTGTGCAGGGAATATTTTTCCAGTGCCCCCGCTCCATACTTTTTTTCGTATTTTTGCAGGAAGTTCGCCCATTTGGAAGCCGTCAGTTCCAGCGTATGAAGCTGAAAATCCCGAGTCAGGACAAAATTCGGATCCTTTTCTGCCGTAATGTTAAAAACATTGTGCATTTCTTCCAGCTCTCTGAAAAGCTGAAATCGAGTCAGCACGATGGAGATCGCCGGACGCAGACGGTGGTAATCTTCACCGGAAGCGAGCTGCCCGCTATACATACGGCTCCAATAGTAAAGCATCCGGTTGATGAATGCAGTTTCTGCGTAGGTCTGGATCTCAATATCAAACGTCCGGTCCTTTTCATCCGTCGCACAAATATCGAGGACGACTTTTTTGTCTCCCCGGAACTTTTGCAGACTGAATGGATTCCGGATCCGAACCGACGTGATCCGTTCCCGGCCGGCATCCTGCAGGATCGCATTCAGGAACGGCAGAAGACATTTTTCGGAATTTTCCGAGGAAAAAATGTACTGAAAAATCACGTCATTCGTTGGCAAAAGCTCAAAATCATATTCCAGCATCGCTCTTCTCCATCCTGTTCATCTCCTGAATCAATTATAGTCTGCGTCCCTCCAAAAGTCAAGATGCCGAAACAGATTTTTTCGAAAATTTCCGACTTTCCATTTCAAAAAAGTCTCTTTTATCGGAAAATTACTCTCAATTGACTTTTTCCCAAAATTTATGCAAAATTTATGCGGGACACCATTTCAGGCACTTGACTTTTTCATAAACGTCCGGTAAAATAAACCCATTGGAAACGATTCCCAACATTTTACCTTTTTCTGAAGAAAGGACCAATCATGAGATCCATGACCCGCCGTCATTTCCTGCAGAGTTCCGCCGCACTCACCGCCGCATCGGTCAGCGTACCGGCATTCTGCTCCAGCGCCTCGCCCTCCAGTAAACTGAACGTCGCCGTCATCGGTCCGTGTAATCGCGGAGCCGCCAATCTTTCCGGCGTCATCGGCGAAAATGTCGTTGCACTGTGCGACGTCAACGCCCTTTACCTCGATCAGGCCTCCAAGCGTGTGCCGGGAGCCCAAAAGTACGCCGACTTCCGTAAAATGCTCGACGAAATGGAAAAAACCATCGACGCCGTCGTCGTCTCCACCCCGGACCATACGCACGCCGTCTGCGCCTCCATGGCAATGAGGATGGGCAAGCACTGCTACTGCGAGAAACCGCTGGCGCACGACGTTTACGAGACGCGCTTTCTCCAGAACCTCGCCGCGGAGAAAAAAGTCGTGACGCAGATGGGGACCCAGATCCACGCAGGAGACAATTACCGCCGCGTCGTGGAACTGATCCAGTCCGGTGCCATCGGCAAGGTCGCGCGCGTCCACACGTGGTTCTCCGGAGGTCCGGTCCCCAAAGTCGGCAGACCGACCGACACACCGGCGGTCCCGGACTATCTCGACTGGGATCTCTGGCTCGGCCCGGCCGCCTGGCGTCCGTATAGTCCGGGATATTGCCCCCGCGAATGGCGTCGGTACTGGGCATTCGGAAACGGCATCCTCGGCGACTTCGGCTGCCATCATATGGACCTCGCGTTCTGGGCACTGGGTCTGCGTGACTGTGAGACCGTGAATGCCGTGGGACCGCATCGCGATCCGGAAGGTGTCGTCGGCGAGATCCAGGTCGACTACACGTTCCCCGCTCGCGGAGACCTCCCGCCAGTCCACCTTACCTGGGTAAACGGACGAATGCCCGCGATCATCGATGAACTTGGGATCAAAAACGCTCCGGCAGCCGGAAATCTCTTCATCGGAACGGAAGGAATGCTCATCGCAAACTACGATATGCACCGTCTCCTTCCGGAAGAAAAATACGCCGACTTCAAACGTCCGGAACAGTGGATCGAGCCGTCCATCGGCCACCATGCTGAATGGATCCAGGCGTGCAAGGAGAACAAACCGGAAGCACCGACCTGCGCTTTCTCCTACGCCGGCCGTCTGACAGAAACCGTCCTGCTCGGTCTCGTTTCCTTCCGCGCGGATACGAAACTGGAATGGGACGCCGACGCTGCGAGAGTGAAGAATTCCGAACTCGCAAACGAATTCCTCTCCACTCCGTACCGTGAAGGCTGGACGCTCTAAGATCCAGACTCTTCCAGCAAGCGTGTACCGGTCCGCCTCAGAACTCTCAAGCGGATCGGTACACTTCAGTCCGATGAATGAAACGTATTCTCTTTAATCCTCATGAAAGCGAACCAAGGTAAACAGCAGAGGTAAATTTTTTATAGGCGCAAAGCGAACAAAATAGTCCAGCGTTTCTTTGACGATTGGATCTTTTAGGTATTCAAGTAGAAGATCCTCGAAAGTAAGTGCATACAACACGCTGTAGACACGACTGTTTGATGTCGTATCCATTTGCATTACAAGTGATTTGAACATAAATTCCAATTTCTCATCTTTTTCTTTTGATTGTTCTGAAGTGATCGTCTTCTTGATTTTCTCATAAGCAGAGTATAAATCAGTCCGCCCGTCATCAGGAGTATCATCAGTAGAATTCACAAAATTTTCCAATGCGATCGTGAAATCGTTTTTTAAAACATCTATATCCGTACTGTTGTTCATAAAATCTCCCATGATTATGAAAAAGGTTCATCCGGCAACTGCGTACCGGGGGTAATTGAAAGCGACCTCGAAAAACCACTTTTTTCACAAAAGATCATACAATAAAAAGACATTCTAATATAAAAAGAAAGCCAAGTCAAGGAATTTGAGCAAGAGAAGAACTTTTTTCCAAAAAAATATCAACTAGAGATCAAGTCCACTTGATTTTTTGTCAATGTTCATTACCATGGAAATCGGGCACTTCCGGAAAGGGTGTACTGATCCAGGTTCCGATCTCACCACTGAGTACACAGAAGGACTCTGACTCACACTGAAAAGAAAGAGGAAAAAAGGCAGAGAACGTGTCCTGCACGAATTTCACGAAAAAACCGAAATGACACGAAAGATTTAAAATATTTTTGATCGCCTTTTGGTGAATTTCGCATTTTTCGAGTTTTTCGTGTTTCCTTTCTGGGTCTTTCTGTGTCTTTCTGTGTCTTTCTGTGTCTTTCTGTGTCTTTCTGTGTCTTTCTGTATCTTTCTGTATCTTTCAGTGTCTTTCTGTATCTTTCTGTGAACTCTTCAGTGGTAAAACTGGTACGCAGTTGCCGGATGAGCCTTTTAAAATATATTTTTGAAAAAAATTCGCTTTTTTCCTTGACATCAGATTTTTTTGGCATACAATAAAATTAGTGTTTTAGGAATCTATTTGTTCCTCAGGCACACGATCAAAAATTCGATCGAAAACAACTCCGGACGCAATGTTGTGCGTATAATGAGAAAGGCTTTCTTTATGCGAAATCAAAAACTTTCAAAACAGGCGTTTTTCCTTGCAGGCCTTCTTGCAGCAGGCACGGCACAGGCAGATCTGACCGGGATCACGGCGACAGTCGATACGAGCGGCGGCGACATCACAAATAACGAGACGCTCTCCGGTTCGGACGACATTACCGTTTCCGGCGGAAATAAACTTTATCTCGGAGGCACAGGCTGCACGCTGACGGGGAACTGGATCGTGGAGTCCGGGACCACTCTCGTTTCAAACAATCCGATCTGCAATCAGGGAACCACGCCGGACGACGTTCTTGGATCCGGGACGATCTACCTCAACAGCGGGACGCTTTCCACCACACAGGACGGAAAAGCCGGGATCAACTACGTCTACGAACGCGGTGTGTACAATAACATCGTCGTAAGCGGAAATTCGTCTCTCGCGTCGGTCGGAAACACCGAAATGTTCGTCTGGGGCAACATTTCCGGATCCGGCCTGATCACGGAAAGCGTCGGATATTCCCTGCGCCTTAAGGGGGACAACTCAGCATACACCGGCGACTGGAATGTGACTGGCGACTGGGTCTGGGCGGCCGGTACCAATAGTACGCGCGCTTTCGGAACAGGCGGAAAAGTCACCGTCACCGGCGGCGGGATCGCACTGGAAAGCAATACGTTCGAGTTCAGCAACGATCTGGAGGTCATCGGCTCCAACAACACGCTTTTCAAAGGTTCCGGAACGCTCACCATCTCCGGAGACATCACGGGGACCGGTGCGTTCAATTTCCGCAAAAGTCTGAATTCCTCCGGCGGTGTGGATCAGAACTCGCCCACCGTCCTGAAACTAACAGGAAATAATAAAGCGTTTACAGGACGATGGAACATCATCGGCAACAAAAATCCGAATGAGGATACCTACTCCTGGCACACGGTCTTCACCGATAATGCGGGAACGGTAAAGGAAACGGACGGTGACTCCCGATTCGGAACGGGCACGATTTATCTTGATTACGGCGACCTGCGCGCTACCGGGCCGAGTGCGGCACGCGTCTCAAACAACATCGTCATATCAAATGCAGCCAGGTTCTCGTCGGACGGAAACGTCGAAATGCACTACTTCGGCAACATTTCCGGTTCCGGAACGATCGAGCGTGACGGAAACTACTCTATTTTCCTGCATGGCGACAACTCGCAGTTTTCCGGTACCTGGAATCTGAATAAAGACCTGATCGTCGCGTATAATACCGGACAGACGGAAAAACTCGGCTCCGGCGACTACACGTTCGGCAACAGTACGGTCCGATTCAACGGCGGAAGCGTCCGGCTCGGTGTCAACGATCTGGTCATTTCCGCGGACTTGGAACTGCATAAATACGATGCCCGAAACTCTACTTTCGTCAACGGCAATTCCGTCACTATCACCGGTAAGATTTCCGGCGAAAGCACAAAAGACTTCCAAATGTGGAAAGACGCCACTCCGCTGGTGAAGGTCCACGGTAACGGCTCTGAATTTACGAAAAACTGGAATCTTGACGTCTCAAAAGCTCTCAAAACCGTGACTCTGCTCTCGAACAACACCGGAGACAAAGTCGACGGCGCGGATCCGCGTTTCGGTTCCGGCACGATTTATCTCATCGGCGGCGCGACGACTTCGGACTACGCGGCCAGGATCGGCGGAAGCGCGAACGGCGCGATGATTTACGCTCCGATCGCCGCGAGCGGAAACGTCGTCTTCACCGCGGAAACCGGAGAACAGGAAGTCCACTTCTTCGGCGACATTTCCGGCTCAGGGACAATCACGGACAATATTGGATACACGTTCTTCCTGAAGGGCGATAACTCGGCGTATGCCGGCGACTGGTACATTCCGCAGGACTACGTCTGCGTCACACCGGGAATGAGCGTCCACGTTCCCGAAGCGGATCGAAACTTTGGTTCCGGCACAGTCTACCTCAACGGCGGCGGTTTGCGCACAGTCAACACATCGACGCCGGTCACTCTGGACGCCTCGATCGTCGTCGTTTCCGGAAAAACGGCTGGAGTCCGCTACGGCGCGCTCACTTTCACCGGCGATGTGACAGTTGAGGGAACGCTCTCAAGCCAAACCGGCGACTATGGCGATCCGACGCTCACTTTCACCGACGGCGGGATCCTCCAGGGGACCGGACACATCAACGGACGCACGTTCGTGACGGACGGCGGCACGCTCACTGCCGGGACTGTCGGGACGACCGGAACGCTCACACTGGACCGTACGCTCGAAATGGCGGAAGGTTCCACGCTTCATGTTGACATTCTCTCGCCGACGGACTACGACAAGATCGTGGTTTCCGGCGACGCGGTACTTTCAGATGCCATGGAGATCGAACTCTTCATTCAGGATGCCTCCCTCCTTTCCAGCGGGGACCGTTTCGACATTCTGCAGCTCGGCAACAGTTCCACCGTTCCCTCACTGAATGACTTTGCGTCCATGCTCTCTCCGGAAACTGCCAGCCTCTTTAATGTGAGTTATGCAAACGGCACGCTCTCACTGACGCTGGACGGAAACGCAGTTCCGGAACCTTCTGCGTGGCTGCTCATGCTGTTTGGTGCAGGTTTCCTCGGTGTCGCACATAAAAACAGGAAAACACGGAAGGCGCACGAAACTCACTGAAAGCCGCCTGACACGAAAAGCACAAAAAAAGCGCGTCATTTTTTGGAATGACGCGCTTTGGTGTTTAGAAGCTCAAGTAAAACTTAGATGGTGCGTTTTCCCGTACCCGGCAGCGGAACGAAGTATTCACCCTTTTCGTTTGGCATGGTCGGCGCATCGGCGTCGACAGCGTAGGCTGCCGGAGCGAGGCTCATTCCGGAATTCATCAGATCATCCCACTTGATGCGCTTGCCCGTGTAGCAAACTTCACGGCCAAGGATAGCAAGCATGGTGCTGTACGCGCCCGTGACGCCGTCATTGCGCTTTTCACCGTTGCGGATGGATTTGAACATGTACTTGTGCTCGTTGGTATACATGTCACACGGCTTGCCGCGGTACTTCCAGACGACTTCGCCCTTGGAGTTCCAGATGGTATTCTTCAGGATGCTGGCGTAACCGGTCGTGCCGATGAAATCGTCGTTCGTGTCGTTGAAGCAGCCGCTCTGCTGACGGCAGAACGCATGGCATTTGATGCCGTTTTCCCATTCGTAGGTGACACCCATCATGTCGTAGATGTCGCCGTAAGCCGGCTGTTCGATACGGACCGCACGGCCGCCAACGCCCCAGGCCTGAACCGGGGGTTTGTCGCCCATGACCCACATGGCTTTATCGAGAGAGTGGACGTGCTGTTCGACGTTGAAGTCACCGGAGAGCCAGCAGAAATTGTACCAGTTGCGGTTCTGGAACATCATTTCCGTGTCGTTCGGCTGACGGGCACGGGTCCAGAGTTTGCCGGTAAGGTAGGTTTCCTGGATCGCGCGGATCTCGCCGATCGCGCCGTCCATCACGCGGGCCATCGTTTCCTGAACGGCCGTGTGGTAGCGCCAGCAGAGACCGCAGACGAGGGTAAGGCCTTTTTCTTCGCCGATCTTGGCGCTTTCCAGAACACTGCGGACACCCGCGGGATCCACGGCAACCGGCTTTTCAAAGAAGGCGTGTTTGCCGGCATCGACCGCAGCGCGGAGATGGATCGGACGATAGTGCGGAGTGGAGCAGAGAAGGACGACGTCGCACTTCTCAATGACCGCTTTGTAGGCGTCGAAACCGCTGAAAATGCAGTCGTCGGTAAGCGGAGCACGGTCACCGAAAGCGTTTTTCAGACCGGCGGCACAGGTCTTGGCACGATCTTCGAAAAGGTCGCCAACAGCAACGATCTGAGTATTGGGATCCGCATTCAGCGCGTTGTGCGCAGCACCGGTACCACGGCCGCCGCAGCCGACGAGACCGACTTTGATGATGTCGGAACCCTGAGCGTGGGCAGAACGGGCGATGGAAAGACCATTGACAGCAAGACCGGCAACTGCGCCAGCCTTGACAAAATCACGGCGGGAAATAGACATAAAATATTCTCCTTGAAAAAATATGGGGGATCAAATCACTAACGATTTCTTTCTATTATACCCGCAGCCCCCAGTTTCTGCAAGTAGTCCGCCGGAACTTTTCCAGAAATTTTCCAAAAAAGTTCCGTCATGATCTGAGCTCCGGCGCTATTTCGGACAAAATTTCCGTTCTCCTAGTAAAATTACCGATCCGGAGCATAAAATTTTATTTTGGGGACCTCAAATCGCGCTCGTTCGCCGCGAGGAACCATTCGGCACGTTTCGCCAAGGCTTCCTGTCCGAGCTGGTGCAGGATCTCATGGCATTTTTTGACGCACTCTTCCTCACAGCTGCAAGTCCCATTTTTCTCCGAGCCTTCCAGGACCGTGTCCATCAAGTAATCCGCCAGCATGTACGGCACAAGGAGCTGTTTGTTGAACAGGCGGTACTTTTCGATCAGGAACATGCGCTGGCGAGCTTTATGGATCAGATACAGGCTAATGATGATAGAGAAACAGAGTTTCAGCACCATCACGACCGTCCAGGCATCTCTGGAGTTCATTTTCATGACCTCTTGGAAACGTTCAAGCCGAATGGGAGCATAAATGATACCGAAACAGACGATCGTGACAAAGCCGATGTCTCGGAGCGTCTTGAAGAAACGCGACTCCGACAAGGGCTTTTTTTCGAGCTTCTTAAAAAGACGGTTCTTTTCGTTTTCCAGCCAGATCTTGTTGACGAAACGAAGATTCTTGACGGGATCCTGAAAATCTTCCGGTGACGAAAGTGTCGTATCCAATCCGTTGACGGCGATACGGATCCAGTCAATGTCCTCGATCTGGTGAGAGCGGAAGTTGGAGGAAACGACATGCTGCAGTCCGGCAAGACTCCAGTAGATCTGGATACGCAGGACCTCGGCGAGCGTACGGAATCGGTGGTATTTGTAGTGCCAGCGGCGAATGATCGGATTTATGCTGACGATGAGCACTCCGATCAAACTCAGACACAGTACCGTTCCCGTTAGGAACAATCCCCACTTAAAAAAACTACTCGCGTTCGTCCAAAAAGCCGCAGTTCCCGGCACATTGGATCCCGTCACCCAAGACTCAAACAGTCCCTTGATTCCAATGCCATATGACCTCAACAGCATTTCACCAAGGAAAAGCCAAACGGCTCCGAATACCAGCAGGGCAGTAAACCCCGCAAGAAACCAGAACATCAGCCACCAGTTCTTGATCCGCGCCTTGATCGCCAGAATATCAAGCATCCTGAAATGAGCGTAGAGCTGTTCAAGCTGCCTGTTTTTGTCCGGGTCGGAAAATTCTTCCGGACTCTGTTCTTTCGGGCGTGCGTTTTCATGTCTTCTGCGCTGCTGAGCGAAATACTCGTCAAGAGTTTCCGGAGTCTCTTCTTTTTCAAGAAGTTCCCAAATATCCCTCTTTTCCAGGCATTTCAGTGCGTTCGTCTTTTCCAGGAGTTTCCAGATGCCGGTTTTTTCAAGAATTTTCCGAAACAGTGTTTTATCCTGCAGCGACAGGAGCTTCTCTTCGGTAAGGGTGAGAAGTTCCCGATTCATTTCTCCGAGCGTCTGGAAATTGTGGTGTATGTCGCGTTCGTTTGCGATATTGGGACACAGCGAGGTCCAGGACCAGTACCCATTCTCATACCTATCGAGCCGGAGTTCCCGTTCGTGTCTGGAATTTTCTTCTGTGATCTCTTCATTATCCGGAATATAAAACGCCGGCAGCGGAAGAGGAGCTCCCCCCTCTCGGAATTTCGAACTCGTGCATTTTCTGCACAGGACCGCACACGCCGTCAGAAAGAACTGACAGATCCGGCGCAAAAACAAATGCGTTTTATGCAAAAACTGCGGCTTTTTCGTTTCGGAGTTCTCCTCTTTCATCCGAATCACGAGAATGGGACCGATGGATGGATATGTAAGCAGATCCTTTTTCCGATGGACCGTCTCTTCGACACAACCCTCCATGCGGAACCGTACGATATGCTCCAGAAGATCTTTCTCCTTTTCTTCTTCGCTGCGCTCTGTTTCCTGATCCCAGATCGTGACCATCAGGTGAGAGTGCAGCGCAAGGAATTCCAAGTAGCGGAATTTATCTCGAGCGGCTCCATGAAATGCCGAAGATGCGGAACTGTCTGTGCGAAGTTCTTTTTCGTTCATCTCCCAGCAATGGCGTCGCGGATCTGCATCAAAATCATACCGTGCGCAAAATTCCGCAATACGGTCTCTGCCCGATCCAGACTCCAGGTCTGTTCCGCACTCTTCTTCACTCGCCGGAAGGATCGCCATCAGATGAACGGACGGATATTTCTTCTGAAGCTGCAGGAGAACGCTGCAGAGGATCTCCCCGATCTCTCCAAGAGGGTCGAACATGAAAATGATTGGAGCATACCGAGCCTCCTGCTTCCCCTTCCTTCCCCAAAAGAAAGGCTTTCGGCTGGAATACTTCTGCCATTTTCTGATAACCTGAGCCAAGTAAATATCCAGTGTTTCGGCAAGCCGTTTTTCGGTGTCACTCACGCTTTCCGCAGCCCCCCCCGCTTCACTGAAGTTTTGGGGACCGAGAATAGAAACGACATACGGAAAGACTGGAAACCGCTCTTTGCCGGAAGTCGTCCACGCAAAACGGTACGGCATCTCATTAAAATACGCAAATTTCGATCCAGAAAACGTCTCCTGCGCCGGATCCTCACCTTCCGGCATCCCCGCCTCATCAGACACTGTCTCTGCCGACTCTGGCTGCACGGCTGACTCTGGCTGCACGGCATCAGCCTGAATGGTCCGCGGATCCTCTAACACCGTGTCCGACGGAACTTCCCATGGATCTTCCAGCTGCTCAACGACTTGCTCTACCAGCTCATCCACAGACTGGTCCATCAGCGGCTCTTCACTTCGATCACGATATTCCGGATCTTTATCGTATCCAAACATAAAATCGCCTTCTCTTTAACCTGTTAAACTCACTGTGCCGCATCGACGACTTCCATTTTAACGGCTTTTCCGATCTCTTTTGGGTCCATCCGGAAAAGCAGCCCGCGGCTTCCCGCATTGATGTAGATCTCCGGAAGTTCCAGTATCGTGGACTGAACGTAAACAGTCATCGCGCGCTTCGTTCCGAAAGGACTCGTACCGCCGACATGGTATCCGCTGTATCGGTCCGCATCTTTCGGATCGCAGGGCCGGACTCCCTTCACGTTCAGTACCCGCGCCATTTCCTTGGCCGAGATCTCGCAGTCCCCGTGCATCAGGACGACGAACGGGACCGGGCGCGTTTCATCTGTTTGAAAAATGATCGTCTTGATTACCGCATGCTCATCCACGCCGAGTTCTCTCGCACTGACACGTGTCCCGCCGTGTTCCTCGTATTTGTACTCCATCAGCTCATACGCGACTTTCGCTTTCTGAAGTGCACGGATCGCATTCGTCATAGGAGCCTTCATCGTACCGCCTCCGTCGGAAAAACATAGTCGTCGCAAAACACGGCCTGAAAGTCGTAAATTCCGGAAAAATCTTCCTTTCGGTCACCGGGAGCCGTTCGGATCTTGCCAGCGTTTACCATGTTGAACACGATCTCGCCAAAATCATCCGTCGTGTGAACGCCCCACTGATTAAAAACCGTCTTCGCCATATAGCCGAACATCCACCGTGCGCGGATCCGGATCGCTTCGCACAGTTCATTCCCGGTAATGTGGTGGAGATTTGAATCCGGCTCGTCTTTCTCATCTTCACCAGGTTTCTGACGCGGCGGCAGATACTCGGAAGAACACCCCATCCCAAGCTGAGACCGCGCAAATTCGAGCGTCTCGAGTACATAATAGTACGCATTTAAGTGATACCGCGGATCCTGTTCCACGATACCGTGAAGCTGAAGCTGGTCAAACATCGGTCTGAATTTCCAATTTTTTCCTAAAATTTTCCCATTTCCAAACGGAAACCATTTCGCTCCCTGCATTATACCAAAAAAATTTTTTTCTGGGAAGAGCAAAAATATTGGACTTTTAAAGAATTTATTCCGATTTTACCGAATGCAGGGATATTAGGGATATTGTGAAAAATCCATCACACTGAAACCGTTCAGGGGGCGGTCATTATGCGAATTCGGACTTTTTTCGTTTCCATTGCCGGTTGGATCGCGTGTTTCGCCGGATACACAGGCGGGATCTGTACCGCAGGAGAAGAAATGTACCCTCGGCAGGCCGTCAGCATTCTGGAAACTCCCCCACACGTCGGCACTTCCGTCATTCCGCCTCACGCCGTCCCCGCGGTATCGCAGACCGTCCCGTCGGCCCGTTCCACCACACCCTCACCTGCTCCGCTGACGATCAACGGAAAGCCCGTTCCGCCGCGAGAATTTCGGCATGAGGCCCCAAACACACAGAGAGCTGCAGCTCAAAATATACCGTCAGGCATGCAGTCAGGCTCACCGTCAGGCATGCAGCCAGGCACACCGTCAGGCATGCAGTCAGGCACACCGTCAGGCATGCAGTCAGGCACACCGTCAGGCATGCAGTCAGGCTCACCGTCAGGCATGCAGTCAGGCACACCGTCAGGCATGCAGTCAGGCTCACCGTCAGGCATGCAGTCAGGTACACCGTCAGGCATGCAGTCTGCTCATCAGACACCGCAGCGGGATCCAGGACAGGAAAGATCCATTCTCGTGTCTGAACCGGAGAGCGGCCTGGCCCGAAACGCAGGTGACCAGAATGCGGGTGACCAGAACGCAGGTGACCAGAATGCAGGTGACCAGAATGCGGGTGACCAGAATGCAGGTGACCAGAATGCAGGTGACCAGAATGCAGGTGACCAGAATGCGGGTGACCAGAATGCGGGTGACCAGAATGCGGGTGACCAGAATGCGGGTGACCAGAATGCGGGTGACCAGAATGCGGGTGACCGAAACGCAGCAGAGGACGAGGAAGTCTGGCGGATCCTTCCAGACGGCGGGCCAGAAACATCGGGGAGCAGCGTGCCGTTTTCAACGTTCCCGGAAAACACAGACGGGCGTCCCGCGGCAGAACGTCAGCTCGCAAATGGAGTTCCAATGGAAATGGTCCCTGAACTGCGTACCGGCAGACCAGGAGTACCGTCCGCAAACGGACCTCGCTCGATCCTCGAAGGCACACCGGCTCCACACCTCGACAGGCAATGGACCGTTGAACCGGAAAATGCCGTTGGAAATTCGGCGGAAAGAGCAGCTTTTTCTGCAGGCGCACATTCAGAGCCGCGTTACATCGTGGCGAAAGCTGAACCAGCCTCGGAACTTGAAAAGACGCTGAATCCGCATACCGACCTGGCAAAAGAGCGAGAGGAACAGCTCGAACAGCTGAAAAAACACAATAAGATCCTGAAAGCACAGGCAAATGTCGTGAAACTTGTGGCGAAGATCATCCGCCCCAGCGTGGTACACATCCGCTCCGACATGCTTCAGGCCGGTAAGTACGGAGAGCAGCTCAAGATCCACGATGAAGGAAGCGGCATCATCATTTGCCGGCAGAAAAAATTCTACGTCCTGACGAATCAGCACGTCATCAAAAACGCCCTTCCTCAAAACATCGAGATCCGCTTTCACGACAATCGGATCACAAATCCGATCCGGATCCTCTACGATCAGGAAACGGACATCGCGGTCCTTGAGCTGGCCGAGACGGATCTGATCCCCGCGGCGCTTGGCGACAGCAATCAGGTCGACATTGGAGATTTTGTCCTCGCAGTTGGCAGTCCGTTCGGGCTGGATAATTCCGTCACGTTCGGGATCGTGAGCGCGATCGGCCGGCGAACGATCGAACTGGCGTCCAACGTCAACATTCAGGACTTCATCCAGACCGACGCCGCCATCAATCCAGGCAACTCCGGCGGTCCGCTGCTGAATCTGAACGCGGAAGTCATCGGAATGAATACTGCGATCGCAAGCAATTCAGGAAATAATGCAGGCATCGCGTTCTCCATTCCGATCCGAATGGCGATACTCGTGGCAGACCAGCTCATCCTTTACGGCAAAACACGCCGTGCGTATCTGGGCGTGAACCTCGAAAAGAACTTCACGATGCAAAAAGCGCGGGAAATCGGTCTGGAACGTCCCAGAGGCGCTCTCGTGACCACCGTCCTGAATCCCTCGCCAGCCTCCCAGGCAAAATTCCGAAAAGGGGATCTCATCTTGGAATTTAACGGCACTTCCGTCGAAGACGACATGCACCTCTACAATCTGGTAAACCTGGCAAAAGTCGACAAACAAGTCACGCTGAAAGTTTACCGCGAAGGAGAGATCTACGAAGTGAACGTGAAACTCTGGGAGCGGTGAAACAAGAGCAGAAAAACGGAAGCGGTGAAACCGGAGCGGAAAAATGACGGATCCTAAAACCGAAAAGGAAACAGAAAAGGAGAACGCAGAACTTCTGCGCGTTGAAGACCTGAAATGCGTCCAGGGAGGCAAAACGCTCCTTCAAAATGTGCGTTTCACCATTCGCCGCGGCGATCTCCTTTCGCTTCTCGGACCTAACGGAGCCGGAAAATCCACGCTGCTGAAGTGCCTCATGCAGCTCCTCCCGACAGCTTCCGAAACGCGGCTCTTTCTAGAAGGCAAACCGCTCCGCAGCCTCACCGCCCGCGAGATCGCCCGAAAGATCGCGTACATTCCCCAGTCCCACGGACAAAATTTTCCATTTACGGTCCGGCATTTCGTCGAAGCGGCCCGGTATGCGCACGAAACCTTTCTCGAAACCGCCTCGGAAATCTCTCGGCGTCTCTGTGCCCGGGCACTCGAAGAAACGGACCTCGTTCCGCTCGCAGACCGTCAACTCTCAACGCTTTCCGGAGGGGAACTTCAGCGGGTACGCATTGCCGGCGCATTGGCACAGGATGCGGAACTCCTGCTTCTGGATGAAGTCACGTCTCAGATGGACTACCGTTCCCGTGAAGAAACAGCTCAGCTGCTCCTGCGTCTGAATCGCGAATGGGGAAAAACGATCCTGATGGTGACGCACGACATCAATGAAGCGGCACGCTGCGCAGACAGGATCCTCGCACTGCGTTCCGGGAAGCTCGCCTTTGACGGAAAACTGAAAGATTTTCTTCAGGGATCGGTTCTCGCGGCTCTATTTGAGACCGAGTTTCATTTTCTCAACTCGCCGCACCTCCCCAACCCAGTAGTCGTACCGACCCCACAATAATTACGCCAATAATTGCGATTCGCCCGATCTAAAGAGACTCTCAAAAAAAATTTTGAGGAAATTGTCGGGAAATTCGGGATTATTTTTCAGAAAATCCAAGAAAAACGGCGCATAGGCAGAGGGGGGGCTTTACAAAATTTCCGTATCGTGTAAAATATGACCTGAAAATATTGTTTTTAGATTGACGTTTCTGTGAATTTTTCTTCGTCCGCAGTTTCAGTTGGGTGACTCGGCGGCGAAGTAAAAGTTCGATGCGGGGCCGGTTTCACTCCGATCTCGCTTCGGATTTCTGCGAGGTGCAGTTCCAGCCGTCATCCGTTTTGCTGCGCGAATGGAGATGGAAGAGGGATTTCACAGTACGTCGAGGTTCGATATCCTGGAGATAGAAAAATGGCCAAAAGTAAAAAAAAGGCGGAACCGATGTTCCTCGTCTGCTCTGAGTGTGGTGCGTACAACTACGTCCTGCGCCGCAAGCCGGGAAGTGAAAAACTGAATATCAAAAAATTCTGCCCCTGCGACCGCAAGCATACCCTGCACAAGGAAAAGAAAAAATAGTTTTTTCCTTTATGCGTAACTGGAAACGGAATGCTCCCGAATTTGGCGAGTATTGCGTTTCCGGTTTTTTCTCTTTCTTGACGCCTCTTTAAGTCAGGTAACGGGTCATGGCAAAACATCAGGAAAAACGCTGGCGCTTTCGGACTGGTGAGCGGGACCTCGCCGCAATTGCGGATGTGGTCCAGTATGCCAAGCTCCCTCCCATTCTCGCAAAACTGCTTGTTTCCCGCGGGATCCGGACTTCCGGAGAAGCCGTACGGCATCTGGATCCGAGACTCGTTCATCTTCATGAGCCAAACCTGCTTCACGGATGTGCTCGTGCTGCGGAGCTGATCGTCCGTGCGGTCCGCCAAGGAAAAAAAATCGCGATTTACGGCGATTACGATGTGGACGGCATGACCGCTACAGCGATCCTCTTCAAATGCCTCCGTCTTGAATACCAAAGCACTGACCAGGCTCGTCCGATCTTCTTCATTCCCAATCGGCTAAAAGACGGCTATGGGCTAAACTGCGACTCGATACGCGAACTGAAAGAGCGAAAGGTCGATCTCATCATCACGGTCGACTGCGGCATCACGGCCGTTGAAGAAGTTGCGCTGGCAAAATCGCTCGGAATGCAGATCATCCTGACCGACCATCACCAGCCGAGCGAGCATTTACCCAACGCGGACGCTATCGTGCATCCCGATCTTTTCACGCACCCGGAGTTTGCCGTTTGCGGAAAATTTGAGCCGATGCAAAACGATCCGTTCCTCTCGATGTATGCGGAGACGAGAGATCCGGAAGATACTGCCTCATCCCAAAAGACTGCAAATGAGACGGCAAAAGGAACGATCCGGATCCAGTATCCGCGCATGGACGCACCGTATCCATTTGCCTATCTCAGCGGAGCCGGCGTTGCGTTCAAACTCGCGTGGGCGATCTGTCAGCGTTTTGCTGTCAATCCGCGAGTCGGACCACGCCGTCAGGCATTCATTCTGGAAGCCATTGCGCTTGCTGCGATCGGAACCGTCGCAGACGTCGTTTCCCTAACGGATGAAAACCGCGTCATCGTCGTTGCGGGACTTCAGCAGCTCAAAGAGCGTCCTTCGACGGGACTTGCGGCTCTTCTGAATGTCTGCAAACTTTCCGAAAAAAAAAGTTTCGATGCGGATGATGTCGGGTACGCAATAGCACCGCGGCTCAATGCGGCCGGACGTCTGGAGCAGGCGTGGCTCGGCGTAGACCTCCTGACGACCGAGAATACAGAAACCGCACAGCAAACGGCTCTGTATCTGAATGATCTCAATGACAAACGGAAAAATCTTGAGATCGTTATGCAGCGGGAAGCCGGCAAACAGCTGAAAGAACTTTACCCGCAAATGACGGAGTCGCCGACCGCCATCGTCTTGGCGAGCCACACTTGGCATCCTGGCGTCATTGGGATCGTCGCGGGAAAACTCGCTGAACGGCACAACGCACCGACGATCCTCATCGCGCTGAGCAAAACTGGAACTCAAAGCGGCACGGGATCCGCACGCGGACTGGCAAACGTCCCGGAATTCAATCTGCACGACGCGCTGACGCTGTGCTCGGAGCATCTCGAACGATTCGGAGGACATGCAGGGGCGGCGGGACTGCGGATCTCGGCAGGAAACGTAGAAGCGTTTCGCGAAGCTTTTTGCGAAGTCGTGGACCGGATCATCCCCCAGGATGCACGCATTCCGGAACTTTGGATCGACTCGGAGGAGATCCTCTCGATCTTCACGCTCCCGGCAGTTCAGGCGATATACCGTCTCGCGCCGTTCGGAACCGACAATCCGGCTCCGGTATTCTGCACGACGGACGTTTTCTTCTCGCGCGAACCTGCAGCACTCGGAAAACAGCGTTTCGACGGCGACGAAAATCGGCCGATCCACCTTGTGCTTCATGTCGAGCAGAACCGCAGAACGTACCGCGTCACGGCATTCAACACCGGTGAGTTTTTGGAGGAGTTCATGGAACTCTACCAGACGAAAACGCCGATCGATCTGGCATTTCGCCCCGTCCTGAACACTTTCAACGGGCAGACCCGCGTCGATTTCCACCTGGTAGACTGGCGGCTTCATTAAGTTTTAAAAATATTAAAGATCAAAATCTTTTTGATACTTTGATTTTTTTATCTTTCAGCTCGACACACAAAGGCGTCCCGGAAACGGCGTTCAGCGTCTCGGCGAGGTTTCCGTTGACGAGCGCGAGTTCCAGTGCCCCCTGTGAGCCAAACAGGACCACGGGCGTTCCGGAAGGAAAGTCCGCATACGTGCGTGCCGGGTGATATCGCGTTTCTCCCAGCAGTGCGTGCCCGCAGAACGGGAATGGAAGATCCTGCGGCGTGATGTTCGTTACGAGATTCCCAAACGAATCCGCAAAGAGGACTTCTCCCAAGAGTTTTACGGAACCGGAGTCCGCGTCCTTCACGAGCCGGGGACGGGAAAATTCGAGGCGGATGAGCGTTTCGAGGTCCTTTTTTCTTCCCAGCGCCTCCGGAAGCCCGCCGTTTGCGAGAAAGGCGGCGGTCGGCGCGAGAACGTCACGTCCGTGAAAAGTCGAGGAGACCGACTCGCGGAAACAGACCGGGTTTTCGAGGAGAAATGCTTCTGCGACGGCATTTTGTTCAAGAAAAAGCGAAAGGATCCCATTGTTCGGGCAGAGGATGCGCTGGCGTTTCCAGCTTTCATTCAAAACGGCACAGACCAGCTCACGCTGTGAGCCGACGCCGGGATCGACGACCGCGATGTGGATCGTTTCTTCCGGGAAAAAAGGGACCGTCTGCGCCAGAATGAACGCACCGTGCAGCACATTTTGCGGAAGAACGGCATCCGTGACGCGAATGACTCTGACCTCCGGAGCACGGGAACAGAGGACGCCTTCCATCTGTGCCGTGTAGAAATTCCCGGTTTGAAAGTCCGTCAGAATGGCCACGGTCGGCCGCATTTTGCGCATCCGCCTTCTCCTTAAAAAAGTTTATCCGGTACGTACTTGCCGGAAGAGCTTAAAAAAAGCCCCGTTTTCATTTTCAGAAGCCGGGGCACAGGATCTCAGGCACGCTTGCTTTTCTTTTCCTGCTCGAAATTAAAGAGTTTTCGGCGTCCCAGAACGACGTCTTCATCGATGACGTACCGCACACCGCCGGGCTGATCGGGCATTTCGAAAAGGATGTCGAGCATGATCTCTTCCATGATCGAACGCAATCCGCGTGCGCCGGTCTTCTTTTCCTTCGCCAGACGCGCGATCGCTTCCAGTGCGCCCGGGGTGAAAACGAGATCCGCATTGTCCATGTTGAACATGTGCGTGTACTGCTTCACCAGCGAATTTTTCGGCTCTTTCAGTATCCGGACCATGTCTTCCACCGTCAGCTCTTCCAGCGACGTGATGACCGGCAGACGTCCGACGAATTCCGGGATCAGACCAAATTCGATGATGTCCTCGCTCGCGACGCGGGCCAGCGGCGCATTCTGTTCCTTCACGAACGGCGAGCCGGCCGTCTGCGCGAAACCCAGCGTTCGGTTCCCAAGCCGGCGCTCGATGATCTCGTTCAGTCCGACGAACGTTCCGCCGCAAATGAAGAGGATGTTGCTCGTGTCGATCTGAATGAACTGCTGCTCCGGATGCTTTCTTCCCCCATTCGGCGGGACGTTGGCGACGGTCCCCTCGAGCATCTTCAGCAGAGCCTGCTGGACCCCTTCGCCGGAAACATCGCGCGTGATGGAGACATTGTGCGTCGTGCGTCCGATTTTATCGATCTCGTCCACGTACAGGATGCCTCGCTGTGCAGCTTCCACGTCAAAATCGGCAGCCATGAGGAGTTTGAGAAGGAGATTTTCCACGTCTTCACCGACGTATCCGGCCTCGGTGAGCGTCGTGGCGTCACCAATGGCGAACGGTACGTTCAGGATCTTGGCGAGCGTCTGCGCCATGAGCGTTTTTCCGGAACCGGTCGGCCCGATGAGCAAAATGTTCGATTTTCCGAGTTCCACGTCCTCGTTTCCGGAGCGGACATGCTCGAGCCGTTTGTAGTGATTGTACACAGCAACGGCAAGTACTTTTTTCGTAAATTCCTGCCCGACGATATACTCATCCAGACGCGAAACGATCTGCCTCGGCGTGAGCCGTTCCATGAGCATGGCCGGCTGCGGCGTGAAACGGCGTTTCTTTTCCTGTTCGAGAATGGAACGGCACAGTTCAATGCACTCGCTGCAGATGTAGACATTCCCCGGCCCTTCGACAAGAGGCCCCGTCACCTGATGGGACTTCTTGCAGAAGGAGCAGAAAGCCTGTTTTTTCGGCATCGATTTTTTGCCGTTCTGATTTTTATTATCGGACTCCATTGGACTTTTGGATCAGCTCTACTTTTTGGAAAAAACCTTCTTTTCCGCAAAATTTAACACAGGGAGCGAATTTCCCCGATTGAAATTTCATTTTACACTATTTTCGCCGTTTCGTCAACCGAAAAAAGGGGACGTTTCGGAAATTTTGTGAAACTTTCTTCGGCTTTCATGAAAAAATCGGTCGTTCAAATGCTAAAATACAGGCACTGCGCAAGTCAGGTCGATCGAAAAGAGCGGCCTCGATTTACCGGTCGACCAATTCCTGCAGCTGTGCCGTGAGCTGAGCCTTGACGGTCCGGTACTCCTCCGGAGAGATCTCTCCGTCGTCAAGCGAATTCTGCAGGGCAGCAAGCAGGGAGTGGATCGCATTCTGCTCGTCATCATTGCTGTGGATGGAAGCGCGGTATGCAGAAATGGCGAACTGCCCACCCACGATGATGAGAGTCAGGACAAAAAAACTGACGAACAGAGGCACCATGTATTCCATATGTCGATCTTGCCTTTCGGGTCGGGAATTTCGGATATAGGACAGCCGCTGTCCTGCGCAAATTCGGAATGGCTCCGAGTGAAGCAGGCCGTGACGGTCATCATTTCCTGATTTCAGGATTACGCATCGAGCCGCATTTTGGTTCAAAGTCCTTTGGAGTCTCCCACACGTTAGTGGTGATGACAACAGCCGCCGGCACAGCAGCAGCCTCCTCCACCGGTCTCCGGAGCACACAGGCCGGCATCGCGCGCGGCACATGAGGGCCCGGAAGCATGAACAGAAGCCGGGACGCTCAATTTTCTTCGGATAGAAGGACTTCCGCAGGAGGGGCATTTTTTCGGCTCGGCATTGCCGCGGACCAGTTCTTCAAAATCTTTTTCACATTGATCGCAAACGTATTCGTAAACAGGCATAAAATGGAACTCCTAAATTTAAATTTCTGATTCTATTATAGCACGAAATAAAAAAATGAAAAGAACTTTCCGAAAATTTTCAAAAATTTTATTAAATTTTCCAAAAAAAGAAAATTCCCCTTGCCTCAAATCCATTTGCAAGGTAAGATAGAAATGGATAGTTTCATCCTGAACATTCCGCAAGATCAGAAAAGGCTCTTCGGAAAGAGCGTACTGATCCAGGTCCGTTTTACCACTGAAACCACAGAGGAACGCAGAACACACTGAATAGAAAGGGAAAGTGTCCTGACACGAATTTCCCGGAAAACACGGAAAAGACACGAAATGGTCTTAAAAAATTTTTAAAACATTTCGCGTGATCCGTTTTTTTCGTGCTTTTCGTGTTTAAAATTCTGTGTGTCACCGTGCGGACCCAATATTTTCAGCGGTGAAACCGATACGCCAACTGTCAAATGACGTCCAACAGATAATCCAACAGATAAAATGTCCGAAAATTCCAGATCATGGCTCTTTACGCCGATGCTGCTCGGGTCGATGCTGCTCGGGCTGATGCTGTTCCTGACGGTGAGTCAGGTCGGCTGCCGTGCGATGTTTAACGCGAAACCGATCCCGGGGATCCCACAGCCGGAAGACCGGATCGCGCAGATCCGTCAGCTCGGACAGGAAGCGGGTAATGTCCCGAAAGAAAAACAGCCGCAGTACGCAGAGACCCTTGCCGCGATCATCCGCAGCGACAAAGATTCCGTCATGCGCACCGAAGCGGTACTCGCCATAGGGCACTATCCTGTTCCCGAAACCGTCGAGGCGCTCCGTTTTGCCAAAAAGGATCCGGTCGTCGATGTGCGTTTGGCGGTCTGTTCCGCCTGGAAGACCTACGGCCAGGAACCCGCGGTGCCCGAACTCATCGACATCCTTGGGACGGACAGTGATTTAGATGTGCGTCATGAGGCGATCGACGTCCTTGGCGAAATGAAGGATGAACGTGCGGTCGCTGCGCTGGAAGTTCCGCTTTCAGACACAGATCCGGCTCTGAAATACTATTCCGTGCTGGCGCTTCAAAAGATCACCGGTCTCACGATGACCGATGCGAAAGAATGGCTCGCATACTGCCGGGAACACCGTCCAGACGCCGCTGTCGCACAAAATGAAGAGCCAAAACAGGAGTCAGAGACCAAACTGCCGTTTTTGGATCCCCAGGAAGTCCTTTCTAATTTCCGCCGTCCCGGTGCTCCGGAATAAAACCGGAATAAAAAAGGATCGAAATCCAAAAAAAACACGAAAAAAAGTAAAAAAAAACAGCATTTCAATCGAAACAAAAATAGAGGGAAACTTTTTGGAAGCGTGTCGGCTTCGAGGCAGAAATGGAAGCGTGTCGGCTTCGAGGCAGAAATGGCCTCTTCCGAAAAAATTTCCCCTGGATCGTCCAGCCCTCGGTCCGATTCCCGCATCCATTCGCCCCTAACCCTGCGTAGCCCCGGTCATGTCCAATACCCTCCGCATTACCGAACAGTTCAAGTTTTTCGTCCGGCAGGCTCAAGAAACTCTTGAGCAGATGGAAGCCTCCGCGATCATCATGCTATACGACGGTCCCGCCGATTGGGCGCGTGTCCAAAAGCTCGTTGGCGATTCCGTCCCGTTCATCGTTGCCGTCGATACGGAAGAGCAGGCAGTGGGGGCAAAGGAAGCCGGTCTGAAGACCATCATACTGGAAATGACTGGAAACCCCGTCTATGACAGACTCATGCAGGCTCTGCTCGTCGGGATCACGGAAGACCTCATTCAGCCCGGAAGTCAGATCGTCGCAATGTATGGCGGGTTCGAATCGGATACGATCGACACGATCTCCCTCATTTCGCTCAAAGAGCACCTGAACCGTTTGACGCGCACCGATCTGCGCCAGCTCAACACGACCGTACCGCTGGACACGCTCAACACGATCGTGAATCTTGCCGTCGAGATCGGACTCAGCGGCAGGGAAGGCAAGCCGGTCGGAACGCTTTTCGTCGTGGGGGACAAACAGCGTGTTCTTGCCGAAAGCCACCCCGGAGGATTTGACCCGGTACGCGGATACAGCCGCTCGGAGCGAAACATCATGGATGCGCGTGTGCGGGAAGGGATCAAGGAGATCGCTCAGCTAGACGGCGCGATCATCATCTCCGCAAACGGTGTCGTGGAAGCATCCTGCAGGATCCTCGATGCTACCGCGGACAACATCACGCTCTCCAAAGGCCTTGGCTCTCGTCACTGGGCTGCTGCCGGGATCACTCGGTGTACGAAAGCCGTTGCGATCGTCGTGAGTGAGTCCAACGGTACTGTGCGCATCTTCCAGAACGGGGAAGTCATGCTGCGTATCGAACCGACGCACCGAAGACCGTTTATCTGGAAAAAATACGAATACGAACCGCCGGAAAACTGACCTGAAGACGGCGCGAAAGGGGAAATATGGAAAATTGCGAGCATTTTACGCAGCATTCGACGCTGACCTCGGAAGAGATCGACCAGCTCTTGGACGGTGTCGATGCCGATTTTCCTGTGCTTCCGGAGATGGAAGAGGCGGAAAAACCGACGGAAAACGACTCTAGAGGAATGCGCAAAGCGTTCTTGCGGGAACAGATCGCCTCACTGGGAAACATTGAGCTGGAAGTTCGGATCGAGCTCGGAAAGACAACCATGCTCCTCTCCGAAGTTGCACGTCTGCGGCCCGGTTCCGTCGTGATCTTGGACAAACATGTGGACGAACTGGTCAACATTCTCGTCAATGGAAAGGCGATCGCTCGAGGAAAACTTTTGGTCGCGGACGGATGTTTTTGTGTCCAGATCGCGGAATTTCTCTGAATCCACTTGAACGGCACCCAAAAATGGATCAAATTTTCTTCTTATTTTAAATTTTTTCATCAAAAAACGTCTTTTTCCGTGGACTGTACTCCTTGATTTTTTCGTAGAAATAAACGATACTTAAAATGTAGATTAAGTCTAGTGACTTTTTAACAGTTTCCGCAAATTTTTACGGAGAAAATGTTATGAAAAAATCAACGTTCATTTCCTGTGCGGGCGCCATATTTCTTGGAGCGCTGTTCCTTACGGCTCCGAGTGCGCAGGCTCAGCATCGGCCGCATCATCCGCAGGCCCATCGTCAGCCGGCTCCGGCTCCGCATCATGCCCAACCGGCTCCGCCTCCGCATCATGCCCGTCCGCACCAGCCGCCGCATCACCATCATCCGGCACCGCCTCCGCCTCCGCCGCGACACCATCATCCGGCACCGCCTCCGCCGCCGCGACATCACCATCCGGCACCGCCTCCTCCGCCGCCGCATCACCATCATCATCCGACGACTTGGGGAGACCTGATCGGCGGGATCATTGATGCTGCGATCCACGAGGGACACCACCATCACCATCATCACTGATTTTCCTTTTGAAAGGAGCTTTTCATGAAAAAGATCACACTTTGCGCGATTTCCGCAGCAGTTCTGAGTTTCGCACTGGCGAACTCCGATTTGATGGCGCAGCGCCCTGCAGCGCGTCCCGCACAGGGCCGACCGGCCGCCGCACCCCAGCATCATGCCAAGCCGGCTCCGGCACCGCAGCATCACGCTAAACCGGCTCCGCCTCCGCAGCATGCTCGGCCGCATCAGCCGCCGCATCACCATCATCCGGCACCGCCTCCGCCGCCGCGGCATCACCATCCGGCACCGCCTCCGCCGCCGCATCACCATCATCATCCGACGACTTGGGGAGACCTGATCGGCGGGATCATTGATGCTGCGATCCACGAAAGCCGTCACTAAGAGCACGGAACTCCCGCACTTCTCCTCCTGTGCGGGAGTTTTTATTTTACCGACACAAAAACGGACTGAAAGTTCTTAAGGTATTGGCGCCCCTCTTGTATATTTCTGAAAATTTGCTAAAATACAAGAATTGTTTTTTTGTATATTGAGTGAGGAAATGGAAATGGAAATGGAAGACATGCCCCCTGAAATACTATACTCTGCTGAAGCACAAAACGCAGATGCTGTAAATGATTCTTTTGAAAACGATGATGATGAAAAAAATGAACTGTCGAATAATGGGTTGATCGCTTGGATCGATACGATTTTGAAACCATTAAAGACGCTTATTGGGCTTAGTGCCATTTGCTGGTTCTTTTGGAAAGTAGTGACGGAAGATCCTTTAGAGCTTTGGAAGCATAGGCCATTCATGATTTTTTTCTTGAGCGTGTTCGGTATTCTCTGTATTATGTACAGATACAGGGGTGAATACAAAAAAAACGACAAGAAAATTATTTCAGTTCCAGAATCCGTTTCGGTCCCAGAATCCGTTTCGGTCCCAGAATCCGTTTCGGTCCCAGAATCCGTTTCAGTCCCAGAATCCGTTTCAGTCCCAGAATCCGTTTCAGTTCCAGAATCCGTTTCGGTCCCAGAATCCGTTTCGGTCCCAGAATCCGTTTCGGTCCCAGAATCCGTTTCGGTCCCAGAATCCGTTTCAGTCCCAGAATCCGTTTCAGTCCCAGAATCAGAAATCGTACTTCCTCGCCGTCATACGGTCACGGCGGACGGTGTCGAGTACACGTTCTGCTGGTGTCCTGCGGGAAATTTCGTCATGGGAAGTTCTGCGAATGGAACCGGTCACAGTCCCGATGAAATGCCGCATCGTGTTCGGTTTGCGCACGGTTTCTGGATGCTGGAAACTCCGGTGACGCAGAAAATGTGGATGAGTGTGATGGGCCGTAATCCGAGCAGTTTTTCGGGAGACTTTGATCCGGTGGAAAACGTAAGCTGGGACGAGTGTCAGGACTTTTGCCGTGAATTTTCGGAGAGATTCGGCGTAAACGTGAGTCTGCCGACGGAGGCGCAGTGGGAGTACGCCTGCCGTGCAGGATCGGAGGGCGCTTATGCGGGCGATCTTGACAAAATGGGCTGGTATCATGGAACTTTTGCCATCGGACGTACTGCGCCAGTCAAGAAAAAAGCCCCAAACGCCTGGGGACTTTACGATATGCACGGGAACGTGTGGGAATGGTGTGCGGACTGGTATGCCGCGGACTACTATTCCGGCTCACCGATCGACGACCCGCAAGGACCTCCGGAAGACCTTTGCCGAGTATTCCGCGGCGGAAGCTGGGCCAACTTTGCCCGAGAGTGCCGTTCTGCTGTTCGCGGAAAAGCCTTGCCGGGAGAGAAAAACTGGAGTCTTGGATTCCGGATCATCTTGAAATGAGACCTTAGAGGCGGAGTAAATACTTCGGAACGATATTCGGCACTTCACGTAAAGGGGGAGAGGCTTCATTTCCCCTCCCCTCTTCCAAAACCTCAAACCGCTACTTCACCTCGAATTTCTTCCTATTCTTCTTTGTATACCGTTCTCCGCTGTTACGTAGATCACCAGATCTTCAGAGCACCAGTAGAACGCTTCATCTCCAATGCTCGTCACGCTGTTGGGGATCGTCACCGACTTGAGGCTCGTGCACCAGTAGAACGCTTTATTTCCAATGCTCGTCACGCTGTCGGGGATCGTCACCGACTTGAGGCTCGTGCACCCGCTGAACGCTTCATTTCCAATGCTCGTCACGCTGTCGGGGATCGTCACCGACCAGAGGCTCTCGCACTCGCTGAATGCGGAATCTCCAATGCTCGTCACGCTGTTGGGGATCGTCACCCACTTGAGGCTCGTGCAGTGGCTGAACGCGGAATCTCCAATGCTCGTCACGCTGTTGGGGATCGTCACCGACGTGAGGCTGCGGCAGGAGCGGAACGCGCTATCTCCAATGCTCGTCACGCTGTTGGGAATCGTCACCGACGTGAGGCTGGAGCAGTCGTAGAACGCGCTATCTCCAATGCTCGTCACGCTGTTGGGAATCGTCACCGACGTGAGGCTGGAG
>JAFQOH010000128.1:0-5882 GCA_017403345.1 Thermoguttaceae bacterium
CCCGGTCTTCACGAACATCCTGCTCGCGGATGAGATCAACCGGACTCCGCCGCGTACTCAGTCGGCACTTCTGGAGGCGATGCAGGAACACCAAGTTACGGCAGGACGCCGGCGTTTCCCTCTTCCAGCGCCTTTTTTTGTCCTCGCGACTCAAAATCCGATCGAACAGGAAGGGACCTACCCGCTTCCCGAGGCTCAATTGGACCGATTCATGTTCAAAAGCCGCGTGACGTACCCAACTCGCCAGGATGAACTGGATATTTTGCTTCAGACGACCGGTACTCGCCGTACGGAGATCGAGCCGGTCCTGACGCGGGAAGAGCTCCTTGACGCTATGGATCTGGTCCGCCGTGTGCCCGTTTCAGGACCAGTTGCCGAATACGCGCTGGACATCTGCCGGGCGACTCGGCCGGAGTGTGAAGAAAGTGCGGTCGGAGACCCAATAAGAACGGATCCGGGAGCAAAAGTGGGGGCCGGTACGAAAGCGGGTTTCGGATCAAGATCCGGTTCAGGTGCGAGAACGAAAACCGCAACGGAACTGCAGGCCTACATTCGGGAGTACACAGCGTGGGGCGCGGGACCGCGTGCCGGTCAGGCTCTTTTGCTCGGAGCACGCGCAAGAGCGGTCCTGCACGGACGGCTCACTGTTGAGCGCGAAGACATTCGAGTCCTGGCGTACCCCGTCCTCCGGCACAGGATCCAGACGCGCTTTTCCGCAGATGCACGCGGCGTGACACCAGACCAGATCATCGAAAAAATCGTAACTTTTCTGGAAATTTCCGAAAAAGTTTGAAAAAGATGGAAAATTCACGAAAAAACGGCTTGCACAAAATCCAACGTACGATATAATGAAGAAAAGAGTGTGAGAGTGTGGTTCATTCACGCTTTTTCCATTTTTTTAAATTTCCCGTCAACACGTACCCTTCAATCATCCCGAGACAGAACAGTGAGCGCATTCAATCCTTACTCGTATTGGTTTGGTCTGGCTGGCAAAGAAAAGCCGGACACGTACTACGAATTGCTTGGTTTACCGCACGGCGAATCAAACGTTTCTAAAATCACGGAACGCATTGAACAGATGGTCTCTAAACTGGATCAGGCCGGTCCCGGCGACCATTTCCCGGAATGGAATCAAATGCGGACTGAACTCCAGATCGCGCGGAATTGCCTCTGTAATCCCAGATACAAAGCGGACTACGATGCCAAGCACCCTGCTCCTGCGCAGTCATCTGCAGCCGCTGCCGTCTCGCCGGGAATGGCTTCGCCGTTTGGGGCTGGACCGCAAGCTGGAATGCACGCTGGACCGCAAGCTGGAATGCAGCAGAACGTTCAGCCTGGGATGATGCCGATGCAGGGCGTTCAGCCGGGAGTGATGCCGATGCAGGCCGGTTACGCAGGCGGAGTCGTCTACCAGCAGCCGGGTATGATGCCGATGCAGGGAGTCCAGCCGGGTATGATGCCGATGCAGGCCGGTTATGCAGGCGGAGTCGTCTACCAGCAGCCTGGGATGATGCCGATGCAGGGAGTCCAGCCGGGTATGATGCCGATGCAGGCCGGTTACGCAGGCGGAGTCGTCTACCAGCAGCCGGGAATGGCGGCACAGGGGATGCCGGTCCAGCCTGCCGCACAGCCAGTTCAGCAAGGGATCCCCGCTCAGGGAGTACCGGTCCAGCCCGCACCTCAGGGAGGCGTGCAGGGGAACGCACAAGGCGCCGCTCAGGGAGTTCAGGCTTCCCAGTCGGCCGGGGCGTCTGCACCTCAGGATCCCGCTTCACTCTTTGCCTCCGGCGGAAATGCAGCCGCTCCGCGTCCTGCGTCGCGTTCCGGAAACAAAAGTTCCAAAAAGAAGTCAAATGACGTCAGTCCGATGGTCCGGAATATCATTGCGATCGGCGGACTGGTGATCGTTGGGATCCTCGGTTGGCTTTTCATTCAGAAAAAAGGGAATGACCCGTCCGATCCTTCCATTTCGGCCTCCGCCACCGAAAATGGTGATGTTCGTCTCGGCAGTCAGAACGGCAGTGCGCAGAGCCCCGCCGGCGATGAAGACGTTTTTTCGAAACCGCTCGCAGTCGACGAAGATTTTCAGACTCCGGATTTTGAAAGCGTCCGTCATGCACTCCAGAGCACAGAATACGATCGAGCGCGAGTAAGCCTTGAAAAGGCGGAAAAGATGAAGCTCACGAAAGAGGATCAGAAACGCCTGGCTCGTTTGCAGACCGTCACGAAGTATGCGGAGGAATTCTACTCGGACATCGAGAAGAAACTCAACAGCGGAATAAAAGAACTGGAACTCTGCAATGGCGAATACTACCTCGTGGAAACGAAAAAAGGTTCCGCCACGATCCAGATCGAGGGACATCCGCTGCGCTTTACGCTAACGGAATATCAGCGCAGGAATCACGACCTTTTCGACATTTTCTACCGGCATTTTTACTCGCAGGCCGTGGAACGCGGTGACATGGATCCGCCGCTGCGGTACGCCGCATTCCTGCTTTCGACTCGTGAAGATGCAGTGGAAAAGGCGACCGCCCTGCTCGCACTGGCACTGAAAAGTCCGGATGAGACGACGTATATGAATGCGCGCCACATCGGCGATGAATTCGGGATCAACGGTCTCGGGGCCATGACGAACCAGGCGTTGGAAGAAGAAGCGAAAACGGCAGAAGCAAACGCAGAAGCAAACGCAGAAGGCGAAAAGAATGCTGCGGAAGCCGATAAAAAGACGGACGCGGACGGAGATGCAGAAGCGAAAAATCCGCAGGAAGAGGCCTCTGACGCGGACGCAGAAAAGAAATCGAAAAAGAAAAAGAGCAAGAAAACGAAAGACGCATCAGACGGCGATGAGGACGCGGAAAAGGCGAAAAAAGACGCTGACGCGGAAGCCGATGCCGCTGCGGAAGCCGCGAAAGAACAGGAGCGTCAAAAACTCCGTCACGAGACCGAGTGGAAGCAGATGACCACGGCGATCCGGCAGGACATCAGCTGGCGCCGCATCTCGTCGGCACAGTCGCAGATCCATCAGCTGGAAAAACTGGCTGAAACGGATGCAGAAAAAGAAGAATGCGAGCGTCTGAAGTCTCTTGCCGACAACATGAGCCTCTTCGTGACTGGGATCGCCGGCCGAATGGGAGGATTCACGCCGATGAGTTCCGTCACGGTCGATGGTATCGAGATCGGGATCGTGGAGTCGATGCCAGGGCGTTTGGTCGTGCGTGACCAAGGGGTGAACCGGGCGTACACGATAGAGAATCTGAATCCGAAACTCGTGGAATGGCTCATGGGAAAACCGAAGACGGCAGATGATTTTGTTCTCTACGGAACGTACTTGGCAATGGATCCGGAAGGGGACCGGGTGAAGGCGAAAGCGCACTGGACGTCGGCCGTGAAGGAAGGTTTCGACAAAGACACGATCGACATGCTGATGAAGGAGCTGGACGTTCCGCTTCCGGATGCCGGACGAGCCCCGGTACAGACGAGCGCCCGCAATCCGCGTGCGCGTGCCCAGCAGCCAGCCGAGCCGCAGACGATCCCGCGCGGAGAAGACTATGAGAATGCGCTGGCGAAGCTGAAGAAAGAATTCGCCAAGGATTACGCGAAGGAAGACATGCGCAGTCAGAAACTTCTGGCTGAGAAATTCCTGAAAATGTCGCAGATGGCCAAACGTCCCGCGGACGAAGCGTATGCGATGACGGAAGAGGCGGTCCGCATGGCATTGGCGCACTCTTTCTTTGAGACAGCATACGATGCGTACTTGGTGCAGGAAAGCCGATTTGGGCGTGATACGTACCAGGACCGCATGAAAATGATCGAAGCGGCAGATCCGGATGCCCGCGGAAAATCTTCGGCAAGCGAACTGACGGACTGTGCCATTCGCATGGGACTGGATGCGGTCCAGCGTCAAAAGAAGATCGACGCGAACCAGATGCTCAACGTCGCCAAGCGTTCTGCTTCTGGTGCACAGAATCAGCGAGTGCGCGACCTAGAGCGTCAGCTCATGATGATGAAGTAGTCTGAAGACCGGAGCTTCTAGTAAAAGAGAGTGCACGAAAGACAGTTCACGCAGCTGTTTTTCGTGCGTTTTTTTGTTCATAGACTGCAAGAAGATGGAAGCGAACGCTGTTTCATCCCGAAAATTCCGCCATTTGGGGGATTTTTTGGACGGATTTTAGGAAAAACAGACTCCCCCCCCTTCTTTTCAGAAAAAAATCGGGTAAAATGAAAAGCGTCAAGCAATGTATTCGCACCGGCCCTAAGTTTTTGGTGCAGAGTCAGATTTGGAGGAATGATCCATGGCAGAAGAAAAAGCGATCCTTTCCATTCGGGGAAAAAACATTGAATTTCCGGTCTACGAAGGCACGGAAGGCGACGTTGCGCTCGATATTTCGACACTTTACCCGGCACACCGTCTCATGACGTACGATCCGTCGCTCGCCAGTACCGCGGTCTGCCAGAGTACGGTGACGTACATCGACGGCGAAAAGGGGATCCTGCGCTACCGCGGTATTCCGATCGAGCAGTTCGTCACCGAGCAGCCGAATTTCATTGAGGTCGCGCATCTTCTGCTGACGGGCAATCTGCCGACGAAAGAAGAAGGAGAGGCTTTCCGGCGCCGGCTGACGGAAAATGAGCTTCTTCCGGAACCGATGCGTCTTCATTTCTCCGAGATCCCGACGACAGCACCCCCCATGGCGATCCTCTCAGCTGCGATGAATCAGCTGGCGTGCTACCATCCGGAGTTCATGGAGCTGGACAACGACGACGAATTCATGGAGATCTCTGCGCGTCTGATCAGCAAGATCCGCACGATCGCGGCGTACATTTACCGAAGGACGCACTGTCTCCCCTTCATGTATCCGAATCCGAATCTTCGCTACGCAGCCAACTTCCTGCACATGATGTTTTCGCTGCCGTACTCGCAGTACGAGGTCTTGCCGGAGATCGAAGATGCGCTGAACCTGGTCCTGATCCTTCACGCAGACCACGAGCAGAACTGCTCTGCCGCGACAGTGCGAGTCGTTGCTTCCTCACGCGCCAATCTTTTTGCTTCCTGCGCGGCCGGAATTTGCGCACTTTGGGGATCTCTGCACGGCGGAGCCAACGTAGCGGTCATGGAAATGCTGGACCGGATCCATCGCGGCGGTCTTTCTGCGGAAGAGTGCCTCAAGATGGCGAAGGACAAGAACGATCCGTTCAAGCTCTTTGGTTTCGGACACCGCGTCTACAAAAACTATGATCCGCGCGCCAAGATACTTCGTGCTGCGTGTGACCGCGTGTTCGCGACGCTGAAACACCAGAACGACCCGCTTCTGAACATTGCGCGCCGTCTGGAAGAACTCGCGCTTTCCGATTCGTATTTCATTGACCGGAAACTTTACCCGAACGTGGACTTCTATTCGGGACTTCTTCTGCGTGCGATGGGGATCCCGACCAACATGTTCACGGTCATGTTTGCGATGGGGCGTCTTCCGGGGTGGATCGCGCAGTGGCGAGAGCAGCATCAGGCCAACGGGCGCATCATTCGTCCGCGTCAGATCTACACTGGCAACACGATCTCAGACTACGTTCCGATCGAAGAACGGTAAATTTTCCCAGTTTCCGCGAGACGGAACGAAAAAACACAAAAACACAAAAAAAGGTTTAAAAAGTTTTTGAAGAGAGAGTCTGAGAGGGAAACAATTTTCAAAATGTTTCCCTCTCACGGCCGCGGTCTCTTCGCGGGCAGCCAGTTTGGGAGGCGGCGCGTCTCGCGTCGCTTTTAGGAGGCGGTGCGTCTCGCGTCGCTTTTGGGAGACGTCGCGTCTCGCGTCGCTTTTGGGAGACGTCGCGTCTCGCGTCGCATTTGGGAGGCGTCGCGTCTCGCGTCGCTTTTAGGAGGCGTC
>JAFQOH010000014.1:0-33266 GCA_017403345.1 Thermoguttaceae bacterium
CGACGTGTTTGAGGAGATTTTCGGCGTCATTTGTGGTCACGAAATGTTCGATCTGCACGCGGAAATGGTCCTTTTCGCAGATCATGGACTCACTGTGCGTTCAGGCTCGTGGAGTTTTTCCCCCCTCCGTAGTCTAATAGACCGATCGAGAGGCAGATTTGGAAGCGGGGGCATCCAAACATTTTTATTTCCTGTTTATTTCCTGCATTAATATTATGGGAGAATTTATGGATCTAGGTAAGAATTTGCGTTGTATTCCAGATGAGTCAGCGTATGGTGTCCTGCGCCAGGATGATCTTTTTTTCTATGGCGGCGTGGATGGCGGAACAGCGGTAAACGTATATGGTTCGCCGGTTTCTGAGGACATTTTGCAGGAACTTGACCGTGCTCGATTGGAGGCGGTCCAAGGTCGGCGAGCGGTGGGGCGGGAGCTTGGCGGGGTCTCCTGTACGGTCCAAGCAGCGCCGAAGGGACCGATCGGCTATTCTTATATGGTGAATGCAGGCGGAGTGGTTCTTTATATTCATCGGAATCCGTGTGACCAGATCCCGAGCGTGAAGGTCGAGTACGGCTGGGAGTCGTGCGACCGATTTCAGCTTACCCGTCTTCATGAGGCGGTACATGGATGGCTTGAGCGTCTTGGGGTATGCATGGAGCGGGAGCATATTTCGCGATTGGACGTACAGATCTCGGCATCATTGAAGCTGGATCCGTTTTGGCTTGCGGTGGATGAGCACCGAATTCGGTGTCGTCAGCGCGTAATCGACCGGCGGGAGTCGGGAGTTCCGGAGACGATCACATTTGGCAGTCACCGTTCACCGATCATGTTTCGCAGTTACGATAAGGTGCGTGAGGTGTTTGGGAATTCCGAGCGGAAGTACAATGCACTTTCGGATCGGTTTGAGACGGCGGGATATAATGTTCGGAAGCAGCCTGTGACGCGGTTTGAGTTTGAGGTGAAGCGTCCGGTACTTCGCAAACTTGGGATCTCGAGTTTTTCGGACCTTGAGAAGAATGGGCGGAATTACGTTGATTACCTGTTTGGCTGGCTGCGTTTTACGGGGAATTATGCGGGGGCGAAGCATTCGGAGCGCGAGCGTGTCCTTCCGGAGTGGGAGACGGTGCACAAGATGTTCGATCAAGTTTTCTGTGGTTCCGGTCCTGCGTTTCATCGTAAACATCCGCATCGCGGCGGTCCGATGACGGTGGAACAGTGCCGACGGACGGAGAGTACCGTTTCGACATTGATGGCGAATCTTCTTTATCAGGAAGTTTTGCGGAACGGCGAGGATCCCAAGGCGCTCCTAACGTCGCTGACTAGTCGGATCTTGCGAAGTGTGGTCCCGAAGTATTTGAAGCTTTCCCAGACGCTGTCTTCAGAGTATCCTGAAAATGTTCTTGAGAAGATCGATCCGCATTCCGTGAAGAGTGCGAAACACTAGTGCGTTTTGAGTGGAATTTGAGTGGAATTTGAGTGAATTCTGAGTTCAGTTCCCCGTTTCGAGATGGATCTATCATCGGAACGGGGAATTTTTGGCGGTCGGTTTTGGACTGCAGGAGACCATTGCGGTTTTAAAGTGTCATTCGTTTACTTCCAGTTCGTACCAGACGGTTTTGAACTGCGGGCCGATCTCGAATGCACAGCCGTTTTCCGTGTTTTGGACGGGGACATCTGCTTTTCGGTCTCCGTTGGGGTCAAGTGCGAAAACTTTCACCTTTTCCGCGGGGAGTTGAAGCGTGATTTTTGCCGGGATGCCTTCTGCCATGACGGGAGCGTGTCCGCGATCGGGGAGCGTGATCGCTCCGGGTCCCAATTCTTTCATGATCCTTCCTGCGTTTCCGCAGTTACCGGTTGCCGCGAGCAAGGCGGAGACTTTTCCGTTTTTGCCGTCAAGACCGTTTCCAAAACGTGACGTCAGCGAAACCGTCGCCCAACCGAGGCGCGTTGGTCCGATCTCCAATTTTAAAATTCCCCAGTCAACCGTTCGGCCTTCCGGGAATCCGGTGAAGAATTTCGTGTTTTGGCTGTTCGCGGTCAGGAACGCTTTTCCGGGGATCTCTTTATTCCAGGTGATCTCACCCGTGTCGCTGACGAAGACTTTCCGGCTGTCCAGCGCGGGCGGGAACTGTTCTTTCGTGAGTCCGCCCCCTTTGACGTTGAGGCTGATCTGGTGGAGCGCGGCATACTGCAGATCCAGAGGTCCCATTCCGACGGTGATCTGGTTTTTGGCCATTCGGTCCGTTCGGTAGGCGTCAAGGTCAGCGTGAATGTCGAGCGAGTTCCGAGCCTGCGCAAGGTCCCCGCGAACGAAAGCGCCGCAGCACGCCGGGAAGTGGGCGAGAGCGTCTGTTCTTGCGATCAGGTCAAAGAAACACCATGGATCAGCCTGCGGTTCCCATGAATCAACGTAGTGATTGTACGTGTACTGGAAGATGCCGGACCAGTTCTGAAGCCGTCCGAAAATGGCGAGCATCGGCTGCGCTTCGGCACCGTACTGGTTCGGGTAGGGATGATTGTACTCGCTTACGGTGAACGGGTGACCGGTGACGCGGCGGGAGGCGAGACCGAGAATATTTTGCAGCGAGTTGACCATGGCTGTATTTCCGGCCTTCCAGGGTTTCTTGGCGTAGAGAGATTTCCAGCTGCCGGACGGATGCTGCCAGTACGCGTGCGTGTCGATCAGGTCCATTCTTGCCTGGACGTGTTCGGCCGAGTATCGGATCTGCGTGCCGTAAACGAGGGATCTGGCTCCGAGCTCTTTTTTGATGTACTGGTACATCGTGTCCCAGTAGGCGCATTCGGTATCTTCGAGGAATTGGCCGAAATCGTTCAGGGCGTTTTCCGGGAGGAGCATTCCGGGCGTGAAGGTCGGCATCGGTTCCGCGGGGTAGTTTTCGGTCGGGTCTTCAAAACAGCCGCCTTTCTGAATGGAGAGATCGTCGAGTTCGTACTCGCCGGGTTTGAATCTCGTGAGCTGGAAAAGCGCGTTTTCGACCGTTTTTGAGGCGATAAATGTGCGTGTGATCGTCTTCCATTCCTTTCCGACACTGACCTGCTCGACCAAACCCAGTGTCTCGAAGCCGTTTCGGAGATCCACGGCGGCAAAACTTAGATCCCACGGGTCATTTCCGGCCGTTTTGCGTATCTTCAGCCGAAAAGTGTAGATCTGCCCCTTTTCGAGAGAGATCTTTTGGTAGAGTTTCGGCGCGTAATCGTCTCCCGGTTTCGTCACGGAAAATTTCAGGACACCGTTTTCGATCTTTGCGCAGCATTTTCCCGGTCCATGGAAAGGGTAAAGGTTTTTGCTTTCCAGCGCGGAGGCATCATCAAACGTTCCGCCGGTCACCTGTTCGTCACGGAGCGGTTCTTCTTTCGCGGAGTGATCCCATGCTTTCCGAAGGTCCGCGGCGTTGGGGTACTTCTTTTTCAGCCAGGCGTTCCATTGGCGGTTCAATTCGTCACGGTAGACCGGGGCGGCAGAAGCGTACGTTCCGGAGAACCAGCCTTTCTGAAAAGAGTCTTCGTTCGTGATCTCGATCATCGCGATGGCCGGTTCGTTGACGTAAGCGTTCCCGGTGTACGGATTGACGTGAGTGAGGAGGTCGCGCGCGTACTCTTTCTGAAGCTCGATCATTCCGGGGACGAACTGTCCGAAACCTTTATTTGCCCACGAGGAGGCGGGAAAACCGTCGCGCTGGTCGAGAGTTCGTCCGACGTGCAGATTGAGGTTGACGTAGATCCCGTTTTGGCGGAGCTGGTCGATCATGAAGTCGAGTTTTTCGAGCTGTTTGGGATCGAGAACGCGCTGGGTCACGGAATCGTCCGCGAGAATGCCCTGCGTCGGTTTCGTCATGAAGTTGGTGTACCAGGTGTCCATAAAGTGCAGGCGGACGCAGTTGATCCCGAGTCTCGCGAGCCGTTTCGCCATTTTTGCAGCGTTTTCGTGAGACGGAAAATTCGCGGGGCCGGTAATGTTCGTGGCGTTGAAACGGATGATCCCGGCGTCATTGACGAAGTTGCCGTTTTCGTCTGCGCGAATGAAACCGTCTTTTCCGGCCGGCGCAGAAAGAATGTGGGCCATGGAGGAGACGTTATCCGGAGCGTCGTACGAAATGACGAACGGAAACATTTCCGACTGGTCTTCCGCTATGGCGTCATGTGCAGTTTGAGCGCAGAGCGCATGTCCGCCAAATGCGATCCCCAGTGCCGTCATGACCGCCAGAAAAGAGAAACGGGCTTTTTTCATGGAATGTTCTCCATTTTTTTGAAATTGAAGGTCGGTTTGGGGGCGTTTGAGTGGATCCAGGTTCGTATCTCCCCATTAAATTCCCCGCATTATGGACGATTTGCCGTTTTTTGTCAAGCCGCTGAATGGAATTTTTTCAAATTTCTTCCGGATCCATCACTCGGCCCATGAACAGGATCTGCCCCGTCTTCCAGTCGTGGATCAGGAAGACGAACGGTCTGTCAACGTGAAGTTCCTCCGGAATGAGACCGCCGCCGAGGTATCCGCCCATCGTGAAGAGCGAACGGGCCTGCGTTCCCTTTTCGTCAACGGAGATCTCCGAGTGTGCCTGCGCGAAATCAAAATGAAGCGGACGGGAATCGGAGATCCGTGAAAGATCCGCCTTTTTCGGATCAAAGAGATCCGAGGCTCCCAGAGATCCCAGAATGCTCCGGAAGTCGGTCTGGTCCTGGATCCTGAAACGCGGAAGCCGGAGTTTCAGTTTCAGCATGGCGCGGGAAAGAGGGGGCGTATGGAGCGTTGAGGGGATCTGCGCCGCCAGTTTTTTCTCAAGTTCCGGGAGTCCGTCCGGTTCATCCGGGACAAAGAGGTACATCTGGAACCGTTCCTCGTATGGAAGATGGAGCACTCGGAAACCGTCGCCGGGCCAGACCGCCAGCATTTCCTCGCAGAACATGGTTGGGACCTGGCGAACTTTTTCCCGGGAGCCGCAGTAGAATGGGAGATCTTCCGTTTTTCCAGGGGAAAACGGGAAAAACCACCGTGCACTGAAATTGGTCCGTGCGAGCATCAGGATCCGTGTTTGGGGCTGGACGCATTGACGCAGAAGAGCGGTTTCCTCCGGCATCGCAGTTTGTTCTGAAA
This sequence comes from Thermoguttaceae bacterium, assembly GCA_017403345.1. Classification (GTDB taxonomy): domain Bacteria; phylum Planctomycetota; class Planctomycetia; order Pirellulales; family Thermoguttaceae; genus RGIG3701. The sequence goes on from JAFQOH010000014.1 coordinate 5,112, forward strand.
CCGAAAGGTCCCGCTGTATCTTCTGGACCGATCCGTCCGGATCCTGCGCGAAATCGAGATTTTGGGGAATGGAACCAAAGAATTTCTGGTGCGTTCGGCTCCATTCTTGCTTCAGGTCCACGTCGCGGTCAAGATAGACGCCGGAATAAAGCACAAACTGGCCGCCCGTGCCGCTTTCCAGCCGTTTTTTCAGATGCAGAAAGTCCCGTAGTTCCTCCGTCTCCATCTTTTCGAGTCCCAGAAGCTCCAGGAGCTGCCGGCGTGTCTCTCCCTCCGCCCCTTCCGCAGCCATGGCGCAGGTCCAGAAAACGGCGGTCGGCGAGAAAATGAAATTTCCGTCCCGTTCCTCCGCCATCTTTCGGTAGACGGCAGACGCAAGCTCCCACTCTTTTTCCGCGAGTTTCCAAAGCACTTTCGGCGGTGTTTTGCCGTCCTTCGGCGTGTTTGGAAGCTCTTGATCCGCCAGCTCTTCGTCCCGGAAAAGTCCAAGTTCTTCGGGAGTCTCGCCGTCGGCGTTCCTGTGTTGCGGATCTGCTCCCTTTTCGACGAGGAACTGGAAAATTTCGGACTTCGTCCCCCAGCGCCGTGCGGCTTCGTGAAGCGGAGTTTCTCCCCGTTTGTCTTCCGCGCGGACGTCCAGTCCATTGCCGTCCGGTCCCGATTCCGTGAGCTGCGCAAGAAGTTCCAGAAGTTTTTCATCCGGCTCTGAAGCGTCGCGAAAATACGCATCTGCATTCAGGCTCGGCACGGGTTCCTTAATGGCCCAATGAAGGAGCGTTTTTCCGAAAACCGGGTCGCGAAGATCCGTCCTGGCCCCTTTCCGGATCAGAAATCTCACGGTCTCCCACTGGTCGTGGTACGCGGCGCAGAACAGAGGAGTGAGCCGGAAAGGCTCGCGAAGAGCGCAGACCGCGTGAATGTCCAGCCCTTTTTCGAGAAGAAATTCTGCCGTTTCCGTTTTTCCCGACGCTGCCGCGTGATGAAGAAGTCCTTTGGAGGCATTCAGATCGGCTCCGAGTTCCAAAAGAAGCTGGACCATCTCCAGATCCTGAGACTCGACCGCATGGAGAAGCGGCGTTCTTCCGTCAAGTGCCGGCGCGTTGAGGTCCATTCCCGCATGGACGAGGAGTTCCCAGAGTTCCCGGTCTTCCGTATGCGGCGCAGCGAAAAAAAACGTCTCTCCCTGGTCATTTCGAGTACGGGCATCTGCTCCGTGCGCAAGCAGGAAACGCACGCATTCCGTGTTTTCCGAGCAGACGGCATTCCAGAGCGGCGTTTCTCCAAATTTATTCACGGCATGGACGTCTGAAAAGTACCGAAAAGCAAGCCGCGTCAGGAAAAGCTCTCCCGAATCTGCCGCCCAATGAAGAAGGGAATTCCCGAAACCACCCCATACATTGGGGTCTGCTCCCGCCTGAATGAGGAGTTCCGCGATTTTTTCGGTTCGTTTGGCGATCTCCTCTCTTTCTGCATCGATCTCCTCTCTTTCTTCGTCAGTTTCCGCAGAAAGAGGGTCGAGACTCTGGAGGTCTGATGCGTTGATGAGGAGCATCAGTGCATTCCATCCGTCTTGCTGTTCATTCGGATCGGCTCCCCATCGCAGAGCCTGACGGACCGCGTGAATGTCGGAGTTCTCGATCCCGTCCCACAGACGTGCGTTCCAGTCGGTCTTTCCCGGTCGGGAGCCATCTTCTTCCGCAGAAAGAATGTCCTCTGAAAGCTGGATCTCCGGATCCAAAATTTCTGCGCCATGGCCGTCTTTGTGCGGATGGGGACCTCGGATCGGCTTGCCGCCGAATTCGCGCAGGCGCACGCACAGGGGCGATCCTTTTCCCAAGATCTCTTCCGCAAGTCCGAGCGCGGAATTTCCCTCTGCGTCCAGAGTGTTGACGTCCAGTCCTTCCTGAAGGAGAAACTCCAGCATTGGGAGATCTCCGTGTTGTGCGGCAGCATGGAGGAATGGGAGATCTTCCGAAAGTTCCGCGCCCATTTTTCTCAAAAATCGTACATTTTCGAGATTTCCGGCCTCCGCGGCGTACAGGATCGGCGGGTGACCTACGAGATCTTCTTCATGCAGTTCCGCCCCATTTTCCAGAAGGATCTGAAGCGTTTCAGGCCGGCATTTTTCGGCGGCGGTGAAGAGGAGTTCCGGCAGCTCCTCTGAGATCTGCTTTTGAACGGCAGGATCCTGAAGCAGAACATCCAGTACCGCACCATGTTTCATCTGGACGGCTTTTCTCAATGGGGTCATGCCGCCGGAGGTCTGCATTTCTGCGGCCGGAGCTTCTGTTTTCGCTCCGTTTTCAAGCAGGATCGCCGTCATGCGTGCGTCTCCCCATTTTACGGCCCAAAAAATCGGAGTTTCGCCGAATGTTTCTTCCCGATGCTGGAGTTCCGCACCGTATTCTACCAGCAGCCGAACGAGCTTGCGGAGTTTCTTCTCCATGGTTTGCGAGTCGGTTTCCGGATCGGTTTCCGGATCGGTTTCCGAATACTTTTCCGGCAAAAACCGTGAGGCTTCGACCGCCAGAAAAATTGGCGTGACCCCTTCGCCGATCTCGCCGTTGGCGTTCGCTCCCCCTTCGAGTGCCGCACGAACAAGATCCGTGTCGAGCGACAGGATCCCGGTTTCGAGCTGATCCTGAAGAGCGTGCGGACCATTTTTTTCATCCAGCGTCCCGGCATTCGGCGGATCCATCCGGTCTTTCCGGACCTGGCTTCGGGTTTCTTCCCACCGGGAGCAGGAGTTCAGAAACGGAAGCAGGAAAATGCAAAAAATGAAGATGCGCATCATGAAATTCCTAAAAACGGGTTCTTTCTTTGGAGATCCATTCGGTAAACTGCGAGTCGGGATCTCTTGGTCTGCCGGTCATGGGATCGGAATGGGAGAGGCGGTCTCTTCACCGTCGGGGAATTTTCGCGGCAGTTTGAAAACATCGCCGTGAATGTTCGAGAAGTAAAGATCGGCCTCGGAAGGTTTTCGTCCATGGCCATCCGCCCAAAATGCGAAGAAATCTTCGTGCCGGTCGATCGGACGGCGAGGATAGCAGTGGTTTCGGGGACTGTTCTGCGTCATTTGACGGACTTTTTTCCAGCTCGCTCCGCGGTTGGAAGAGACCCAGAGGGACACTTCCCCGCCCGTATTGAACTTCTGCGGACCTTCTCCGTCCGTGGCGTTGAAACGGATGATCCCGGCATCATGGACGAAGTTGCCGTTTTCGTCTGCGCGAATGAAACCGTCTTTTCCGGCCGGCGCAGAAAGAATGTGAGCCATGGAGGAGACGTTATCCGGAGCGTCGTACGAAATGACGAACGGAAACATTTCCGACTGGTCTTCCGGCTGGGCTTCCGACTGGTCTTCCGGCTGGGCTTTCGGATCCGCTCCGTTTTCAGCCCGAACAGTGTCCGCGGGTCCGGACATCTGTGCATAGAGAGTCTTTTCGCTAAATTGAGATCCAAGGACCATGATGGTCAGCAAAAAAGCAAGGATCGGTCTTTTCATGGAAAGTTCTCCTTTGGGAAAAAAGTCAGTTGGAAATTAAGGCTGGTCTGTGTTTTTTTCTATCGGAAACCGCAGCTCGAAACAGCATCCGGGACCGTCGACGGGGAGAAGAGCAACGGTTCCTCCGTGCGCAAGGACCGTTTGCCGGACGATCGCCAAGCCGAGACCGGAGCCTTCAGGATCAGGAGTTTCGTCAAGACGCCGGATCCGGAAAAAACGCTCGAAAATGCGTTCGGAGAGTTCCATCGGGATGCCGATCCCGTAGTCGCGGACCGTAAGGACGGCCTGATCTTCCTCACGGGTGAGGGAAACGTCGATCGCAGTGCTCCCGCTGTACTTGACGGCATTGACGATGAGATTCTTGACGGTCTGCTCCAGCAGCGCACGGTCTCCAAGGATCACCAGAGGCTGTTCTTGCGGCTGGTCCGTCAGCGGTTCCGTCAGCGGTTCCGTCAGCGGTTCCGTTAGCGGTTCCGTTAGCGGTTCCGTCAGCGGTTCCGTCAGCGGTTCCGTCAGCTGGTCCTGCGGCTGGTCTTGCGGCTGGTCTTGCGGAAATAGATCGGTCAGCGTGAGTGTGATGCCCGCCTGCTCTGCAGTGTCGCGGGAAAGGTCGATCGCAGCCAGAACGGTCTGACGGAGATCAAGAGTCTGAAAGTTTTTAGTCATTTCCTGACCCGGTTCCTGGAGTTTTTCCAGCCGGGTGACTTTCAGGACGTCGCCAACGAGCTGGCTCATCCGGCGAGTCTGGCGGGAAAGGATCTCTCGGCATCGTGCGAGCTGCGCCTCATCTTCCCACCCGTCCTCTTCCAAAAGCTGCAGGACGGCCATGATCCCAGTCAGGGGAGTCTTGATCTCGTGCGAGACGTTCGCAATGAATTCCCGCCGCAGTTTCTCCTGCTGCTGCACACGTTCGATCTCGTGCCGAAGCTGCTCCGCCATGCTTGAGATGCTCAGTGCCAAGTCACGAACGGCCCCTTTTTTCGGAATGGAGACCGGGGTTTCGAGCACACCGTCAGCGATCTTTTCCGCAGAATGCTGAAGCTGGTTCAACGGCCGGTAAATCGTTCGGAAAATGTGCCATGACAGAAACCCGACAAACAGTCCGCCTCCGCCAAAAACCAAAGCGATCAGAAGATTCGCGCGGTGCAGGACTCCAGAAACGGGCACATTGGGAATCGAAAGATGGAAAAGCATCTTCCGCTCTTTGACCGTTTCTGTACCCGGTATCTGTTCCTTCACTTTCGCAGCCGCAGCTGCAAATACGCACCAGTTCTCCGTCTGCGCGTCTTTTCGGACGTGGATCCCCAGACCGTCTTTTTCCGCTTCAATGATCTCTGGCAGCCTTTTATCCACAGCCCGAAGATCCGCGATCCCTGACGCGATGACCGCATCGCCGCGTTCATTAAAAAACGCGATAGAACGGCCTCCCGCGGAAAACGTGTCGCAGAATTCGTCAAGGATCTCCCAATCGCTCGCTTCCAGACGCGGAATGATGAAGTGAAGGATGACGTCCACCTCCTGCTGGATCTCTTTTCGGGATTCTTCGAGGTAGACTTTCTCAAAATTCTCGCGCTGCAGCCAGAGAAGAAACCCCGTAAGCCCCAGAAGTCCCGACGAAAGGATGGGGATCAGAAGAAGCAAAATGTTGCGCTGTTTGACTTTCATGAATGACTCCCGAAACTGATTTCGAAAAACGGCTGATCTCTCCGGGGCTGCGCTTTCCTGTGAGCCTGCTTTCCTGTGAGCCTGCTTTCCTGCAGCTCAATATTTCCAGCGGTATCCGACCCCGCGGACGGTTTCGATGAATTTACCCGCCTCGCCAAGTTTCTTTCGCAGATTCGCGACCTGAACGTCGATCGATCGGTCCATGGAAAGGTAGTCATCGCCGCGCAGCTTGAACGCAATGTCAGTCCTGGACCAGACTCGGCCCGGCCGGCGAATGAAGATGGCCAAAAGCTCGAATTCGGTGAACGTCAGCTCGAGCGGCATCTCGTTGAAATCGGCTGTCCGCTGCGTAAGATTTAGCGTCACGCCGTGGCAGGAGAGGAGCTCTTCTTCCGGTTCCGGTTCGTTTTCATTTTCCGCAAGCAGGATCTTTTCGGGGAGAGCGGCCGTTTCGAGTTCCTTCGTCCTGCGCAGCTGTGCCCGAATGCGCGCGATGAGCATCTGATTGTTGAACGGCTTCGTGACGTAATCGACCGCCCCCATTTCCAGACCCACGACGACGTCGGACTCTTCACTTCGTGCCGTAAGCATGATGACGGGAAGTTTCGCCTTGCCGGGAAGCTCCCGGATCCGCCGACAGACCTCGAGTCCGTCCATTCCCGGAAGCGTAAGATCCAGAAGAACGAGATCCGGATCCTTTTCTTCAATGCGTTTCAATCCAAGCTCGCCGTTCCCTGCCGAGACGGTCTGGAATCCGCGTGCCTGGAGAAGCATTTCCAGAACTTCGCGGATCGTCGGATCGTCTTCAATGATCAAAATTCGTTCTGTACTCATGATTTTGTGATCTCGCTGAAAGGTTTTTTTACTGTGCCGGCGGTCTCCGAAATGGGGGCAGGCGGAGATCATTTTGATTCCAAACGGAAATATAGCAAAAATCGAAAGAAAAAAAAGGGGGGGGACTTCAAAAAAAGAGCACGCTTTCCGATCCTGCGTGCTCTTCCCAAGGGGGGACGGGAGGATGCCCTCTGAAATTCCGAGCCGATCCGATAGGCTTCTATTTCTGAAGTCCTTCGAGGTAATCCGCGATGTCGTCCCGACGCTCTTCACGCGCCTTTTCCGCCGGAGTTTCCCGGTCTTCATCTTCCGCGCGGATGTCGGCGCCCGTTTCGACCAGGTACTTCACGATCTCCAGCGTTCCGTCCTCTGCCGCGATGTGCAGCGGAGTCTCGCGGTCATCATTGACGGCGTTGACTTTCGCACCTTTCTCGACGAGGAGCTTCACGAGCTCAAGATTTCGTCCGTCGCACGCTTCATGAAGCGGCGTAGAGCTGTCTTCGTCTTCCGCGTTCACATTCGCGCCTTTTTCAATGAGGATCTTTGCTGTTTCGAGCTGGCCGCGTTCCGCAGCACCATGAAGCGGAGTCTCCGCATCGTCGGTCACTTCATTTACGTCGGCGCCCTGCGCGATGAGCTGCTGAACTTTCGCGGCATCGCCCCTTTTGGCAGCCCGGTACAGTGCCGGCTCGTAATCGGCTTTGACAGCGTTTCCGGATCCGGAGACCAGGAGGGAAGCAGCACTCAGAACGAGAATGGAAAGGATCTTTTTCGACATGATATTTTCTCCTGCTGGAAAAAAGGGGTGTTCGTTTTTGTTTTCGTTTTTGAACTTCAGGTTCGCGGGTCTCCCCTCACCTGACATTCATAGTATACGGCAAGAATATTCAGCCTTTTTTTAAGTTTTGTAAATTTTTTGTAAATTCAGCGGTTTTCGGAGCATTTTTAGGTCCATCCGGGAACTGCGTACCAGTTTTTCACCGCTGAAAACACGGATATGCACAGAGACACACAGAAAGAGGAACACGAAAAGCACGAAAAAATGCGGATCCCACGAAATGTTTTTAAAATTTTTTAAGATCCATTTTGCGCGATTTCATGTTTTCCGTGAAATTCATGTCAGGGCACGTTCACTCCCTTTTTCCTTCTTTTTCTTTTCAGTGTGGATCTGAGCCGCTTCTGCACACTCAGTGGTAAGATCCGACCTGACCGGTACGCAGCTGCCAGAAGAGCCTTTTAAAAAATACAGAGACGTTTTTGGGAAAACGTCTCCGTGTATTTGGACAGGATCGCTGATTTTTTGGAAGATCCCTTTATTTTTTCGTGAAGATCTTGACGTTGCGGAACCAGATCTCGCCGCCTTCGGACTGGAACGCGAATTTGCCTTCAATGTTCGACGCATTGCAGACCCAGTTCACCGGCTGACCGTTGAGCATGACGAGAATGGCGTCTTCATGGCAGATGATGACCATTTTGTTCCATTCTTTTCCTGGTTTCTGGGCGTTTTTGACGTTCTTGACGCGGTGCAGTTCCGCACGGACCTTTTCACCGTCGACGGAGCGCGGGCGGTAGTCGTAGCGTTCCGCCGCACCGATGAGCGTGTGGCCGTGGAAGCCGAACAGATGCCCCATCTGCTGCGTCTGGAGCTGGCATTCGATGCACGGCGGAAGGAAAGCCGGAGAGGGACGGCCTTCCGCGTCGTTCATGCGGAGGAAGAAGCCGCTGTTCACGTTCGGATCGTCGGTCGGATAGCAGATCTCGGCTGTGAGGACGAAATTGCGGAGCTTCAGATCTTTCGGTGCCAGCCAGCCGAACGGAGTGCCGCCGACTTTGAGGATGCCGTCTTCGAGCTTGAAAACATCTTCTTTTTTGACGCCGCCGTCGAGGAAACATTCAAAATCATCGAGCGTTTTGCCATCCAAGGTCCAAACTGCTTCCGGCGGAGCTAGACGTTCCTGGGCGGTGGCCGTGTTTGTAAAGAAACCGAGCGTCAAAACCAGTGCGAGTGCCGGGAGAAGCGGGAAGATCAAACTTTTTTTCATGGCAGGACCTTTCTTTCAAAAGGGGTATGAGGAAGGAAACGAAAAAGGAGGTCTGCCGGATCGAATGCCGGATCGAATGTTAGGCGAAACGGGCATTTTGCGGGGTCCTTTTTCACATTTCTCTGATTTTAGCAGAAATTTCGCGCTATGTCAACGGGTTTGAGGGTTTTGCGGGGTGAGTTTTTCGGGAAATTTCAAAATGTTTCCCCACGCTCCCCCTTGAGAGAATCGATGAACGGAGTATAATAGATCGTATCCGAATGAATGCGGAGTTTTTTTATATTTCAGGTCCATCCATTCCAGACAGGAACATTTTTCATGAAAACACGTGCAGAAGAATATGCGGGACTTTCCATTGCAATGGTCACTCCTTTTAAAGATGACAAAGTGGATTACGACGCGCTGGAACGCAATACCGAGTTCCTCATCCGCTCTGGAGTCACGTGTCTGGTGCCGGTCGGAACGACGGGAGAGTCGCCGACTCTGACGCATGAAGAGCATGAGAAAGTCATCACGACCGTCGTGCGCGCCGCTGCCGGCCGATGCAAAGTCATGCCCGGTACCGGCTCCAACTGCACGCATGAAGCGCTCCGTCTGACCCGCTGGGCGGAAGATACCGGAGCGGACGCGGCATTGGTCGTTGCGCCGTACTACAATAAACCGACGCAGGAAGGTTTCTATCAGCACTTCAAGGCGGTCGCGGAAGCCGTCAGTATTCCGATCTGTGTTTACAATATTCCCGGACGCGCTGCGAAAAATATCAAACCGGAAACGATCATTCGGCTTGCCGAGCTCCCGAACATCAAAATGGTGAAGGAAGCGACCGGCGCGATGGATCAGGCTTCCCGTATTTTGGCGCAGACCGATCTGACCGTCCTGAGCGGCGACGACAGCATGACGCTCCCGCACATGGCCGTCGGAGCGAAGGGGATCATCTCCGTCGTCGGAAATATCGTGCCGCAGGATATGGTCGCGCTCTGCAATGCGATGCTCGCGAACGACTTGGAGACGGCCCGGAAATGGCATTTCAAGACGTTCCAGCTCTGCCGCGACATGCTGAGCCTCGCGACGAATCCGATCCCGGTCAAAGCCGCGATGAAACTTCTCGGCATGGATACCGGAGAACTTCGCCTGCCGCTCACGCCGCTGGATGAAAAACAGGAAGCGTCGCTCATCGAAACGCTGAAACGCTACGGACTTCTCTAATTCTCAGAGAGCCTGTCCTCATACAGATGCCGGTAAATTCCAGTTTGCCGGCATTTTTTGGGGAAAATCGGAGATAGTTTGAAGGAATGGGGAATCTTCACCATGAAACGGTATTTTCCATGTTTTCGTGTTCCTCTTTTTCTTCTGCTTGCGGCCTGGATCCCATTTTGCTGGCTGACTTTTCAGGCTGTGCATGAGCTGGGGCATGTGCTGACCGCAGTTGGCGCCGGAACGGAAGTCGAAAAAGTCGTGCTGTCCCCTTGGACTTTTTCCAGAACAGAGACGGCATTCTCTCCGCATCGCACATGGATCCTTTGGGGCGGAGCTGTTGGCGGGTGTGTCATCCCGGTCATTTTCTGGCTTTGCTGGAAATTTTTTCGTATGCCTGCCGAATTTCTTTTTCGATTTTGGGCCGGTTTCTGCCTCATCGCCAATGGTGCGTATTTCGGAGCGGACTTCTCGACTGTTGGTCCGACGGATGCGGGAGAACTTTACGCACTCGGAACGCCGCGTTTTGCGCTCGTGATTTTTGGGATCAGTGCCGTTAGTGCGGGGCTTTTTCTCTGGAATGGTCTGGGGTGTTTTTGGGGATTGGGAAAAACTCCCCAAAAGATAGAAAAGTCTGCCATCCTGATCGCCTGGAGTGCTTTTCTTGCGGTCTTTCTCGCAGAAATCATTGGGTGTACCGTTTTTTGAAGAACCCAAAGAGCCATTTTTTCAGAATGTCCACAAAAAAACGTTCCCCAAAATGAGGAACGTTTTTTCTTTATTTCGATGAAAAGCTTGGACTACTGGGCAGCGCAGGCTTCTTCACGAGTCGCGACGACGTTCACGCGGGAACCTTTACGGTCGAAACGAACGAAACCGTCGACCAGAGCGAACAGGGTGTAATCTTTTCCCTGACCAACGCCTTTACCAGCGTCAAATTTGTTGCCGCACTGACGGACGATGATGTTGCCCGCTTTGGCTTCCTGACCAGCGTAAAGTTTCACACCGCGGCGCTGTGCATTGGAATCACGACCGTTACGGCTGCTGCCTTGTCCTTTTTTATGTGCCATGAGTACCCACTCCTGAAAAAAAGTTTATTGTGAATATTTTCCAATTTAGTAACAAGCAGGAAGTATTTTACTCGAAAATCCATTCAAAGTCAAGCCCCCCCGGCTGGCCAAAACGAAAAATATCCAGCTCTCCGGGGTGCCAATAGTTTAATTTTAGATTTTTGTAAAAATATTTCCCTTCTTCCTCTTCGTACTTCCGAACGTTCGTGAGCCCGTTAATTACGATAGAAAAGCGGTCTGCCGTGAAGTTGAGATCGGACCAAATGGCAACTCCCCAAACCTCTTCACCCGGCTTGATTTTTTTTCCAATAAAATCGCAAGAACCGTAAAGTTTTCCCGCAGGACGCTCCTTTTCAGCGATTTTTTTCACCACAAAGGGGTTATATTCGTCGACCAGCTTACGGCGGCGGAGCTTTTTCCGACGATCCGTCCGGTCCATCCACTGCTCGTCTTCCATCCGCAGTTCAAACAACGGCGTGAACTCGAGCGATCTGTCATCGAGCGTGATGAACTCATACGACATCGGCATCGCTTCCACGTTGGAAAGTTTCGTTATGGCAGGAAGTGCCTGCTCCGTGTGAAGCGAGGCGGCAAGCGACGCACCGGCAGCTGCGGCGGTTTCCGCATCTTCCTGATATTTTCCATACACTTCTTCCTGACGGCCTTTCAGCTCACTGACACCGTCCACCGTCTGCACTTCCTTCACCGTGAAATACTGTGCCGGGTTCTTGATGCGGTACATCAGGTAGAGATACTTTTTCAGCACCGGTTTCTTCTGCCCGTCAACAGTCACGACAGAAGGAAGAGCGATCGTGCGCAGCGACTTGATCTCAAAGTCGAAATACCACACATCATTAAAGAACGGCTGGTTCTTGGCCCAGCGGAAAGGAAGATCCTTCTGCGTTCCGTCTTTCAAGTTGAATGTGTTGACCATGTGGATCTGATCCAGCGCCGGGTCGATCTTGCGAAAAACATGAGGCGCCAGCGTACGGACCGGAGCCTGAACGCGGGCCGGAGCCTGAACGCGGGCCGGGGCGGAAAGCTCGGACTGTGCCGAGGATTCCGGGGCTGAGGACTGAGCCAAAAGCGTGCCTGCGAAAAATGGACCTGCCGCAGCGGCTGCTGACAGGAACAGGGTCATGGCGTTTAAGTGTGTCTTTTTCATGGGTATGGTTCAGTGAATACTGGCCCGCAGTCGTGACCGCAGGGGGGGATCATCTTGCCATTTAAATACAATGTACAGTATATTTAGGAATCGGTTTTTTGCAAATGAAAAAAAAAGAGATTTTGAGAATTTCCGGATTTTACGGCAAAAAAGTATGACTTGGGTAAAAAAAACAAAATCGGCAAAATAAAAAAACGGAGGTTTGGCGAGTTTAGGAATACTGAGCAAGTATGATTTTTTAGGAAATCCTGTAAAAAAGAAAATTTTCGGAGTATGTTTCAAGATCCTGCTTGACAGAATGGCAAAAATTCGCTATAGATAGAAAATTATGAAAAATTTTTACTCAAAAGTTAAATTTTAATGGATCCGGCTTCGGTCAGGAAGGAAAAAATCATGTCGGTAAAACTCGCGGTCATTCCGGTTGCGGGGAAAGGTACTCGTTTGATCCCGCTTACGAAAAGTCTCCCGAAGGAAATGCTTCCCGTGGGACGCAAACCGGTCGTGCAGTACGTCGTGGAGGAATTGAACCGATGCGGGCTCCAGAAACTGCTGTTCATCACGGGGCAGACGAAAACGGCGATCGAAAACCATTTCGACCTGGATATGGAGCTGATCAACCATCTGCGTCAGACGGGAAAAGAGGACCTCTTGGCGGAACTGGCGTTTGAGAAGGCGGATCTGCAGTACTTCTACACGCGGCAGAGAAGACAGCTCGGTCTGGGACACGCGATCCTTTGTGCGGAATCTTTCGTCGGACGCGAACCGTTCGTCGTGGCTCTGGGAGATACGATACTCGGAGTGAACGCCAAAGCGCGCGTCGTGGAGCGTATGATCGCGGTTTTTGAGGAGCGGGATGCCGATGCGGTCATCGCGTTTGAGGAGGTGCCGGAAAATGAAGTGCACCGTTACGGCATCGCAGCGCCGAAGGAGCTCACCGATCCGAATATTTTCCAGCTGGCGAATATCGTGGAGAAACCGTCTAAAGAGGAAGCGCCGAGCCGCCTTGCCGTGGCGAGCCGCTACATTTTCCAGCCGGAGATCTTTGAGTATCTCAAGGTGACGAAACCGGGGAAAAACGATGAGATCCAGCTCACCGATGCGATCCAGGCCATGATCGCAGACGGAAAGAAAGTGTACGGTGTGCGTGTTACGCCGGAAGAACACCGATTCGACATTGGAAACTACGCAAGCTATTTTGCCGCCTTCCTCGAGTTTGCCGTCTCGGATCCGGACCATGGCGAAGAGATCCGGCAGAAGATCCGAGAGTTTATTTAGTTTGGACGTTCTCGCGGAACGGAGAACAGAAAGCAGCGTGTTGAGGGAAAATCATGACGATGCAGATCATCCGCAAAAAAGCCTTTGCCCGCGCCGGCGTGATCGGAAATCCGTCTGACGGCTATTTCGGGAAGACGATCTCGGTCATTTTGAAGCCGTATTTTGCGCAGGTGACGCTTTACGAGTGGGACGAGCTGGAGATCGTGATGAACGAAAACAATACGCGGTTCCGTTCCATCGACGCTCTGGTCCAAGACGTCCGGCTCCACGGATACTACGGAGGCGTCCGGCTCGTGAAGGCGGCCGTCAAGCGGTTCGCGGAGTACTGCAGGACGTACGGGATCCCGCTGCATGAGCGAACGTTTTCGGTCCGGTTCGAGACGAATATTCCACGGCAGGTCGGCATGGCAGGATCCAGTGCGATCATCGTTGCGACGCTGCGTGCGCTGATGGAATTCTACGAGATCGAGATCCCGAAACACCTTCAGCCCTCGTTGGTGCTGTCTGTCGAACGGAATGAACTCGGGATCACCGCTGGACTGCAGGACCGCGTCATCCAAGTCTACGAGGGAATGACCGCGATGGATTTTTCTCGTGAAAAAATGCGGACGGAAAACGGTCTGGAGTACGGTATTTACGAGCCGGTCATACTGGATCCTGCGGACCTGCCGCCGCTGTATATCGCCTTTAAAACGGACGTCAGCGAACCGACGGAGATCGTGCACAATGACCTGCGCCACCGCTGGAACGACGGCGTTCCGGAAGTCCATGCCGCGATGAAGCGTTTCGCGGAACTCACCGACCTGGCGAAAACCGCGATCCTGGAAAAGAACTGGTCTCGGCTGGGAGAACTGATGGACGCGAATTTCGATTTGAGACGCAGCATCTGCAAGATCGCTTCCGGCCAGATCGAGATGGTCGAGAATGCGAGAGCGTGCGGGGTGAGTGCGAAATTTGCGGGAAGCGGAGGCGCGATCATCGGAACGTATCCGGATGAAGCGACGCTTTGCCGTCTGGCAGAAACCATGAACGGCGTTGGCTGTACGGTGCAGAAAGTCGAGTTTGACTGAGTATTCTGCATTTTTTGCTATTTCGCAAAGAAATAGAGCCGCGAATCAATGAAAACGGCCGTTTCGTATTGGAGGCGGCTGTTTGAGTTTTGAGTTCGGACGGCAAATATGCCTCATCTTCGTATCGTTGGGAAATTTTTGATTTTTAGCAAGAAAAAAAAGAGGTTTGGATGATCAATCCCAATGAAACGCCAAGATTCGATGCGCTTTTTCGCTTTACACATGGGCATGAAAAAGGACTCTATACTTTTTGTTACTCTAACGGCAGTGAAGAACTCGTTCGATACGATACGGATCATGAGACAGATAACGGGCTGGAACTGGACGATCCTGATTATGAGGAATTTTTTGCGATCATATTTCGGCGAGAATCTGGCAAACTTTTTGAAGTCACGTACCACGATCTGCCGGATTCTGTCTTTTATGACGGAAAACGGGTAATTTAAGCTGAAATCAAACGTAAACGAAGATGACCGAGCGGCCGCGCGTTCGCCCCATTGGGAGCTTACGCAGCGGTCGTGTTGGTATGCAGGCCGGGTTTCTGTGTGAAGCGTTTCTGTGTGAAACCTGGGTCAATCCACTTTCGGAAGCTCGTAGCCCTTTCGCTGTTCGCGGCTGAAGAATGAGGCGGCCAGTTCATCACCGACGATGCGTCCGGTCTGCGTGTCCCACTGGATGTCGCGTTTCAGGCGGCAGGCAAGGTTGCAGAGGTGGCAGATCTCCATCGAGTACGTATTCTCAACGGCGTTGGAGACCGGTTTTCCCCCTTCGCGGATGCAGCGGAGGAAGTTGGTTTTGTGCCCCTCGAACGGCTTTCCATGGTAGAGGGCCGTGTAGTCATCTTCCGTGATGAGTTCCTTCCATTCTCCCGATTCGTACGGTTTCCCGGCGATCCGGGCACGGTTGACGTGGATGCGGCCTTTGGTCCCTTCGATGAGGATGCCGTTTCCGTCTTTCGCGCGGCTCGTGACGATGAAGTCCGGTCCGTCCGCGAATTTCATGGAGACCCGGAATCTCACCGGCGTATTGTAGAGGTCGGTCTGGACCGGCATTCCGTCACGGAGATCGACGTTAAATGCCGCCTCTTCCAGATGGTAGGAGATCGGCATTTTGTCCGGAGTCTGACGGTCGAGGATCCAGAGTGCGCAGTCCACATGGTGCGCGCCCCAGTCGGTGATCTTTCCGCCGGAGTACTCGAACCACCACCGAAACGTGAGATGATGCCGGCTGTACTGCGGGGCGATGCCGAGCGGATCGAAGCGGTTCGGACCGCCGCCTGCGAGGAATTCGTGAGCGGGAGCCTGTCCCTGCCACATTTCCCAATCGAGGGATTCCGGGACCGGTGCCGGAGCGATGACCGGGGATTCCCGTCCGCCGTCCGTGATGCACGTCACACGCTGGATCTCGCCGAGGACTCCTTTTCGGACCATCAGAGCCGCGGTCGCGAACTGGTTTTTCATTGCACGCTGCATCGTACCGACCTGGAAGACCTTGCCGTACTTCGCGCAGGCTTTGCGGACCAGTTCGTTTTCCTGAAGCGTCAGCGTCAGCGGTTTTTCACAGAAAACGTGTTTGCCTGCCTGCATCGCTTCCACCGCGATCTTCGTGTGCCAATGGTCCGGCGTACCGATGCTCACCATGTCGATGTCGCCGCGGTCAAGGATCCGGCGGTAATCTTTGTACGTGTCCGGCTGGAAGTATTTGTCCCCTTCCCGACGTCCGATCTTGCCGTTCAGAGCACGCTGAAGTCCGTAGACCGAATCAACGTCGCAAAGTGCCGTGATGTCGGAGATCCCGTTAAAACCGTGTGCATTCCCGTTTCCCTGAGGCCCAAGCCCCACGCAGCCCGTACGGATCCGTTCCGAGACGGGGGGTTTACCGTTTTGCGCGTGAACCAGGTAGGACGGCATGACGGAGGCCAGACCAATGGCGGCGGTCGTTTTCAGAAAATTACGGCGATCGTGTTTCATTTCAGATCCTTTCTTTTTTTTATTCGTGTGACTTTACTGTCCCCTGCAGAAACTTCGGACGCATTTTGACCGAAAACAAAAAACAGAAAAATCAATTCTATTTCCATTTTAAGCAAGAATTTCAAAATGTCAACTGGAGCCATCGAGAAAATGGGAATTTTTTCCAAAAAAAAGGCCTTCGTTTCTCCCCAAATGCCGCGTTCCAGGGAAATTCTTTTGAGGTCCATCCGGGAACTCAAAAGAAATTTCCGTTTTTTTGCAGATCCGCGATACCGGTCCTTGCGCATTCTCCGTATCTGCGGTAAAATGACAGAGTTGACCGCGGTTTTTGGCCCCGCTGCTGCCAAACACACGTTCCTTTAGGAGAGTATCATGTTTTCAAATTTCCCAATGCTCAAAAATGCCGTTCGTTTCTGCATTTTTCCGATTTTCTGTCTTTTTTTGGGCTTTTTCGGAACTGCCAGCGCAGAGCCAGCCGGAAAAGGGATCGTTTTCGATGGAAACACCGCTTTTCAGGTCCAGACGAATGCCGTTCCCATCACTCCAAGATCTTTTTCCGTTTCCGTCTGGGTCCGGATGAACGAAGAGAAAGAGTCCCAGATCTTCCTGACCTCCGGCACCCCGGCTCAGGATTGGACGCTTTATGCGTACAAAGGGCGGATCCGTTTTCTCGTCCAGACCAATGAAATGAACGGCTACGGGCACGCAAACATACCGATCCCTGAAATTGGAAAGTGGTTTCACCTTGTCGGGACCTGCGACGGACAGAACGTTCGTCTTTACCTCAACGGAAGGGAAGCCGACGTCTGGAAAACAGACATTCGCCGCTCCGGATTCACCGCACGGCACATGAATATCGGAGCCTGTGCCTCGGATCCGCAGCGGAATCTCAGCGGCGCACTGGAAGACATTCGCCTTTACTCCCGCGTCTTGAGCGCAGCAGAAGCCGCCGAACTCGCCGAACACACCGAACTCGCCGAACACACCGAACTCGCCGAACACACCGAACTCGCCGAACTCGCCGAACACACCGAACACACCGAACACACCGAACACACCGAACTCGCCGAACTCGCCGAACTCGCCGAACTCGCCGAACTCGCCGAACACACCGAACACACCGAACTCGCCGAACACACCGAAGGACCGTCCGCGGAACAGAAAAACGTCCGCCCGAATGCTGAGCCTGCCGTTTGGTGGAGTTCCTCCCGCATGCAGGATGGACTCCCCGTCAGTCTCGTGTCCCCGGAGCTCCGGCTCGAAGAGGCCGTTTACGGCAGTGCCGGTCTTCTCCTCAATGCCAAAGACAGCGGTTTCCGAAGCATCTGGTACTTCAATCAGGCAAGCGGCGATCAGTACGGCTACAAATACTCGGGGGGGCTGGGGACCTATCCTGCGAATCACTATCCGTTCAGCGTGTACCGGCCGGAGGTAAACAAAACGTTCTTCTGCTACGGCGGCACCGACCTGACGGGGAAAACGCTCCTTCACGAAGTTTCTTTCTTTGACCATTCGACCGGAAAATTGGCGCGACCCGTGATCATTCTGGACAAGCAGACGGAAGACGCACACGACAATCCGGTCATGACGATCGATGATGCCGGGCACATTTGGATCTTCTCCACCAGCCACGGCACAGGCCGTCCGTCTTACATCACGCGGAGTGTCCGTCCGTACGACATCTCGGAATTTGAACTGGTCAAAGCACTCAAGATGGAGAATGGCAAAGAAGTCCCCATGACTAACTTTTCCTATCTGCAGGTCTTCAGCGTCAGGGGCGAGGGAATGTTCGCCTTCTTCACGACGTACGACCGGTCGGTCCTCAATGCCCCGGAGTCGCGTGCAGCGCGGATCGTCAGTTTCATGAAAAGCAAAGACGGCGTCCTCTGGAGCGAATGGAGACCTCTGGCAGCCATGCAGCACGGACACTACCAGAACGCGGCGGTCTGGAAAAAAGACGGAGTCTTCAAGCTCGGAACGACGTTCAACTACCATCCGCACAATGCAGCAGAAGGACGCGTTGGTCTGAACTGGCGGACGGATCTCTACTATGCAGAGTCCCTTGACGGCGGCGAGACCTGGCAGACGATCGACGGAAAACCGCTTGAAACGCCGATGCTGACAGAAAAATGCCCTGCTCTGGTCCATGACTATGAATCAGAAAAAAAGAACGTCTACATCATGGATCTGGTTTACGACGCAAACGGCTGGCCGATCATTTTCTACATTACGAGCAGCGGCTGGAGAAGCGGTCCGGATGCGGGGCCGAGGGAATGGTTTACGTGCGCGTGGAACGGTGAAAAGTGGGAGATACGCAAGCTCACCGAATCGGACAACAATTACGATTTCGGTTCTCTCTACGTCGAAAAAGACGGGACCTGGCGCGTCGTCGCCACGGACGGATCCGGCCCGCAGGAGTTCAATACGGGGGGAGAAGTCTCTCTCTGGAGCTCCTCGGACCGCGGTGCAAGCTGGCAAAAGATCCGTCAGATGACGAAAAACAGTCCGCGAAATCACTGCTACCCGCGCCGTCCGATCGACTGGCATGAGGATTTTTTCGCGTTTTGGGCAGACGGTCATGGACGAAGCCCTTCCGAAGCCGATCTTTACTTCTCGAACATTCGCGGCGAGGTTTTCAAACTTCCGCGAACGTTCCCCGACGGTGAAGAACTGACTGACCCGATCCCGCTCCAGTGACCGAAACTCCAGGACGAAACTCCAGGACGAAACTCCAGGACGAAATTCCAGACCGAAATTCCAGACCGAAATTCCAGACCGAAATTCCAGACCGAAATTCCAGACCGAAACGGAGCCCAAACACAAGTGCGGTCACCTGGATCTCATGATCCCCTTTTCATTTTTTGGTACTTCCGGGAACTGCGTACCAGTTTCACCGCGGAAAACACGGAAAACCGGTACGCAGCCTGCGAATGCACTTTTTCTGATCCAGGCGCATTTCCCTCTTCTCAGCCTTCCAGTTCATCCCAGCGTTCGTAGAGTTTTTCCAGTGCGAGCTGCACTTTTTCAGCTTCCTGAGCCGTTCGGATGAACTCTTTTTCATCCCGCTGGTAAAATTCCGGATCGGCAAGTTTTCCGTTGAGCTCTTGCAGCTGAAGTTCCATTTTCTCGATCTCTCCCGGCAGTTTTTCCAACTCGAGCTTCTCTTTGTACGTCAGGTGCTTTCCTTCCGGCGCCGGTTTGACGGATGCAGCTGCGTTCGTCTGGGACTTGGCGTTTTCCGTTTTCGCGGCTTTCTTCTGCTGCGCTTTTGCCTGCCGTTCCGCTTCCGCCTGCTCTTCCTGACGGCTCTGGAAATACCAGTCATCGTAACCGCCGACGTACTCCTTCACGATTCCGTTTCCTTCAAAAACGAGCGTGGAGGTCACCACATTGTTGATGAATTCGCGGTCATGGCTCACCAGAAGCAGAGTGCCGGGATACTGCGAGAGCTTTTCTTCCAAAAGTTCGAGCGTTTCCATATCCAGGTCGTTCGTCGGTTCGTCCATCACGAGGATATTCGACGGTTTCGTGAACAGTTTGGCGAGCAGCAGACGGTTTTTTTCTCCTCCGGAGAGGAATTTGACCGGCATTTTCGCGCGTTCTTCAGAGAAAAGGAAGTCGCGCAGGTAACCCAGCACGTGCTGCTTCGAGCCGTTGATCATGACGTGCGTCGAGCCGTCGTTTACGTTCTCGAGGACGGACGCTTCTTCATCCAGCGCAGCGTGCAGCTGGTCGAAATAGGAGACCTGGAGCTGCGTCCCGTGCCGGATCGAGCCGGAATCCGGAGCCATCTCGCCGAGAATGAGCCGCAGCAGCGTCGTCTTCCCGACGCCGTTTGGGCCGAGAATACCGATGCGGTCTCCGCGCATGATCTGGAAACTGAGGTCTTTCACGATCGGAAATTCGCCGTTCTCACTTCGGAAAGAGAAATTCAGACCTTTCGTCTGGACCACGAGCCGACCGGAAGTGACGCCCTCCTGGATCTGGAGTTTGGCGGTCCCCGGGTCTTTTCGGATCAAAGCGGCATCGCGGCGCATCTGTTTCAGTGCACGGACGCGGCCTTCATTTCGAGTCCTCCGGGCCATGATCCCCGTACGGATCCAGACCTCCTCCTGCGCGAGTTTTTTCTGAAAATGCTCCAGCTCTTTTTCTTCCGCGTGAAGACGCTGTTCTCGGCGTTCCAGGTAGGTATCGTATCCGCAGTCGTACCGGTAAAGATGCCCGCGGTCAAGTTCCCAAATGGAAGTCGCGATGCTGCGGAGAAACATTCGGTCGTGCGTCACGAAAAGGACCGTTTTTTTGTATTTTTTCAGGAAATCTTCGAGCCAGAGGATGGAATTCAGGTCGAGATGGTTCGTCGGTTCGTCAAGCAGGAGGATGTCCGGCTCCGCTACGATCGCACGAGCAAAAAGAACGCGGCGTTTCTTGCCTGCGGAAAGAGTCGAGATCTCCGCTTCGCCGTCGATGCCGATCTTTTGAAGGACGCTTTCCACCTTGCGCTGGATCTCCCACGCACCGGAGACCTCCAGCTCGTGCTGCAGGCGGTCGAGTTCCTTCTGAAGAGCTTCGGCTTTTGCGTATTCTTCCGTTTCGTAGGCGCGTGCGATCCCAGCGGTAACTTCATGAAAACGCGAGAGAAGTTCCCCATCTTTCTGAAGTCCAGACGTGATGATGTCCAGCACCCTGCCGTTCAGATCGACGGGGACCTGCTGCGTCAGAAGCATCGTCTGGAGTCCCTGCACGCGGATGATCTCGCCGGAGTCAGGAGAAAGTTCTTGGTTCAGGAGTTTCAGGAGCGTCGATTTCCCGGCTCCATTCCGTCCAATGAGCGCGATCTTTTCCCCGGGATCGACTGTCATGTTCGCGTGATCCACCAGCGGAGGGTATCCAAGTGCGTAAGTTAAATCCCTGAGAATGAGCTGTGCCATAAAAAAACTCCCGAAATCGATCAAGTTCAAAATGTTTTCCAGAGGTCAAGTATACCAGATTTCAGGATTTTGGCAAGCCGGTCCTTTCAGGGAAATTTCAAAATTTGAATCTTTCGGTGACTGTATGCCGATCGCACCGCTGAAACGACAAAAAATACGAAAAACTCGAAAAAATGCGAAATTCACCAAAAGACGATCAAAAATATTTTAAATCTTTCGTGTCTTTTCGCGTTTTTCGTGAAATTCGTGTCAGGAGACGTTCACTCCCTTTTTCCTCTTTCTTTTTAGTGCTCTCAGTGATGAGATCAGACCTGACCGGTACGCACTTTTCGAGCGTTTCTACGATTCTTTTTCATGGACCTTTTTTTGGTGAGACCTCTGGGCGCGGCAGGTATTCCGTTCCCAGAAAACGCCGTCTTCATACCCTTGGATCTTAGAGTCCGTTTCCGCCCGGTCAAGTCGCGCAACGGCCCAGCAGCAGTACTCTTCGTTCTGTTCGATCCCGCAGAATCGGCGTCCCAGCTTTTTTGCCGTGACCGCAGTCGTTCCGCTTCCCAGGAAAGGATCGAAGACCATGTCGCCCGGCCGGGAACTTGCGAGGATCAGTTTCGCGATGAGCTTTTCCGGTTTCTGAGTCGGGTGGTCTGTATTTTCGGGCATCGACCAGTACGGGATCGAAATGTCGTCCCAGAAATTGGAAGGAAACGTCAAACGGTAATTTCCCTCCTCGCACTCCTCCCAGTCTTTCGGTTTGCCGTCCTTGCGATAGGGGGCCAAAACTTTCCGTTTCATCTTCACAGCCTCCACATCAAAATGGTAATCGTCCGAAACCGTGCCGAACCAAATGTCCTCGCAGCAGTTCTTCCAATTATGCTGCGCACCGCGCCCTTTTTCTCTCTGCCAAGTGATCCGGTTTCGGACTTTCAGAAATTTTTCCATCACGGAAAACAGGTCGGCCGTGCATTTCCAGTCACCGCATAAATAGACGCTCGCGTGCGGTTTCAGAAGGCGGAGAAGTTTGGGAAACCAGCTTTCCAGGTACTCCGCATAGTCCTTTCCGGATGTGTGTGAAAACTGGAAACCATGAAAGTTTTTATCCAAATTGTACGGCGGATCGATGACCATCAGATCGACGAAACCAGAGGGAAGTTTTTCGATCAGTTCGAAAAGATCCCCATGCAGCACGCTGTTTTCGACCTCATTCAACGCAAAAGGGGCTTCCGGAATGGGAGTCAGCCGTTTTCGGAAGTTCTCATACTCTTCCGGAGAAAGTGTCAGCGTTCGATTCCTAGGCGCTCTCGGTTTTCTATCCATAAATATTAAATATTCGAATTTTTCC
Source organism: Thermoguttaceae bacterium (assembly GCA_017403345.1). Classification (GTDB taxonomy): domain Bacteria; phylum Planctomycetota; class Planctomycetia; order Pirellulales; family Thermoguttaceae; genus RGIG3701. The sequence goes on from JAFQOH010000014.1 coordinate 27,166, forward strand.
AAAGGCCATTTCTAAATAAATGCCATTTCTAAAAGGTGTTTTTCGTGTTCTGAAAATCATGTTTCCCGTCATTTTGCCTGCTCACGAAACCATTCTGTACTCCAATATAATTCAAGACCTCGCAAAAGTCAAGACGCCCCCCGCGTTTTGAAGCAAGAAATCCCTAAAATTTGAAGCAAGAAATCCCTAAAATTTGAAGCAAGAAATCCCTAAAATTTGAAGCAAGAAATCCCTAAAAAAGGTCCATTTCCTCCGGCAGCTGCGTACCAGTTCACGCCAGATCGCCAAACGGATCCCAATGAGTATCCAGACAGAAGCCCCTCTACTTTCCGATTCCGTATGAGAAGAAGAAATTTGAAAAAATCCAGTTTCTCTACTTGACAAAAAATCCAAAATCGTTCATAATATAGAAAGTTTAATTAACCTGACCAACCTAAAATTTCAAAATGGAGAAAGTTCAATGAAAAAGATTTGGTTCGCTCTGTGCGCACTCGTTCTTTCGGCTTCCAGCTGCTTCGCGGCGGAGTGCTGCCAGCCCCTGTTCGGAAATAATTTGGAAAACGCGGACTACGATGCCAGCATCTGGTCCATCAACGAAAACGGCGAGCTGTGCGCTGCCCGTGATGCCGCGATCTGGACGAAGGAAAAGATCGGCGACTGCACGATCTCGTTCGAGTACAAACTCTCCGAACGCGCCAACGCCGGATTCCTGATCAAGTGCTCGGACAAAAGAAACTGGATCCCCAATACGGTCGAGATCCAGCTTCTGGATGATGCAGGAACGGAACCGAACTACCATGGAAACGGCGCATTCTACGGTTACCAGGCCCCGACGAAAGTCGTGACGAAACCGGCTGGCGAATGGAACGCAATGAAAGTCGTCTGCAAAGGCTCCACCATTAAGATCTGGCTCAACGGCGAACTGATCAACGAAATGGACATGAGCCAGTGGACCGACAAAAAAGTCAGCCCGAACGGCACGGACATTGAAAAGAAATTCCAGGGCAAAGCTCTTGCGGACGCGGACACGGTTGGCTACATTGGCTTCCAGGGTCTCCACGGCAGATCCACCATTTACTACCGCAACATCCGCATCTGCAAATAAGGTGAAGAACGGTCCCGCCCGCATCCTTCCTTGAAAAAAAGAGTCCCCGAGCGTTCAGTCCTTCTGCCGTTCGGGGCTTTTCATTGAGGAAAACATCAAAACCATTCCGGACGAGCCTCCCCCCCCCAAAAAAAAACACTTCTGCACCAGCTTGGCGCGAAGTGTCTATAAAAAAGTGGGCGATACAGGACTCGAACCTGTGACATCCGCCTTGTAAGGGCGGCGCTCTAACCAACTGAGCCAATCGCCCAGAGTGAATGATCCGCACAAAAGCCGTGCAGGAGCCATTTCATACGCCCTATTATCGCGGATTTTTTATTTTTGTCAAGCCCCGCCGGGGCATTTCTTCCGATTTTTTTGTTTTTTTCCGCCATTCGTTTCAATTCCTGAAACTTGGCAATTTCCGTAAGTTAAAAAAAGTTTGACGGAAATTTTCTGTAAAGTTCGACGAAAATCGGATCTTTTCCACCCCTCCACCTTCCAATTCTCGCAGTTTTGACTATAATTAAATGTGTTTGTCCTGTTTCATTTCAAGAAGATCGGATGCTGGCCTCAAGTTTTCAGGCAGAACCGTCCCGATGAACTGTCCATTTTTATTCCATTCAAGGAGCCCCTCCATGAAATCAATGTTTTTGCGCACACTTTTGGTTTTCAGCGTCCTTTTGGCGTTCACTGCCGTTTTCCCGAACGCTCAGGTTTCCACCCAGGCACAGGATGCTCCAGCTGCGGACACGCTTCCTGCTGCGAATGCCGAGGGATGGATCTCTCTGTTTAACGGCAAAGACCTCACCGGATGGAAAATTCCCGAGTTCGGCGGAGAAGGCGAAGTCAGTATCGAAAACGGCATCATGACGATCGGCATGGGCGCCATGGTCAGCGGGATCGCGTGGGACGGTGAGTTTCCTTTCCGCTCGAATTACGAGATCGAAGTGGAAGCGAGCCGGACGATGGGGTTTGATTTTTACGCGGCGATCACATTTCCGGTGGGTGAAGACGGATACTGCACGTTCATCAACGGAGGCTGGGGCGGAAGCGTCTTTGGACTTTCCTGTGTGAATGGTTTCGATGCGAGCGAGAATGAGACGATGCAGCTCATCATGACGAAAAACGAGCAGTGGAACACATTCCGCGTCCGAGTCTATGATGACCGGATCGAAGGCTGGATGGACGACAAAAAGGTCGTGGATTGCCCGAGGGCGGAAAATAAATTCAGCACACGTTTTGAAGTGGAGTATTCGCAGCCGCTCGGAGTGACGAACTACTGCTGCGAGACGAAGCTCCGTTCGATCCGCGTCCGCGAACTGAAGGCGGAAAAATAGGAAATCGACCCCCGAAGAAGAGAGGAAAGGGATTCATTTATGGAACGTCCATCGATGCGCAATCTGACGCTTTCGCCGTACTTGCCGCCGGAGCAGCGTCTTCAGAAGGCTGACGGAGAAGAGCAGAAACCGCAGCATTTTCTGCTGGAGGATCCGGAGGGATTTGCCCCGCCGCTGGTGCTTCCCATTCCGCTGGCGATCCTGATCTCGATGATGGACGGACACCGGACGATGCAGGAGATCCTCGAGGAGTTCACCCAGACGACGAATGAGCCGATGGAGATGAAGGACCTTGAGGAAATGGTCGCGTATTTGGATCGGCTCCACTATCTGGACGGTCCCAATTTCGAAAAGTTCCTCCGAAACGAGAAAAACTCCTACGCGCGGGAAAAGTACCGGCCGGCGGCCATGGCGGGAGGCGCATACCCCAAAACGGCGAAGGAACTCCGAAAAATGATCGCGGAGATGCTCGAACTTCCACGAAAGGTCACCAAAGCCGAGGATCCGGAAAAAGACTTCCGAACGCTCTTTCCGGAGAAGATCTGCGGGGCAGTCACGACGCACGCGGAACCGGAGCGCGGCGGTCTATCCTATGGCTGGACGTTTCAGGCGGTCGCAGAGCATTCCGACGCGGACGTTTTTCTGATCTTAGGAACGTCGCACAATCCGATGCAGGAAAAATTCGCGTTTTCGTCAAAGGATTTCGACACGCCTTTGGGGGTTTTGCCGACGGATCATGATTTTCAGAAACGCGCGGCAAAAAAGTTCATGGAAAAGTATGCGAAACTGGAAGACCAGGCGGAAAACCAGGAGGCGCGTGAAGCCGTGGATCTCTTCGGCGATGATTTCGTGCACCGCGATGAGCACTCCATCGAGTTCCAGGCCATTTTCCTTAAGTATCTTGCAGAAACGAAGAAACGCGAGATACGCATCGTTCCGATCCTCGTGAATTCCTTCCTCCCCTTCTTCGCGGCACGTGACGTTGAATATCCGGACGAAAATGACGTGGTGCGTCTCTTCATCGAGTCCCTTGCGGAGGTGATCCGCGAAGACGAATCGGCCGGAAAGGCGAAATATTTCGTGATGGCGTCCTCGGATCTTGCCCATCTCGGCCCGATGTACGACACTCCGCAGCCAGTGGATGCCGCGCGTCAGGATCAGATCCGCCAGACCGATCTGGAAGTCCTCGAAACGATCCAAAAAATGGATCCCCGCGGTTTTTGGCAGAATATTTTGGGGTCCTTCAACGCCAATAAAATTTGCGGCGTCGCACCGATCTACTGCACGCTCCGGATCCTGGAGACCCTCGGAAGAGGAAAAGAAGGAAAACTTCTCTCTTACGAGCAGAGCGTGGATGAAGAAACTCACAGCTGCGTCTCCTTTGCGAGCATCGTCATGGTGCAGCAAAACGACTGAAACGTACCTCCTTTTTGAGAAAATATCATGGCAGACTACTACAAGATACTTGGCATCAGCCGGTCCGCGACCAAAGATGAGATCGGCAAAGCGTACCGGACATTGGCGAAAAAATACCATCCGGACCTGCATCCTGACGACAAAAACGCAAAGGCAAAATTTCAGGAACTTCAAGAAGCTTTTGAGGTCCTGAACGATGAAAAGAAACGGAAGCAGTACGACCAGTTCGGCCCCGATTTTGAGAAATTCCAGGGCGGCGGAGCGGGCGGTTTCGGTGGTTTCGGCGGTTTCGGAGGTTTCGGAGGATCCAGAAACGGCGGCGCGGAATGGGAATTCAACATGGACGACCTTTTCGGCGGTCAGGGACGCGGTGGAGGAGGAAGAAGAAACGGAGGCGGATTCGATCCCGGCGCCTTTTTCCGTAATCTCGGCGGCGGAAGAGCCTCCGCAAGAGACGCACGCGATTTCAACGACGGATTTGGAAACTGGTCCAGAGGCGGATACTCCCGGCACGCTCCCGTAAAAGGGCAGGACCTCTACCATGCCGTCACGATCACCTTTGAAGAATCCGTTGAAGGAACGGAAGCCGACGTTTCCATCCGAAACCACTCCGGCGAAACGCGAAAAATTTCCGCGAAAATTCCGCCGGGGATCGAAGACGGACAGAAACTGAGGCTGCACGGACTTGGAGAAAGCTCGCCAAACGGAGGAGCGGACGGCGATCTGGTCCTAACGGTCCACGTGAGCCCTCACCACTGCTTCTCGCGCCAAGGGAACGATCTGACGCTGCGTCTCCCAGTCTCCATCTCGGAAGCTGTCCTCGGAGCGAAAGTTCCGATCCCGACGCCCAAAGGAGAAGGGTTCCTCAACATTCCGCCAGGAACTTCCAGCGGGAAGAAACTCCGCATCAAAGGGGCTGGCGTTCAGGCAAGATCCGGGGCCGGGGACCTTTTCGTGGAGATCTTGGTGCAGGTTCCCCAAAACGTAACGCAGGAAGAAGCCGATATGTTTTTGAAGATGGAACAGAAAAATTCAAACGATCTGCGTGCGGGGATCCAGTGGTGAAAGAGTCTTTTTCCATCAAAAAAACGGCCGAATTCAAAACGGTATTCGAGCGGAAATGTTCCGCAGCAGATGGACTTCTCATCGTCTACGGGCTGCCGAACGGAAGGAGTACCTCACGCGTCGGACTCTCCATTTCAAAACGCTACGGATGCGCCGTCGAACGCGTTCGCTGGAAGCGTCTCGTCCGGGAAGCATTTCGACTCACCGTCGCAAAATTGGAGAGATACGAATGCGATGGGAACGAATTGGAGAAGAACGCTGCCGCGGGATCCGTCTCAGCCCCAGACCCATACTCGCCATCCGAAGCAGAAAGACCGTCCGAAAAAGGTTTCCCCCCAATGGACTTCGTCGTCGTTCCTGGAAAAGCTCGGCGTGCAGATTCCATAGCAGATTTCCAGAAATCTCTGCAAAAATTGATGCAGTCCGTTGCAAAAAAATCAAAACGTGATATAATCAGACAAAATAATATTGACTAGGAGTTTTCCATGCAATGGAGATCCGCATTGCAGCACACTGGACGTTTTGTGTGGCACATACCGAGAAATCTGGCGATACTGCTCGTCCGGATCTATCAGCACACTCTTCACTACGTCATCGGACTTCAGTGCCGATTTCACCCAACATGCAGTCAATACTACATCTTGGCGGTCCGAAAATACGGGTTCGTGTACGGGTCGCTAAAAGGCGCGTGGCGCATCCTGCGGTGCAATCCGTTCTGCAAAGGCGGTGAAGATTACCCCTGAAAAACTGCGGCCGGACTAAATTTCCGAGAGTTCACGCTCCGGAAATTTCGCGTTTTCGCGTTTTCGCGTTTTCGCATTTTCGCATTTTCGCATTTTCGCGTTTTCGCGTTTTACGCTTTTTTCATTTTTGATCCAATTCATTTTTTACGGAAAGTTTGAGGTTTTCCCATCATGCCAATGTACAGTTACCAGTGCAGTGCCTGCGGTCACGAATTTGAAGAGATCCAGTCTTTTGACGCGCCGGAAACGATGAAATGCCCCAGCTGCGGCAAGAAAAAAGCACGGAGAGTCCTTCAGGCGTGCGCAGGACTCGCATTCAAAGGGAACGGCTTCTATCAGACGGACTACAAAGGAAGACCCGGCGGAACAGACAAGTAAAAAAACAAACTAACGGCATAACACAAACAGAGATCAGTGAACAGCAAACAATAAACAATAAACAATAAACAATAA
>JAFQOH010000129.1:0-27422 GCA_017403345.1 Thermoguttaceae bacterium
GAGACGGAGTGTGCCGGGAAAATGCAGGCGGTGCTGGATCTCGTGCGTTCGTTTCCGTATCCGCAGCGGATCCTCATGACGTACCGGCTCGCGATGCTCGACGAGGAAAAAGTCAGCGAGAGAGTACGGCAGAATCGGGAAGCATTTTCTCCGACGGAGCGTGCGCGTCTTGATCGGCTTTCACGGGCACTTGAAGAACTGCGCGAAAAAACGGTCGACGAGGGAGTGACGTTCCCGGAAACGAATCCGTGGAAAAAGGAGAAGGAGATGCCGAACTGGTGACGAGCATAGCATTCGGCACAGGAATATGCACGCAGTTCGTCGTTCTCCGTGAACTGCATGCTGTGTTTTCCGTCTCCGTTTTGCGATTGCCGTTGAGTAAGTCGTCCATCCAGTTCTGAAGCTGGAGCTGATTGCCGTCCTCCTCTTCCTGCACAAGCCGGCCAAGACGCGCAAGTTTTTCGTCGATCAGTTCCAGCGAATGAACCTCGTTTCAGCGAATGGACCTCGATCTGCTTGTTTTGTTCTCAGAGATGAAAATTTTCGGTGCAAGCGGTCCCACGCCAGACGCCACTCTTCGAGAGCCGTCTGGCTGCCCGTGAAGAAACGGCGGCCGTGAGAGGGAAACATAGGAGAATTGTTTTCCGGCTTCGCCGTCCACATTTACCGGATCGAGCGAAAGCAAATAGAATTGGCGCGAGACATTCTGAAAAGAAAGAGTTTGTCTGTTCTTCTCTGAAAAATATTTTCCACTCAAGAGAGCACATAGCCCCCAAGCCATGCCGTATTTTTTGGAAAAAGGGGGAAATTTTTTGAAAATTTGGAAAATTTTCCTTCCAAGCTCTTGACAAAATGTCAATTTGATATATTTTATCATTTGTGGGGTCGTGAGATTAAAAATTTTACCTAAAGGAGAGATACCATGAAATTCGTCATCATTGGAGGAGTCGCTGCGGGAGCAAGTGCAGCAGCGCGTCTGCGCCGTTTGGATGAGTCAGCGGAGATCGTGCTTTTGGAGAAAGGAAAGTTCATCTCCTACGCGAATTGTGGTTTACCGTACCATGTAGGAGGTGTGATCCCTAAACGTGAAAGTCTGCTGGTCATGCCTCCGGCAAAGTTCGCATCGTGGTTTCGGGTAGATGTTCGTCCAGAGAATGAAGTCCTCCGGATCGACCGCGCGGCAAAAAGCGTGACGGTGCGCAATGCGGACGGCGAATACACGGAAACGTACGATACACTGCTTCTGGCGACAGGGTCCGTGCCTTCCGGAATTGAGCAGGATACGAAAAATGCGGACTCCCGCGTTCTTCCGCTCTGGACGCTCAGCGATATGGATCGGGTAATGGCGAAGCTGGCAGGAGCGAAAAGTGCGATCGTCATCGGTGCAGGGTTCATTGGGCTGGAAACGGCAGAAAACCTGCGGGAACGCGGTCTGGACGTGACGGTCATTCAGCGCGGAAACCACGTTTTGCCGACGCTGGACGACGAAATGGCGCACTCGCTGGCAGACGAACTGCGAAACGCGGGAGTCCGGATCCGATTTGGCTGCACGGTGAAAAATTTCGTCGAAACGGCGGAGTGTGTCGAGGTCGAGCTGGACTGCGGCGAAAAGCTCAGGACGGATCTGGTCATCGTCTCCACTGGAGTGCGTCCCAATTCCTGGCTGGCCCAGGAAGCTGGTTTGGAATGCGGACCGCGCGGACACGTGATCGTGGATACGCATCTTCGGACTTCCGATCCCAGTATTTTCGCGGCAGGCGACGTCGTGGAAGTGATTGAGCCGATCTTCGGCGGCAAAACTGCGATCCCGCTGGCTGGACCGGCGAATCGGCAGGGACGTATTGCCGCGGACAATATGGCGGGACGCGAGTCGGTCTACCGCGGCAGTTTCGGAACGAATGTGGTCAAAGTCGGACGGATGACGGCAGCGTCGGTCGGTCTGACGGAAAAGAAACTCCGCGCCATGGGGAAAACGTTCCGGAAACTCTACCTTCACCCTGTTTCCAACGCCTCTTACTATCCCGGCGGTACGCGAATGACGCTTAAACTCCTTTTCGGAGACGAAGGCACGATCTACGGTGCGCAGATCGTCGGATACAAAGGGGTCGATAAACGGATCGACTCCATCGCGCAGGCAATGCGGAATGGTCTGAAAGCTCCGGAACTCGGAGAACTTGAGCTGGCGTACGCACCGCCATACAGTTCCGCCAAAGATCCCGTCAATTTCGCGGGATTCGTCGCGGAAAATATCCTGACGGGACTGAGCGACCCGGTTTACCCGGACACGATCCCGGAGGGCGCGTTCATTCTGGATGTGCGCGAACCGGCTGAAAACGAACTCGGTGCTATTCCTGGAGCCGTCAACATTCGGCTTGGAGAGCTGAGAGACCGTCTCGGCGAGCTGGACCGTTCGCGCCTGATCGTGACCTGCTGCCAGGTGGGACTCCGCGGATATCTGGCCGAACGGATCCTGAAGCAAAACGGATTCCGTGCCATGAATCTTTCCGGAGGCTGGCTTACGTGGAAAATGTTCCATCCGGATCGTCGGGAAGAAATCGCGTCTCCGTGTGCCGGAGCGTGCCCGATTTCAGTTTCTGCTCCGGTTTCAGAAGCCGATCCCGCCCTTTCGATCTCCAATTCCTCCGGAGCAGTTCCCGTAATCGCAGAGACGCTGGATGTGCGGACGCTTCCCTGTCCGGGACCCGTCGTAAAACTGAAGGCGAAGATGGACGCACTGCCGCCGGGAACGGGAATTCATCTGCTGGCTGCGTCCACGTTTGAGAACGACCTGCGGAATTGGGCGAAAAGCGGAAATCATGAACTGCGGAACCTCGTGCAGAAAGAGTCCTGGCTTGAAGCGGATGTGCTGAAACGGAAAAACGCGGCCCTCCCGGTCTCCACGTCAGAAACGGCACTGCAAAAAGCAGACGCGGAGCATTCTGTCGCGATGGTCCTCTTCAGCAATGATTTCGACAAAGCGATGGCTGCGCTCATTTTAGCAAACGGGCTGGCTACTTCCGGAGCAAAAGTAGGGATCTTTTTCACATTTTGGGGATTGGCCGTCCTGAGGAAAAATCCGGGACCGGCACTTAAAAAGAATCTGATCTCCCGAATGTTCGGCATGATGCTCCCCAAAGGTGCAGAAAAACTCGCACTCTCAAAGAGGAATATGCTCGGCATGGGCAGCGCAATGATGAAGGCAGTCATGAAACAGAAGGGAGTCCTTTCCCTTCCGGAGCTGATCCAGTCTGCACGCGAGGCCGGAGTCCGTTTCATTGCCTGCGACATGGCAATGGATGTCATGGGGATCACACGAGAAGAGCTGATCGAAGTGGATGAAGTTGCCGGTGTCGCGACCTTTGCGGAACTTGCAGCACGAAGCACGAATACGTTATTCATTTAATTCCGTTTTATCCGGCAGTTGTGTACCCGTGCGCAGCTGCTGGATGAGCATTATTTCCTAAACGCTTCATGACCAGCGAGGGAATGCGGCGGCAAAAACGGTGGTGTTTTATGATTCCGTGAAGAACGAACGCTAGAGTACAGGCGGTCAAAATCCGTATGCCCCCAATAATCCTGTACCCTACTTCAACAAACGGAAAGATCTTTCGAGATTTCCGGCTTCTGCATAAATCGTGAGGCCTGAGCCATCATGGCTCCCATAAGAACCATCGCGGACAAGGAACCAACTCTACTACTATATTATACCATGTTCAAGGAATTCGCAAGTACTTCCTCCGGAAAATTTCCTCAAGGAAGAAATCTTCCGGACGTTCTAATCCCCTTTTGACGGTCTTATTTCTGGTATGGGTTTGCTCAAAGGATGAACAATAAAATCAAGGCCCTCAAACGTCAATCCTACGGCTTCGTCCCAACGTACTTCCGTCTGAAGATCCTTAACATCCATCACACGGTACGCACTTGTCGGATGAGTCTTTTTAAATCGCTTCGTGATATCCGTATCTTTTCGTGAATTGTGTGTTTAGGCTTCTCTTTTCTGTATATTTTTGACTCTTAAGTGTTTTCAGGAACGGAAAATCACGAAGCGGTCCGAGATGTCACTGCGGTACTGAGGTCCGGAAACGGAATTTTCCGGTTTTTGAAAGGCCGCACCGGTCAGATAAAGTTGGTGGGAGTCCAAGGTTCTGTCTCGGGGAGCGGGACGGCGGACTCTTTCGCGGTCTTCAGCAGGTACGCCATGTTGTTTGCGAGGGTACGCATCGTTTGGAGGCCTTCCAGATCCTGACGCACTTCATCCGGCGTGAAACCGTGCGTGGAGTTCCAGTACTGACTCGAAACGACGGGCATCTGATTGAGGGTAAAGTATTTGTTCAGCCGGTCGAAAGACGCACTTGCGCCGCCGCGCCGGCAATTTACTACACACGCGGCAGGTTTGTGCCGAAGGTGAGCGGACGCCGAGAAAAAGAGCCGATCGAGAATGGCGCAAAGCGATCCCGGAGGGCCTGCGTAGTAGACCGGCGCACCGACGACCAGCGCGTCACATTCTTTGACTTTTTCGAGAAGCTGCGTGTAAAGTTCGTCTTTAAAAACGCACCCCGACGCGCCTTCTGCCCGGCATCCGCGGCACGCGATACAGCCTTGGACGGCTTTCGTGCCGATCCAGAAGATCTCCGAATCGATACTGTTTTTTTCGAGCGTCTGCGCGATTTCAGACAGAGCTGTGAAGACGCAGCCGTTTTCATGCGGACTGCCGTTAATAAGCAAAACTTTCATCCTGTGACCTCCTGAAAGATGAAAAATGTGTGAATTGGGCGGGGCCTGCGGCGGGGCAGATCCGAAACATTTTGAGTATCGGCCGGAGGGCGTCTTGGGCTTGAAAAAAACGCCTGAAATTTCTGCATGTCCCGCAAAGTTTTCGGAAGCTGAGTAAACGGAATTTTTGCTACAGGGTTTATTTTGAAATTTTTATGGAAAAATTTTTTTGAGGAGACGATAGTCAAAATGTTGAGAGAGTTGAACACCATTTGAAATTTGGTAGAAAGAGAGAGAAAGACCCCCGTGCCGGGTCCCAGGAGGAGAATTTGATCCACCGGTACGGTCCGCAATGGTTTGGAGAAGGCAACTACCCATCCGAAACTATGAGTCTGTGTCCCCCTATATACCACACGAAACGGCATGGAATTTTTTCCGTGCCGTTTTATTTTTTGTCTCTTCCGGTAAGTGCATCTTGCCCCAGTTCCGATCATGTCGCTGAAAGCACTGAAGTATTGCAAATGTATACAGAAAAGCGGAAAAGAAGGATGAGTTTTCTGACGCGAATTTTTGGAAAAATACGGAAACACGCAAAAATAGAATTTTAAGATCCCCCCCCTTTTAAGAAAGAAAAGAACCTGCTATACTGACGGAGTGTTGTGTCGCCATTGGTGGTGCACATTGATTTTCGGTAGGAAGCCGATTTATTTCCACATGCGGTCATGCGTATTTTTCATTTTTTTTCCTGGTTCATTTGGGTTTCTGTTTCCGTTTTGTTGGTGACGGCTGCCGAGCCGGTTTATGAAGCGGAGATATTTGAGTTTCCCCAGCGTTGGGAAGGTACATCTATGCCGCTTGAGATCAAGGCGCAGGACACTGTTGCTGCTCGATTTTGCGCTGCAGAGTCATTTACGGAGACGGCGGTTTCCTGTCCGAGTTACTCCAATCACATTGGGACACTTCGGCTTACGCTGTTTCGGTGGACGGGCTCTTACGAAAAATCGCTTGCAGGGGAACCGCTTCTTCGGAAAAAGTTCACGGATTTTCGCGACAATTCGCGATTAAAATTGAGCATTTCGCCGGAAATGCCGTTTCCGCCAGGCGAATATCTGTTCGTTCTCGATCAGGCTGCCGAGCGGGTCGGGGTTTGGACGCAGAGCAATCATCCCGGGCAGGCGCAGTGTTTCTTCAACGGCAAGCCGATGCCGAGGGGGATCCGATTTACGTGGTCCAGTTTTCGCAGATCGCCGTTTCCTTTTCACGGGACCCGTCAGGCTTACGAACTTGCGGCTGCTTCCTGTCCGTATCCACCCAAAATGGGGAGCGAGGCGGACTGTGCGGGCCGTACCGTCCGCGCAGAGTGCAGCGACGATCCCATCGTGAAATACGACGTCCAGCCGGACTGTTTTGCGGCGGTGGATGATTTGGGGAGAATACTGCCGGATCTCTCTTCCGCCGGTCCTGTTCGGCCAGGGAAACAGGTGGGGATCTTTTACTCTACGTGGCATCAGAAAGAACATGCGGGGCGTACGGTCTACAATAATACGCAGATCATCCGTGAAAATCCGGGGATCGAAGACCGGCCGGAGGATCCTGCGTGGGGAGAGTACTACCAGCATCACTACTGGGACGAGCCTCTGTTTGGCTACTACCGAACTACGGACAAATGGGTCCTGAGGAAACACGCGCAAATGCTTGCCAATGCGCAGATCGACGTGGTCGTTTTTGACTGTACGAACGGCTCGCAAACGTGGATGGATTCGACCTGGGCGCTTCTGGAAACGTGGGCGGAGGCGCGTCGAGACGGAGTCAACACGCCGAAAGTTGCGTTCATGCTTCCTTTCTGGAATAAGAAACACAACGCAGTTTCTCTGTGTCAGCTTTACCGGGACATTTACCGAGACGGAAAGTACCGGGAACTTTGGTTTTACTGGCAGGGAAAGCCGCTGATCTACGCGGTCTCCGACGTCGCGGATGAGAAGATCGCCATGACTTCCGGGGCGGAAAAAGAGGAGTGGGAAGCGATCCGGCGTTTTTTTGCTTTCAGGCTCGGGCAGCCGAGGAATTCGGAAGGTCCTCTGCGTTCAGACAACTGGGCGTGGCTTCAGATCTATCCGCAAAGAGGATTTGGAAAACGTGCGGACGGAACGTACGACATGACGTGCGTCAGCGTCGCGCAGAACCATTCCAAAAACAAACGTGACGGCACTTTTGGAGTCGCGGCGATGAACGATCGAGACGTTTTTGGCCGTGCGTGGCAGCTTGGAAATGAAAAGGACCCGCGCCCGGATGCGTTCAAGTACGGACTGAATTTCCAGCAGCAGTGGGATCGTGCGTTGCAGCTTGACCCGGACTTCGTTTTCGTCACGGGCTGGAACGAGTGGACGGCAATGCGTTTTCCGGAGTGGCGAGGGCTTCCGAATGCGTTTCCGGACCAGTACGATCTGCGATTCAGCCGGGATGTCGAGCCGAGTGCCGGGGAACTTCGTGACCACTACTACCATCAGCTCGTAGCCAATGTCCGGCAATTCAAAGGCGTGCGCCCTGCTCCGACGTTCGGAATGCCGGTCACGATCCCCTTTGAAACGACACCGGAAACCGCGGCAGTGCATGACCCGTGGGATTCGGTCGAACCGGTTTTTCGCGACTATCGCGGAGACACAGCGGACCGGGATGCCAAGGGGGCTGCCGAATTGCGCTACACCGACCGCTCCGGACGCAACGACATCGTACTCGCCAAAATCGCCCGAGACGAGAAATACGTTTACTTCATGGTCGAAACGGCAGACACGCTAACTCCCCGATCGGACCGAAACTGGATGCAGCTCTTTCTCTCCGTCGGCGAGGATGCCGGTCCGCAACAGTTCGGTCAGGAGCAGTCTTGGCACGGATTCCAGTACATCGTGAACCGAAACGCTCCAGGAGATCCGGCTCTCCCGGAACGCACGGTTTTGGAACGCTCGACTGGCGGGTGGAATTGGGAACGCGCGGGGGAAGCCGATTGCCGGATCACGGGAAACCGGCTAGAATTGAGGATCGAACGTTCCGCATTGGGCCTTTCTCCCGATAAACCGATCCGTCTGCGATTCAAATGGGCCGACAACGGGTTTCGTCCTGAAAATGAGGAAGAAGCCGGCACGCCGGATATTTTGGACTTCCACAAATACGGCGACTCAGCCCCTGACGGCCGATTTTCGTTCCAGATACGAGAGGCAAAAGACTGATTTCGGAAGAAATCGGACCCCGGAGCGCAGGCGTTCCGCACTGCATGGCGTAAATGTATGGCGTAAATGTATGGCGTAAAAGACGTCAAATGCGTCAGCCGCTGCCGTTAGTTTTCATCGTTTTAACCATTTATTCATCGATTCATCGATTCATCCATTCATCCATTTAATCCATTTCATCCATTTCGTACACAAGTCATGAGATCCAAAACACGTTTGATTTTACTGTTCGTTTTAACGCTCTTGGCGTTTTTAAACTCATTTGCCCAGGCACAGGAGCCGGCAGGAAAGGCAATGAAGGAACGGCTTACGTTTCCGATCCTCTTTTCAGCCCGGCACAATTACCAGGGACTGCACATTTACGACACGTTTTACCAGTGGCGCCGCGGCGTGAAGGAACCAGGCACGAGCGGGATCTACATTCTTGAGAATCCGTCCGACCCGCCGGAAAAATACCGCATCCGGCCCGTGATCGACCCGACGACCACGCCGACATTGGGAGACGGCATCTACTCGGATCCCGCGCTCTCCTATGACGGCAAAACGATCCTGTTCTGCTACAAAGGGACGCCGAACGGGAACTCGGTCATTTACCGCATAAATCTCGACGGAAGCGGTCTGAAGCAGCTCACGAATCTCGACGCGGAAGGGAATCCGTACAAAGGATCCGGCGGAGGGCATCATGATGTGCGGCCTGCTTGGCTCCCGGACGGCAGGATCGTTTTCACCTCGACGCGATACAGCGGGCTGGTGCCGTGCGCGAATAACGGCGTCGCGATCCTTCACGTCATGAACGCGGACGGCTCGAACATTCACACGATCTCGGTCAATAACGTGACGGAATTCGACCCGGCGGTTTTACCGGACGGAAGGATCCTCTTTGGACGCTGGGAATACATCGACAAAAACGCGCTGACGATCCAGAGTCTCTGGTCTGTCTATCCGGACGGAACGAATGAAACGGCGTACTTCGCCAACAACATGGTCTTTCCCGAAGCCATCCTTCAGGCAAAACCCGTCCCCGGCGAGCCGAATCTGGTCGTGGGAACATTTGCGCCGCACAATGCGCCGCCGCGCGGGACTATCGCGTTCATCGACATTTCCGCAGGAGTCCAGAATTCCGTTTCCGGGAAAAACGACGAAAAAGCGATCACGAATCTGGAATACCCAGACCGTCCGACCTACGACCGCGGGCAGTCCTGCGACCCGTGGGCACTTGATAAAACGCTGGTTTTGTACTCCGGCCAGATCATGAATCCGACCAACGGCGGGAAGTTCAATTCGCTCATGCTCATCGATGATAAAGGGCGCAAAACGGAGCTGCTCTCCTCGCCGACGATCGACCTTCACACTCCGATCCCGGTCGTTCCGCGTCCCGTTCCGCCGGTTCTGGTCGACAACACGGACCGAAGCAAAACGACGGGAAGTTTCTTCGTCACGGACGTTTACGAGGGACTGAAAGGCGTGGAACGCGGTGCAGTGAAGTGGCTCCGTGTCGTGGAGGAGACCTCCCGCGTCAGTGCCTCACCCGGAAGCAACGGGCTGAATCAGACGTTTTCCATCTCTGCCGCATTGGCGTGGAGTCCCAAGATCTACCACGGCATCGTTCCGGTCTGCGAAGACGGAAGCGTCAGTTTTGAAGCACCGTCCGGGCGTGCGATCTACTTCCAGCTTCTTGACGAAAACTACCGTCTTGTCCGCTCGATGCGCACTTTCATCCAAGCGGCTCCGGGAACCGCAAGAAGCTGTACCGGCTGCCACGAGTACGGTCCGCCGACAGGAAAACCCGGTCCGATGAAAATGGCGGCCGGGCGTCCGCCGCAGATCCCACAGGATGAATCGTGGGGAAGCGGCTATCTGGACTATCCGTCGATGATCCAGCCGATCTTTGACCGAAAGTGCGTACGGTGCCACGGCGGAGACGAGGGGATCGCTGCTGGACTGGATCTTTCCGCTTCACCGACCCGCCTGTTCAGCATCAGTTACGAAAATTTGACTTCGCGCCGTGAAAAACAGTACCACGTCGATCTGATCTCCGCGATCTGCTGCATGAACGGGACGGCCTACTGGTCCTGCAGGATCTTTTCGCCGTACGAACACGGTTCCGGAAACGCGCCGCTGGCGGACAGAGTGCTCAATGACCCGGCGCACAAAGAGCTTCTGACGAAGGAAGAGCGGGAGCTTCTTTTCACCTGGATCGACAGTAACGGCCTCTATTTCGGCACGTGGAACTACACGCAGTCCGGTCCGATCCTCCGTCCGTGGGAGCAGGCAGCAAAACAGATCCGGAACGTGATGAAGAACTCCAGCTGCCGGGAATGCCACGCGAACGAAAAAGGCGAGATCGGCCGGTTTGAGAATGACTGGATCAACCTTGAGAAACCGGAATACAGCCGCGTCCTGCGAGCTCCCATGGCCGTGAAGGAGGGAACTTTGGGGATCGGTGCGTGCCGAAATGCGAAATTCGACCAGAATTTCCGCCGTCTTGGCATCATGTCCGGAGGACGCTACGAACACGCGGTCCGACCGCTGGATTCTTTCCCGACGCAGCAATGGAGACCCGTCGCGGCAAGTGACCCGAATTCCGGGGAACCGGTCGTTTCGATCCAGTCGACCGACGATGCGGTTTACCGTCAGATCCTCTCGATCATCAAACGGGCTTCGCGTCAGGCGTACGCTTTCCCGCGCATCGATATGCCGGGCGCTTTTGAACTCAACGGCGGCGCGGTTGCCGGACGCTCTCGCCAGATCCTTCCGCAGCCGATTCCGGAAGTGATGCCGAAGATCGATTTGAGACTGACCCGTTCTGGAAAACCGGAACTGTCTTGGCCGAACGACAAACGGGTGATCGGACTGGTCACGGAGATCCATCGCGGCGAGAAACCGGATTTCGTCCTCTCGGAGAAGACTCTTGCCGGAACGACCGAAATGAATCACTTTGTCGACGCCGACGCGAAACCGGGCAAATGGTCCTACGCGGTCCGATTCGTTTCAGACCCGGCGCAGACGTGTGGAACGTGCCGGGTCTCGGAGGAAACGATCACCGGCCTGACCGCACTGTCTGATGGGATCATTCCGGAACGCCGCTCTATCCAGACTCGCTGTCCGCTTTCGATGTTTCAGCCGAAAAAGTCCGCGCCGGTCTACGTCGGTTCTGTGGAGGTTCCAGAGAAGAGATCCGAGGCGGTTTCGCAGCCGCGTGAGCTTTTCCGCATGGACACCGTAGAGCTGGAGACGTCCGAAGGTTTTCTGACCGTTTTGACGGAAGAAGATCTCAACGCGCGCGAATTTCTGGCTATTTCGTTTGACATTAAATTCACCGAGCCGGGCGTGATGCCGGTTCCGATCGGGTACGGTACTTGGAACCGCAGCGGCTGGTTCATTCAGAAGTTTCAGGGAAAATGGCGTTTTCATCTTTCCGGAACGGACTGCGACTCGTCCTCCCCGGTGCCGCTAAATGAGTGGCTTCACATGGATCTCATCGTTGAAAACGGCCGAATGACGATCCTGCAGAATGGTCAGACGGCCGCCCAGGTCCCCATTTCCAAACCATTGGCGAGCTGGTTCGGCGATCTGTATCTGGGACAGTACTCTGACGTTCAAGAGCCGGAGTACCAGTTTCATGGAGAGATGAAAAACCTGCGTATTTGGGGCAACTGACGTCATTTCCGACGCGGTATTTGCCGGTAATTTAAGCACTTTAGCGATCCAGGCTCAGCCGAGAGTCGGCCTTGCGGTCACTCGCCGGCTGGGCCTTTGGGGGACTGCTTCATGATTTTCTGATAGTTGATCCATCCGGACATGATGTGCTGCACATTGTCGATGCGGACGATTTCTTTTCTTGATGGTTTTTTTCGCTTTTTTCTCCAGTCCGCAGACGCCGGTATCCCGCCGCGAAGGGGGCCCTCCTGGATCTGCGCGTTCGCCAGGAATTTTCCGAGCCGTTCGAGAGCGTTCAGGATCTCGTCGGCGAATTCAGGATCTTCTTCGTGCAGGATCTGCCAGATCGCGGCGAGTCCCTCCATTTTCGTTCCGTTACTGCATGGCCGAATGTTTCCTCCGAGCGATCCGTCGGCGAGAGAACCGGGATTTTTGACCTGCGTCGGCAGGACCATCTCTGCCATTTGCCGCGCATGAAAGGTCAGCCGGGCTTTTTCTTCCGGGGTCACGGAATTTTCCGGTTTTGCGAGGAGCTTTTCTGTTGCGAGCATGGCCCAATGGTCAAATTCCCGTACTGGATCCTGAGCTTTCCGGAGATCTGCGAGATACAGGAGCGCCCGTTTTGCTCCGAGGAGCCATTTTTCCTGCGGGTCGGCATCGTGCAGACAGAGCAGTCCCAGTGCTGCTTCGCCGGGATAGTAGAGGGAATGGAATTTCGGGTCGATCTCCTGCGTGGAGTAAAGGTACTTGGAGTGGAAACTGCCGTCTTTTTTCTGCATGAAAAGGATGAACTCTCCCAGACCGCGCAGGACCTTGAGATCCGCATTTCCTTCTGCTGCTAGATCGGAAAGTCCGATGAGCGCCAGACCGCAGGCTCCCAGTTTTGCCTGAGGCTCGGGGAGGCTTTCTTCTTGCGGTTTCGAGGCGATCGTGTACATCCCGCCGCCGATCTCCCGCAGATAGTGCGTCATGAGGTACTCTGCGAGGCGCCTGCGTACCGCGTGAAGCGTCTGTGCTTCCGGATACTCCTCTCCGTAGAGACGTACCGCGTAGAGCGTGCCTGCGTGTCGGAGGACATTGTAGCGCACGGGATCCATACGGACGGTGAAGTGGCGCTCGTAGGCAAGACGGCCTTCCAAGTCCGTGTTTTTTGCGATGTACTCCGCCGCGAGATGGATCTCGCGCTCAAACAAAGTCCGATCCTGCGAATATGCGTTGGAAACGAAAAGAAGCAAAAAACATACCGTTGATATGAAACAGGAAAAGGGAAAATGAAAAACCGAGCGGTTCATATGTGTTTGGGGAATTGGGAAGAATAAGGAAAACGGATGGATAAAATGCTTGGAATTTTCTTCATACCAAATCCGTTTCGTTCTGTCAAGAGAACATTTTAAAATTTTTTTCGTAAAATGAAATCGGAACTTCCCAGCTTTCTTTCAAAGGGGTTGATTTTTTGCATGAAATATGGTAAACTAAACAAAAAGAAACTTTCTTCAGTGAAATTTTGGCCGGTATTCCGAAATTTTTCGGAATGATCGGAATTTTGCGTGAAATTATGTGAAATTACGGAATGCGGCGGCATGGGATCGCGGATCCTTGAGTCGTTAATTCGTTATTCGGATCGTCGGAAAACGGCGAAAGTCAGGAGGAAAATATGAAAAAGCCTTCATTTCGTTTTTGCGTTTTGCTTTCCGGGGCCATTTTGTTGAGCGGAAGCGGTTTAGGTTCTGCTGTGTATGCTGCACCTCCGGGAAATCGTCCGGGCCACACAGCGAAAGGCGGTCCTTCTACTGCGAAAGGCGGTCCTTCCACGGCAAAAGGACCGGGATCCTCACGTCGTTCTTCGGCACCTAAAGCCTCCGCTCCGAAACCGTCTGCTCCGTCCCGGCCGCAAAGTTCACCGAAACGGGCAGAAGCTTCCAGACGTCCGGAGGTCCAGAAGCATTCTGCTCCGTCCTCCCAGGGGGCGTCCCGTCCTCGGGTTCAGCCTCGCCCTCAGGCACAGTCCCGCCCGCAGGTCCAGGTCCAGACGCCGTCCCGTCCATTACCGAGACCCGCTGGAAAACCGGCTTTCGTGGAGTCCGACGTGAAACTGCGTCCGTCGAGAGAGATCCGGCAGAACCGTCCGGAAAGCCGACCTGAAGCACGTCCAAACCGTCCGGAAAATCGTCCCGAGGCACGTCCGAATCGTCCGGAAAGCCGTCCAGAAGTACGTCCAGAAGCACGTCCGGAACCTGCGCGTCCGAATCATCCGGTGAAACGTCCCGAGGCTCGTCCAAATCGTCCGGAAAGCCGTCCGGAAGCACGTCCGGAACCTGCACGTCCGAATCATCCGGTGAAGCGTCCTGAGGCACGTCCGAATCGTCCGGAAAGCCGTCCGGAAGCACGTCCGGAACCTGCACGTCCGAATCATCCGGTGAAACGTCCCGAGGCTCGTCCAAATCGTCCGGAAAGCCGTCCAGAAGCACGTCCGGATGTGCGTCCGCATCATCCTGGAAAGCGGCCGGATGCGAAACCTGATCGTCCGGAGAAACGGCCGGAACCATCCCGTCCGAATCATCCGGGAGGCCGTCCGGGGGACTCGCATGGAGGGCATGATGTGCACCACAGACCTCATCCGAATCCGCCGCACATACATCATCCGCACGAGGCGCTTCACCATCGCCATCATCCGCCGCGCGTTGCGCCGTACTGGCCGCATTTCAGGAGTTCGGCTTTGACTGGGGGGCTTTTTTTCCTGCCTCCTCCTCCGCCGGCGTACTATGTGAGCGAGCAGATCGTGGTCTATCCGCCGATGATCGTTGATGACGGACTGGCATCCAGTACGGCGTCCGTTTCTGTGGAGGAACTGGCGGATCCGATGAACCGATTCTACACGTGGGACGCTTTCCGCTACTACGGGTGGCTTCAGCAGTATGAGCCGTTCCACTCGTCCTGGATCGAATCATGCGATCAGGGTATCGGATTTGCGGCGAATTACACTTCGGATCTGACGCGGTATTACTACTATCCGGTCCACTGCGTTCGTCCGGGAACCGAGCAGATCGAGGCTGGGCTTGCATCGCCGCTGGTTTTCGTTCCGGAGCCCGAAAAGCAGGAGATCCTGCCGGTCGTAGAGATGACGCTGCCGCAGTCGGAGGTGGATGAAGCATGGGATCTGATTTACGACGGGGATGAGTATTTCCGGGAAAGCCGCGAGACTTTGGCGGAAGAAAAGTACGCCCGAGCCATGATCGCGCAGAGTGAAATGCCGGATCCGTACTTCCGGCTCGCAGTGATCCAGATGTCGCGGAAACAGTACGTCACGGCGATCCAGAATGTGTTCCGCACGCTTGAACTTTCACGCATCTGGCCGGCGAGTCCGCTGGTGCTGGATCAAGTTTACGGGGCCCGCAGTCTGAAAAAGCAGCAGGATCTGGATGCGCTGTGGAACGCCGTTTCGCGAGACCCGGATAATGCGGAGCTTCGGATGCTTTACGGTCTGATGCTTTACGCGGATTCCATGGGAGACATCGAGATGGGGAAAGCGGCGAAAGAGCAGTTTGAGACTGCCGCTGCCGTAAATCCCGCGCTGATGCCGTACCTTGGAAGCCTCATTTCGTTCCTTGAGTCGGAGATCGAGCGAGTCGAGGGAACGAAGTAGTAAAACGCAGCAGTAAAACGCAGCAGTAAAACGGGGAAAATGTGAAGAGACTGCCCGGTCTGACGCATGGTTTGAGTGCTTGGGCCGGGCGGTCGAAAAATGGAAAAACTTCAGCAGAAGAAAAAGACGGAAGAGGGAGTACGTGCCATGAATTGGGCGGAGAGAAGCCGGGAGATTTTCGCGCAGGAGATCGAAGAGCTTCAAAAGGTCGCGCAGCGGATCGGTGCAGAGATGGATCAGGCAGTCGAACTGATCTTTCATTCGCCGAATAAAGTGGTCATCACTGGGATCGGAAAGACGGGGATCATTGGACGAAAACTGGCTGCTTCGCTCGCTTCGACTGGGACGCACGCCATTTTTCTCAATGCTGCAGAGGCCGTCCACGGAGATCTTGGAATGGTTTGCCGCGGAGATGTCGTCATCGCGCTCTCGAACAGCGGGACGTCTCGGGAGATACTGGCGCTTCTTCAGCCTCTCAGAACGCTTGAGTGTACGCTCATCGCCATGACCGGAAACCCGAAGTCGGAGCTGGCTCAAAATGCGGATCTGGTCCTCAACACGGGGGTCAGTGCCGAGGCGGGAAAAGTTGGTCTTGCGCCCACGACGTCCACGACGGCTGCTCTGGTCTTGGGGGACGCTCTGACGCTTTGCCTGATGGAGAAACGGAACTTTCAGGCGGAGAATTTCGTTCTCTATCACCCGGGAGGAGCTTTGGGACGCCGACTTCTCACGCGCGTTCGAGACCGAATGGAGACGAACGTACCGCACGTTTCTCTTGATGCGGATTTCCGGGAGATCGTCTACGAAGTCAGCAGCAAACGGCTTGGGATGACTATCGTTTTTGATGAAGAAGAGCAGCCGGCCGGTATCATTACGGACGGAGATATTCGCCGTGCGATCCAGAATTTTGATGATGTGCGGACTCTGCGAGCCCGTGATTTCATGACGAAAAACTTTAAGCGTATTTGCCCGGACGTCATGGTCAGTGACGCCCTAGAGATGATGGACATCAACAAGATCACGACGCTGGCCGTCATGGAGGGGGAAACGCTGCACGGGATCCTCTCGATCCACCATATTTTTGACTTCCGAAATGAACGACTTTAGCCCGTCAAATATCGAGCGGCATCCGCTTCCGCCGTTTTTTCCGAAAGATGCCGAAATGCTCTTTCTTGGAAGTTTTCCGCCTCCGCGAAACCGGTGGTGCATGGACTTTTTCTATCCGAATCTTCAGAATGATTTCTGGAGGATCATGGGACTTGTTTTTTTCGGGGATCGCGAGCATTTTCTGACGGCACGGCGCGAGGATGGAAAACGGATCTTTGAGGCGGAAAAAATACGTGCTTTTCTGCGGGAGAAAAAGATCGCACTTTACGATACTGCCGTCGAGGTGATCCGGAAGAAAGGGAATGCCTCGGACGCTTTTCTTCAGGTCGTCACGCCGTTGGATCTGAAACGTGTTTTGACGCAGGAAATCCCGCTCTGCAGGACTATTTGCGCAACGGGGGAAAAGGCGGCGGAAACCCTGATCCAGATCATTGCTCCGGAGATTGAAAATGGGGACCGTTTACCCAAATTGACGATCGGAAAATGCGTTTCGATGCAATATGCAGACAGGACGCTTGAATTGCAGCGTCTTCCTTCCTCTTCACGCGCCTATCCGCTTGCCATTGAGAAAAAAGCGGAAATATACCGCGAGATCCTGACGAATATCGTCGCAAAACAGCAAAAAAACACCGATTTTCAGGTTTTTTGAGTTTTTTTTAAATTTTTTCCAAAAATGCCCTTCCCCCCCCTTGACGAAATTTTAGTTTCGTGTATAATCCTTTACATAATTGAACGTTGTTGGTTGGCAGTTTTATTTGTTTGGCTTTTTGATAGTTTTTTGCATTGGACCTTTGGGTCGTTCGGAATCCCTTTCTTTTGTGTAAGTGGTCGGCATTTACAGAAAGGTTTTTAGAGATCGGTTCGTTTTACTTTTTCGTTTGGAAATAAGTTGAATTAATAAAACTCGATTTATTCTTCCAATCTGGCATGAATCCAATTTGTGCCCCCTTGCTTTTCCTGTTTTTTGAATTTTGTAGATCCTTGTGTATCTTCGCTTCAGTTAGGCGGTCCGATGCAGGAATGGTTTATAATTTTTGAAAAATATACACAACATAGAGATTTTTGTTTCTGTTTCGGCAGCTATGACTACACTATCCTTGTCGGTTTTCTGAAACAGAAAATATAAACAGGAGGTTCCCCTAAGGTTAGGTGCATTTTACTTTGTCTTCTTCTTCGGAAGACCCATCGGCATTTTTGAGCGGCCGCTGACCGCTGTTGCTGTTTTCTGATTCAGCCCGGTACGGCAAAACACGGGCTGAAAACTGAATTGGAGATTTTGTTGAAGACACGGTGTCGGTCGGCGGTAACGCTGATTTTCAGAGGTTCGACTCCTCTCCCCGTCTTTGCCTTTTGGCGCTCATGTATGATGGGGGCTGCGCGAACGAGCGCATAAACGAGATTTTGTGATTCACGGTTTCAGCCCATTTTTGAAAATTTGTTTCCTTTTTGACTCTTTTTTCGGAAGACCCCAGCGGCATTTCGAACGGCACCCTGACCGCCGCTGCTGTTTTCTGAGTCAGCCCGGTACGGCAAAACACGGGCTGAAAACTGAATTGGAGATTTTGTTGAAGACACGGTGTCGGTCGGCGTAACGCTGATTTTCAGAGGTTCGACTCCTCTCCCCGTCTTTGCCTTTTGGCGCTCATGTATGATGGGGGCTGCGCGAACGAGCGCATAAACGAGATTTTGTGATTCACGGTTTCAGCCTATTTGATTTTTTTAATTTCAGTTTGACTCCACTTTTCAGAGAGAGAATCCAGGGAGGTTACCATGACGAAAATTGCACAGAATAGATCCCAGCTCGTGCTTTCCTTTTCGCGGAAACAGAGATCGATCGAACTTCCAGGGCTCGCGGCCCTTCGGCAGGCGCTCCAGCTAAATCCGGAATCAACGATGATCCGAGTCCTTACGGGAGAAGCTATGGCTAAAGAGCGCGTTCTCGCGACGTGGCTTTTGATGACGGAAGATCTTTGCGGTGAATTTCGAGAGAGCTGCCTGCAGATCCTGCTTAAGATGCAGCCGGTAGAACAGGTGCTTGAGATGTTCCTCTGGCTGAAACGGAACCGTATCAACCGGAGTTTTGTGAAGAAGACCGTGCTCCGCTATTTGTGGACGCTTCGGTGGATCGAGGAGCTTGTGACGCGCAAACCGGCGGTCATTCGTGACATTCTGGAGCACGTCATCGGTCGAAATACGGCACGCGGTGCAGCTGCGGCTCTTTCGCGGGATCCTTCGAACGCTGCGGCGGTTCGGAAGTTCACCTGCGGATCCATGGCGAATTGGCAGCGTGCGGCAGTGTGCATCCTGGAGCTTTACCATTACCGGAAGAATATGGTGCTTCAGAAAGGTCAGCATCGGTTCCAGTATCTGAATTGCCATCAGGAGTTTTACGCGGCCTTTGTGTCATCGGCTCCGGTGCAGAAGACGGTGAAAGTGACGACCCGCGGTGATATTTCTGCCGCCCTTGTCCAGCTTTACCGCGGTGCAAAGGGGCAGATGTACGAAGAAGCGGTCGAAAAAGCGGTCCAGAAACTTGCGGTCCGGATCCCGTGCAGCGATCAGAGGGTCGCAATGGTCCTGGATATTTCCGGCTCGACGAAAGGTACGGGCGAACGTGAGTGGGGCTGTGTGAGTCAGTCGACAGCATTCCGTCTCCTCATGGAAAAGGTTTGCCGTCTTTCGGTCTTCCAGGTCGGAGGTATGGATGCGGACGGCCGAAGCTCTTTCCCGCCGATCCCGTCTGGAGAAACGGACCTTGCTTCTGCGCTCATCGCGGCGCTGGAAAGCCGTCCGGACCAGGTAGTCATCGTTTCCGACGGATTCGAGAACTTCCAGGAAGGCGACTTGGAGTGGGTCCTCAAATCGCTCCCGGAAGAAATTGCGGCGATCCCCGTCACGTTCATCCACAGCATGTTTACCTCGAAGGACTCGTTGGAAAAACGCCGTCCTGCGAAGGAACTTCCGGAACTTTACTTCTGGCATGAGCTGGATTTTGTGAACGTGTGCGCGGCACTTTTCGGCAATGCGTCTACGGTTGAAAATGAAAGCGAGCGTCAGGAAAAGCGCGATCATCTTCGCGGTCTGATCCGAATGGCGCAGGAGATCCGGGCATAGTGTTTTCAAGACGATACGGTACGAAATGCTCGAAATTAAAAAAGGGGAGACGAGTTTTTTTCGTCTCCCGGTCAAAAAAAGAAAGATGCAAAATTTAACGTGAAAGGAGACATCCATGACGAACTCCAAAGCACTTCAGAATATCGTAAATTCCAATTCGCTCCTCAGGCCTGCAGAAAGCCTTGGTTTTATCGGCAGCTCGTTCCGATTCGGAGCGGTCCAGAAAGCCGGTCACCTTTCCGTCCTTCCGATCCTCGGCAGGGACTGCGAAGGGAAGTGGATCTCGCCCTACTCCGGGTTGAAATTTACCGGCGTTCACGGTTACGGCTGTGTCTCGTTCCACAACGACACGGACGGTACTGCGATCCTCCCCATGCACATGGGATACATTCAGGAGGGCGCACAGAACCACGCTATTTCCGCGGCTGCGCTTCTCGGAAGCGGGCAGGAACGGCGTTATGAGAATGCCCGATGCGTTCAGGCTGCACAGGGCGGTTACCTCAAGACTGCGGAACAGTGGTTCTTCATTCTGCCGCTGAAACTCCGTCAGGAAATGCTCGAACGGCGCGCTCAGATCGGCTGCGGTAAAATGTGGGACGCCATCGGCAGACTCGGCAGGCGTTTCGGAAGCAATGGCCGCGGGCATCTCGACGACACGATCTGCAAGCATCGTGCGGAACTCAACGAATACGGGAAACAGTTCGAACTGCTTCCCGAGCAGGTCGGCGCCATGTTTTTCCTTGATAAACGCTTGGTCGGCATCGAGATCGGTCCGACGGCGGAATGGTTTGCGGACATCTGGAATTCCCTCATCTGTTTCTGCTACGGCACGGCAGCGTGGGAACTCGAAAAAGTGTCCCAGACCCAAAACGAGTCCGTCTCCCGCTGCGCTTCTCTGGAAGAAGTCCGGGAAAAGCTCCTGGCTCGCAGAACCGATCGGACTCAGACGCTTCTGGCGGACATTGAGTCGTGCGACTGGGAAGTGAAAGAGAATGAAGTCGAGGAAAATCTCCTTGACCTTCAGCTCTCGACCCTGAAAACGGGTAATTTCTTCGGTCAGACTATCCGTCGGGATGATCAGCAGCTCGTCTATGCTTCGATGTTCCGGCTCGGCCTGGGTGTCTGACGCATCGAGAAGATAGAAAACATAATTCGGAGAAAACTGCATTTGGTTTTCTCGGTCTGGGCTTCCTCGGAAGCCGTTGAGGTTCCATGTTTTGATTACCGGAGTAACGCTCACGAGAGAGCGTCCGGCGGATCGGGATCACGCAAAGCACCATTTCTCCGAATTTTTGATCCTATTTTTGGGAAAAAGACAGTTTTACACTGTTTTTTAGGTTCATCCGGCAATTACGTACCAGTTTACATCAACCACGGAAAGCACAAAGAGACGCAGAGAAAACCAGAGACACAAGATCTTTAACATGAAAGGCACGGAAAAACGAATCTCGCGAATGCTTTTTAAAATATTAAAAATCTACTTCGTGTGTTTTGTAAAATTCGTGTCTGTGGACAGGTCCTTCCATTCTTTTAAGTGTTTCTGGGCTGTGTTTTTTCTGTTGATCGGCAGTGTTTTCAATGGCGAACTGGCAGGTTTTTGCGGATGAGCCTTTTTTTGTGTTTTAATTTGACTCTTCTGGAAAGTGCGTACCGATCAGGTCCGATCTCACCATTGAGAGTGCAGAAGAGACGCAGAAACACACTGAAAAAAAGAAAGAAAAGAGGAAAAAGGCGAACGTGTTCTGACACGAATTTCACGGAAAATACGAAAAGACACGAAAGGTTTAAAATATTTTTGATGGTCTTTTGGGGGCTTTCGCATCTTTTCGAGTTTTTCGTGTTTCCTTTCTGGGAGACTTTCTGTGAATTCTTCTGCGGCTTCAGTGGTAAAACTGGCACGCGGTTCCCGGATGGAACTGTTTATGAGACCTCCAAAACACTGACCGGGATGCGTGTTTTGGAGGTCTCTTTAACGGCACTTTTAATCAAGACATTGTGTGCTGAAGATCCACGGCTTGAATGAATTCATGGGCGTGCCGTCTGCATAAAATTCACCGCTGTATGCCGTGCAGGTCGCGTGCTCGATCGCGTTCCTCTGTTCGTAAAGCAGCCATGCCAGACCGTGGGAAACTTTGGATATTCGGCATTCGTCGAAACCAAAACGAGTGGGATAGGTGGAAGATCTTCCAGTTCCGTAGAAGTAGAGACCGTATTTTAGCGTAACGTAACTCGAGCCTGAACAGCTCTGCGAAGCTCCGTTTGCGACGAGTCCCTGACAGGTCCCGTAAGTCGTGTCGACTCCGTAGCACGCAAAGTTGTAATGACCCCCTGCCGTCGTGGTGGAATCCGGCAAGATCGTCGGTGTCTGGTTTCCGCCGCGTAAGGTCACAGCATTTCCTTTTAGCGCGTAATTAAAGTACGAGTCCATAGAACTCATCCAGAATCCGTACTGCGAGTTGTATGCAATGCAATCCGTCGCCAATAGCGTCATTCCGCCTTCTCTAATGTCCGAGACCGCATCACACAGACGTATGATCGCGGAATCCTGCGTGTATTGCCCGCCGTTCATCTTGAACTGCATCGCGCGTCCTGTGATGGCATTGGAGACCAGCGAGATGCCGTCCCAAGTGCGTGTTCCTTCATTCAGTGTCGCCGTGAACGAGCCGACCGATGATCGGATATTTGCGGTGTCTGCGAAATGGTACACGAGGTAATAATCGGCCCAGACCGTGTTCGGATCGCTTTGGTTCGTAGTGATCGAACTGTCGCCGTAAAGCATTTTGATCGACGTCGGCGCAGAGGAAGAAAGCGTTGGCATCTGGACCCACCACGCGCCCGAACCGGATCCGGCGTCGTACCAGTCCAGTTCAAACGGCAAACGGGTGCCATCCAGTTCAAAGCAGACGTCCCACCCATACGGTGAGAGGATCCGGCTCCTCATCCGGTCATTCTGGATACGAACGAGGACTGGGAAATTCGTGAGAGTTTCCGTCGGCGGCTGAAAAGTTACCGTGCGATAGTAATTCATAGCGACTCCTGAAAAAAGACCGTGAAGACCCCGAAAGCAAGAGAGAAACATCCGCGAGCTTCTGGATCTTCCTGAAATCAAGAAAAAAACATTTCGAATTTTTCAGATGTTCCAAAACGGAAACCGCATGATCGTTTCCGTATGTTCTGATTATATGCGCAAATCGCGTTTTGTCAAGAAAAAATTTTTTTCAGACCATCCCGAAACGCCGTTTCACTCGGTATTTTACGGACTAAAAATTTTTTAAAATTTCTGTTTCAACACAAAATATTTTCTTGAAAAACTCACTGTTTCCGCCGATTTTGGGGATCACTGCATTGGAAAACAGCGATCTTCAGATCTTCGGAAATTTTTAAAAACTGGAATTTGAATGTGTTTGAACTCTTGAAAGATTTTCGATTTTCTGTAAAATGAAATGATACTCAGGCTGTTTATCCCAGAAAATGCCTGCCCTTCCCCCTTCCATCCTAATTTGAAAGGAAATTTTCATGAAACGGTGTTTCATACTGTTCAGTCTTCTGTTTTTCTCGGTCTGTGTACTGAATTTCCATGCAAAAGCGGAATCCGTTCCCGAGCTTTCAGACGCAGTCGCCCAAATGAAAACGCAGATCGCCTCCCAAACCGCCCCTTCCGGTCCATTCAGCACCGATATCGTCGTGTGCGACCAGTTTCGGCATAAGATCCTCATTCTGAAAGCCGGCGAAGACTGGAGCAGACCGGGATCTGTCGTTTGGGAATGGTCTCCCGAAATGTCGCCGCAGATCCGGCCGGAACATTACCGCTGGTTCCGCAATCCGGACGAATGCAAACCCGCACTCGGCACGAGCCATCTGCTCATGACCGCGTCCGGCGGCGGGATCGCACTGATCCGTCTCGCCGACAAGGCGTGCCTTTTCTACTCGCGCATCGAAGGAAATCCGCACTCGATCGAACTTCTTCCGGACGGAAACATCGTGTCTGTCTCCAGCGGCGGTCTCTTCACGATCTGGGCAGTCCCGGAAGGAAATGACGCGATCGACGAAAATACGCGCCTCGAACCGAATCCGAAAGGCCGGCAGTATCCGCTCGTCGGCGGGCATGGTGTGGTTTGGGATGACGAGATGCAGATCCTGTGGGTCCTCGGCTACGATGAACTCGCGGGGTACGAGTACGATTTCAACAAAAAAGACCCCGCACTCTCGAAAGTCTTCTCCATCTCTGTAAACGGAACGTTCGCCGACGGCGGGCACGATCTTTATCCCGTGCCGGATCAGCGTGCGTTTTTCCTCACCGGACGCGGGATCGGGATCTACGATATCGAGAAAAAAGAATTCATTTCGCTCGTCTCCAAAGAAACGCATCCGAAAGGAATGCACAGCGTGAAGAGCGTCTCACAGTCGCCGGAAGGCTTCCTCATCATCCAAAGTCCGACCACAAACTACTGGTCTCCCCGGATCCCGTTCTTCAACCAGAAGCTCTCTCCCATCGGAACGCTCCCGGACGGTATGATCTACAAAGCGCGCTGGTGGGTCGAAAAGTGGAAGTGAGCTGGAAGGCTCCGTTTTCGCATGAATTTCCGGCAAACCCAATAAAAGGGGGATGCCAGCCAAAGACGGCGCTGAAGCAGACACGATTTCGGCGCAGTCTTTTTTGATCGATGCCGAATACCTAAAAAGAGGAAAGATGGAGGAAAGATGTATCCACTGATTTTTTTGCTCTGGTCAGGACTTTTTTATGATGCACCGCCGTTTCCGGAAGTGCTGCCGGCGCCCGATGCGTTCGCGGAAGAAGAACGGGAACTTCTCCTCGATTTCATGAACATTACGAACGAGGCCGGACTTTCAAACAGTCAGAAGATCTGCGAGACGCTTCCCAGATTCAAAACCGAAAAGTCTTTTCGTGCCCATCCCATGCATTGGCCGGGGGTCACGTGGGAGAAAAAGGACGGCATTTACCGTGTCGTGCAGATCGTCTGGGGAGATGCCGACCTCATCGGAACGCTGGATCTGAGGGCATTTTCCGCGCTTCGGTTTCTTTTTGTCTTCAAGCATGACGCAGACTGCACGAGATCTTCAAAACCAGGCGGCTCCCAGCCTGAAGAGGAATTCCGTCTCCTTCTTCCGGAAAATTCCCGTCTCGAAGTCCTCGTTTGCGACAATGCCGGGCTTTTCAGACTCGATTTGGACGGTCAGACCCAGCTTCGGCATCTTTCCTGTGAGGGAGATCCGATCCGCCATTTTGATCTTTCCCATCTTTCCAAACTTGAGTACTTCTCCTGCCGAAACTGTCCGGCAGAAAGCGTACGTTTTGCATCCCCGCCAATGGAGCTCCGTTCGCTTTCTCTTTCCGGAGAATGCTGCTCACCGAAAGCCATTTATGCAATGAAAAAACTCCAGAATTTCTGCTGGCAGACGGAAAGTGCCCTCCCTTCCGATCTTCTCCGGCATCTTTCAGGCTGTAAGGAACTGGAATTTCATCGGGTCTCCAGCCAAATGCTGGATCTTTCCCAAAATCATGACTTAGTGTTTCTCACACTTACCGATCTTCCAGCCTTGACGGTCCTGGACCTTCGCGATTCGGAGAAACTTGAGTACCTTGAGATCACCGACTGTCCGAAACTCCGCAGGATCATTCTCCCTGCCGCGCTGCATCCGGATCGTTGCAGCGAAGACGAGGTACCGCTTTGGCCAGAACTGGAAAATACTTCCGTTGAGGAAATCGAATTTTCCGACGGAACGAAACTTTCCCTTGAGGAATTTTTGGAAAATCCTGACTGGCTGGAGGATGACTGGCTGGAGGATGAAGGACTGGAGGATGAAGGACTGGAGGATGAAGGACTGGAGGATGAAGGACTGGAGGATGAAGGACTGGAGGGTGAAGGACTGGAGGATGAAGGGCTGGAGGTGGATGCAAACGTCCTGGAAGATTCGGAGAGTCGGGAATAGACGCCGGACTTCCGAACTCTATTCCGCAACATTTCCAAACCGCTGGACGTTTCCATCTTCAGCAAGCCGGTGGATTAGCGTCTGAACGCCTTCGAGAGTTTCCGCAAGCCGGACTGCTTTTTCCGGTCCGAGCACGCTGAATGCTGAGGCAAGAGCGTCTGCGTTCGCTGCCGTCGGAGCGATGACCGAGACGGAAAGCCTGTCCGTCAGCCCCAGGCCGGTCTTGGGGTCCACGATGTGGGAGTAGCGTTTCCCGCCGATCTCAACGTACTGGTACATGTCGCCGGAATTCGCGACGCCGCAGTTGGAAAGGGTCCAGAATTCCGTCGGACCTTCTCCTTCCCGTATCGATGCGACGCCGATCTTCCAGCCGTCTGTTCCCGGAGGCGGATCACCGACTCCCACGTCTCCGCCGGCATCGACCAGCGCACGTGAAACACCGAGGATCCGCATCGTTTCAAGCGCCTCATCGATCGCGTACCCTTTGGCGATCCCGCCAAGATCGAGCCGCACATTGTACTTTGCACCATGTTCTGAAAGTGCGATCGCCTGCTTTTCCGGATCGAAAAGAATATTTTCCCATCCCACCGTCTGAAGTGTCTCGCGGATCCGTTTTTCCGGAGGAAGACGCCGACTTTTGCGCGCGTGTCTCCAAAGTCGGACGACCTGTCCCACCGTTGGATCGAACGCCCCTTCCGAGAGCTCCGCATGATGCACCGCCAGCTGGAGGACCGTCCAGAGATCCTCGCCGACGCACACGAATTCGCCGGGAAACGCTTTGTCGCAGAACTGGCGGATCTCGCTGTTTTCGTCGTAGTCGCTCAGCCGCGCGTTCAGATCCCGGAAGCGTCCCAATGCGGCGTCGGACGCCCGTTTCGCAGTCTCCTCATCCGGGGCATACAGCACGATCCGGATCGGGACAGCCATCTCGACCCCCTGAAATTCAAACCGTTTCAACTCGGAAGGGCCATTTTGAGCCTCAAGCACATTTCCCCCCTGAATGAGGGAGAAAAACAGCAAAAAAGAGCCCAAAAACAGCGAAAATGTTAAAATAGGTAATTTTGAGGCCATGATTTTCCAAATTGCCAAAAAAAGGGTGAGAAAGGGGGCGGATACCGATAGTTTTTTATCTACATCCGGGCCGATATTCGCTTCATTTTAAGAGAAAGAAGCGAAAAGTCAAGGCTTCAGAGCGTGAAATTTGGAAAATTTTGGAAAAAGTAAAAAAAATGGACGGAAAATGCGTGAAAAATCCCCCCCTCCCCCTTCCATTTCTCTGAAATTATGCAATACTATGTCGTCCCGCGATAGTTTTGGACCGTCCCCGAACAGTCCTGCTTTCACGGGAAACTCTTGGACCGCAGGCCTGACAGTCAGGTTTAGAGATGACGCCGGTATGTCATCGACGGTAAGAGTTTCGACACACTCAATATTTCAGGAGAGTAGAATATGAATCTTTCACAGTATGGAATTTTCCAGGAAAATGTTCTTCGGAACCCGGTCGCGGCGGTCCTTTACGCGGACGCGCTTGCTCACGACAGTGCCGCCATTTCCAGCACCGGCGCACTCATGACGAACTCTGGTCTGAAAACCGGACGCAGCCCGAAAGATAAACGTATTGTGGAAGATGCAGAAACGGATCAGGACATTTGGTGGGGCAATATCAACATGAAGACGGACGCGGAAACGTTTGCGCGGAACCGTCAGCGTGCGATCGACTACTTCAACATGTGCGACCGTCTGTACGTTGTGGACGGTTTTGCCGGCTGGGATGAAGAATGCCGCGTGAAAGTGCGCATCATCTGCACCCGCGCTTACCATGCGCTGTTCATGCGCAACATGCTCATCATGCCGACCGACTCGGAACTGCGAGATTTCGGCCAGCCGGATTACGTGATCTTCAACGCGGGCAAATTCCCGTGCGATCCGAAGATCGGCACCCACACGAGCAGCACGAGCGTTTCGCTGAGCTTTGCCGCGCGTGAATTCGTCATCCTCGGCACGCAGTA
>JAFQOH010000130.1:0-82061 GCA_017403345.1 Thermoguttaceae bacterium
AGTCAGTCAGTCAGTCAGTCAGTCAGGAATCGTACATTTATCCAGAGTATATTCTATTTGAAAAGAATCTGACGCTTGAGCAGATCGTTCGCGACTGTTTTTTTCAGGAACCTGTTTTATCATACGAACAGCTTCAGGAACGTCTTCCGTACATTCCGCTTGAGAAGATCAAGTGGGTACTGCAAAAATACCCGGAGTATCTCCACGTTTCGACCAGAGTCTACACGCATCGTGAGATGATCGAGTTTTCTTCGCAGGAACGCGATGCTAATTTAAAGTGTATCGAGCAAGAGATCCGGGAGAACGGTTTCTTTTCGCTCGCGAGTCTTGAGCTCACCGAAAGTCTTGAATGGAACGCGGATCTGTCGGAAACTGCGCTGCGTGAGTATTTTTATCAGGAATACGCAGCGGAGCGGTATGAAAGATCCGGGAACGTTTTGACTCCCAAAGGCGTGAAAATGAGCGGATACGATGTTTGCAGACGTTTCTGCCTTAAGCATGACGAGCTGACGTTCCAGGAATTGCGGGATTTTGAGGAAGGCGTCTACGGCCCAAAGAGTAACCTGATCCTGCAGGCGGCATTAGAGGTGATGCTCCGGGTCGATGAGAATCGGTTCGTTGCTTGTTCCTGTGTGA
This sequence comes from Thermoguttaceae bacterium, assembly GCA_017403345.1. Classification (GTDB taxonomy): domain Bacteria; phylum Planctomycetota; class Planctomycetia; order Pirellulales; family Thermoguttaceae; genus RGIG3701. The sequence continues at coordinate 637 of JAFQOH010000130.1, forward strand.
ATTTCGATATTGAAAAGGCGGACCGGGCGATCGAGCAATTCATGTATGATGCGGATGTGATCCCGCTTCAGGAGATCGACAGTTTCATGCCATTCCCATTCATCGACGGTATACCGTGGAACTCGTTCCTTTTGGAGAGTTATTGTCGGCTCGTCAGCGTGAAATTTGCGTTTTTCAGCCGTTCGGCAACCAGTCAGCACGCGGGTGCGATCGTTCGCCGCTCCGCGGGATTTACTTCTCTGGAAGAAGCACTGGCCGCGGTGTCTGAGGCTTCACTGACGGAGCTTGACGCTGAAACCATCGGAAAATATTTAGTGGAAAAGTGTTTTATTTGCCGTCGGGGAATTTTTGTTGAAGAAATCGCCAAAGCTGCACAGGTCTTGCGGACCAGGAAAGAAATGAGGAAATAAAATGTACGCTTACACATACGATCCGGAGACGGGCGGGATCCTGCTGAACGACAGCACGCCGCTTTTTTCCAAGGAGCCGCGGCCGGTGTACGCGAGAGAGATGGATATTCTGGGTTTCGACCAGCAGTGGAAATATGACAAACAGGACGATTTTCCGTACATGTGGGCAGAATCCAACGTCTACTGGTATCGGGGAGTTCAGGCCGCCAAAACACGCGGCGGGTCGCTATATGTGAAACCAGAAATCGAATATCTGTCCGATGCGGATGGGAAACTGGCGGTTCCGGAGGGTGAGACGCTCCAACCGGTCGATCTGGAGACGATGTGTGAAAAAAATCGGGGATTATTGGATGTTCTCGAACAGATGACGGTCAAAAAGATCTTCGACGTTTACAAACGGTACCGCAAAAAGCTCGACTGTTTCCACGTCGCGTTTTCCGGCGGAAAAGACAGTATCGTTCTTTTGGAGCTGGTCAAAAAAGCACTGCCGAAAAGCAGTTTTGTGGTGGTTTTCGGCGACACAGGGATGGAATTTCCGGACACATACGATGTGATCGACCGTGTCGAAACACAGTGCCGAGAGGAAAAGATCGAGTTTTACCGAGCCGCCTCACACCTCCAGCCGGAAGAAAGCTGGCGCCTCTTCGGCCCCCCCTCCCGCGTCCTCCGCTGGTGCTGCTCCGTGCATAAATCGACCCCGCAGGTCCTTAAATTGCGTGAGATCCTCAAAAAACCGGATTATCAGGGAATGGCATTTGTGGGGGTCAGGGCACATGAGAGTCTGGCACGAGATGAACAGTTGACACAAAAGGCTTCGCGTTTATGGAATAAAGACGAGTATGGGTACGTTGACTTTTATGGGAAAGTTAAAGGACAAATTACGGCCAAATCTATTTATGAATGGTCATCCGTTGAAATTTGGCTTTATACGTATGCTCAAAAACTGCTTATTAATGATGCCTATAAAAAAGGGTGCGCACGAGTTGGTTGCTTGTGTTGCCCCATGGGAGGAAATTCCAAAGCGGACTTTTTCCAATATGTGAATTACCGTAAGGAAATGGAACCTTTGGTTCAAATTATTATTGAATCCAATGGGCGTGAAATGATGGCAGACAATGAATATATTGCAAATGGAGGATGGAATGCGCGTAAAAATGGCAATTTCCTGAAAAATAATCCCGTTGGGCATTATTCTGAAAATATCACGAATGGAGAACTTTTAATATCAATAGAATCTCCTAAAACAAATTGGCAGGAATGGATAAAAACAATCGGAAGTTTTAATATACGTGCACCTAACGAATACTCTATTGATTTCCGAAATAAACATTTTCCTTTCACGGTTTCCATTCAAAAAGATGGAATCGTTGTGGCAATAGCAGAACGTTTGCTCAAGGAAAATCCTGATTTTGGAAAACTGTTTCGTCATGTATTCCGAAAAGCTGCCTACTGTGTTCAATGCGGCGCGTGCCTTGCGAACTGTAGATTTAACAGTGTTTCATTTACCCCTAATTTAAGCATTCACAATTGTCGTAATTGCCATGAATGCCACAACATTTCAGCAGGCTGTTTTGCCTATGATTCCTTAAAAATTCCTCAAGGAAATGGAGCTAATATGAAAATGACTATCAACTGTTTCAGTAACCATGCCCCTAAAACAGAATGGCTTAGCCAATTCTTTGAACTTAAAAATGATTTTTGGGCGGAAACTGGACTTAATCAGCCGCAAGTCACCAAATTTAAAACATTTTTAAAAGCAGCAGGTTGTCTGATCGAAAAAGACGTTTTTTCACCTTTCGCAGACCTGATTTGCAAACTGGGATGGGAGAGTGAAAGCAGTCTTTCCTTAATGTTGTCCAATCTTGCATACAATTTGCAAATTCAATGGTATATCAAGAATATGACGACCGGTCAGGAATATTCTAAGGCCGAAATAGAAGGAATGCTTGAAATGGTAGGCCAAAGTAAAGGAAATATAAGCAGCATCCTGTATGCCTTCAAACGTCTTTGCGACCTTCCTCTCGGCACGGTGCTGAATTTCGGTGTGGTAGAGAAGTCGGGAAAAGAGGAGTATTTGACGCGAACGAAGACGTGTGTGTCGGACGCGCGGGTGATTTTGTATTCGCTTTATAAGTACGCGGAGGCGTGTGAGGGGTACTATCAGTTTTCGCTTGCTCGTCTGATGGATAACACGGTCGAGTCGGCAGGCGTGAGTCCTGCGCAGATATTTGGGCTGGACCGTGATGAAATGGAACAGTTTCTGAATGCAGCCAGTGTGAAATACCCGGAATTTATCCATGTGTCGTTCACACACGATCTAGACAAGATCGATCTGCGTGAAGATAAAAGCTCACAAGATGTTCTCACTCTGTTTTAGAAAGGAATAGTCATGAATAAATACAGCGATTACCTCGAAGTCGTCGATTTTCCGTCGGAGATCAACGAACACTCGGTCAAGGACCCCTCTTTCCGTTGGCAGGATACGTTTCCGCACAAAACGTTCATCGATCTTCTCAAGGCCGCGGAGCGAATGCTGGGACGCGCAACGAGCAGCGACCGGAAAAGTATCTGGATCGAAGGTGCGTACGGCACGGGAAAATCACGTATTGCGTGGGCATTGAAGACGCTTCTGGAGTGCAGCGGCGAGGAGTTGAAAGAGTACTTTAACGAGTATGATGACCTTCGCCGTGAAACGGATCTGCGCGACCGGCTTCTGGGGCACAAGCGGGGGAAGATCGTGACGGTGTACCGCTATGGATCCAGTGAGATCAACAACATTCGCGATCTTACCATGGCGATCTACGAAGAAACGTCCAAGGCACTGAAAAGGGCGAAATTGGAGTTCTGCGGTGCCGATACCCTGCGCGGAAGTATCCTGAAATGGCTCGAACTTCCGGCGAATCAGGAGTATCTTGCCGCACTGATCCGGATGCCGGAAAATCAGATGCTCGGCAGCCTTGCGGGGAAAAGTATCGAGGGGATCATCGAGCAGTTGAAGAATCCGAACTGTACGGTACAGTCACTGGTACAGGACCTCCAGAAACTCGGTGATGCGCATGGGATCACGATGTTTTCACGCACGATGGATGACCTGAAAGAGTGGCTGAAGAAGGTGATCTCGGAGAATGGTCTGAAAGCGATCGTGTTCGTGTGGGATGAGTTCTCTGAGTTCTTCCGGAAAAATCAGAATGAAATGGCCGGGCTCCAAAAACTCGTCGAACTGACGTCCGAACAGCCGTTTTATATGGTGATCGTGACGCACGACAGTATGTTTACGGAAACGGATAAGGAGGGTAAAAAGATCCGCGACCGATTCATTTCGAGCAAGATCGAACTTCCGGATTCCATCGCCTTCGACCTGATCGGGCACGTTATCCACGTGAGATCCGCTCTGCAGGACGAATGGTCCGCGATCCTGAACGGGGGCAAGGATTGTTATGGTCTGAAAGATATGATGATCGAATCCTGCAAGAAAGTCGCGGAGATCGTTTGGAAAGATCCGAAAAAAGGGAAAGATACCCTTGCCCGGATGCTGCCTTTGCACCCCATGGCGGCACTTTTGCTGAAGTACATTTCCGAAAACTTCGCCTCGAACCAGCGCAGTATGTTCAACTTCATCAAGAATACGAATGATGAGGAAGCGTTTCAGTGGTTCATCAATAATCATTACCCGGACAATGAGGATATTCTGACGATCGATCATCTTTGGAACTTTTTCTATGAAAAAGGAACGGAGGATCACGGAAGCGGAATGGGACGGAGCAATCTCGATACGCGGATCCGCATGATCCTCGATACCTACATGATGAAGCATGAGGGACTGGACCGGGAAGAAAAACGCGTTCTGAAAACGGTCCTGATGATGCAGGCGATCAATGAAAAAATGGGGAATCAGCTTTCGCTGTTCCAGGCGACGGAGGAAAATCTGAAACTCGCGTTCGAGGGATGCGGCCAACTGGCCGACCGGCCTGTGAATATCGCCAAAGCACTCGTGAACCGGAATATTCTTTTCAGGAAAGAGCTGGGAAAAGGAGTCTTTGTTTTCGCCGCCTCCGCAATGTCTGCCGACCAGGAGAAAGTCGATAAAGAAAAAAAGAAAAAGATGGAGACCTCAACGGCCGAGCTGGCTCAGCTGGGGAAATTTGAGGAGGAATTCAAGAATAGATTGACTCTTTCGCAACGGTGCCGATACACGGTCACGGTGGTCACCTCGCAGAATTTCACGCAGAAGATCAACGCACTCTCCAATCCGCCTTCAAAAGACACGCCGGAATACAGGATCCCGGCCGTCCTTGCGGTCGCGCGCACCCGAGATGAACGGAGTTCTCTGACAAAAGCGATCCAGGGGGCACTGGGAGATGAACGCTACCGTTCGCTCGTATTTATCGACGCTTCCGACTCGCGGCTCCTGGATGAGAAGTTTGAAGAATGGGCGCGATATTGCGCGGAAGCCGTGAATTTACGGAGTATCGACCGAAAAAGCGCGGATAACAACGACCGTTTGGCAGGAGAGATCCTGACGAATTGGCGTAAAGAGATCGAAAACGGTATTTTCAAGGTCTACTCGTTTGAAGATCCGTCCGGCCAGAATTGCCAATGCATCGCGGATGTGACGAACGCTTTGGCGTGGATCGTCGTAAAACGTTTCCCGCTTTCACTCGACAGCGTTCCGATGACTGAGGCGATGTGGGGGGTGTGCAGCTCAGTCCCCAAAAAAGTCGTGGATCTTGGTATTCGCAGGAATTCCGGCGGTATCGTGTCGGTCAAAGTGGTCGAATGGGTACGGGGAAATGAGACGGATCTTGAGAAATTGCAGCAAAAAGTGGACGCGTTACTCGAAGAAGGTTTCCAGAAAGTTGGGCGTGTGGAGATCAGTGACATTTTCGGCCTGCTGATCCAAAACGGTTTCATGCCGTGCAATTTTTACGCATACCTGACGGGGTATTTGCTGCGGAACTGCGCGGACAGTAAATATCGCTGCACGGACGGCGAAAGCAGCTCGCAGATGACGGAAGAAAAGCTGGCAGAGATCGTCGCGGAAAACATCAAGCACCACTTCCAGCCAAGTAACCGCTACAAAGAGAAATCCATCGAGGTCCTGTCGCCGGAACAGGCAGCGTTCATACGCTTTGCCAAGAATGTGTGGAATATCGACGGTCGATCGATCGAATCGGTCACGCGGCAGCTCTGCAGCAAGCTGAAAACGCTGCAATTTCCGATCTGGTGTCTTAAGGAACTGGACCGCCCGAACTGCACGCAGTTTTTGGAGCTGCTTGCCGGTTTCGCGAATTCCAACAACAGTAAAGATCAAAGCTCCACGGCAGAGATCGCCTCGAAACTCGGCCGCCTGCTGAACGAGAAGCCGGAACTTGAGAAAACGGCCGCGGAACTCTTGACTGCGGAAAACGCACGCAAGGGAATGAAAGCGTTTTTGACGCATTTCGAAGGCGGAAGGATCCTTGAACTCGCGAATAAACTCCGCGTTCCGGATGTTTTGCGTGATGTGCAGGAACTCTTCCGAAACGAAGCACTTTGGCTGTGGGATCAAGGCGTCGGTGAAGATGAGATCCGAAAACTGCTCACGAGTTACCGGATCATGGAACTCAGCAGCCGGTTTTTGGGGACGACTCCCAATTCTCTTACGGAGTGCTTCAAGGAATGGCGTGAAAAACTTCGGACGCTCAAGATCCCGTGTGCGATCCTGATGTCAGAACGTGCCGAGCTTAAAGTGTTTCTCGGTTTCCTTAAGGAGATCGCTCTTCATGGAAAACTTTCCTACGAGAGCGAGCAGAAATTCATGACGCAGCTGGAGACCCACGCAGACGCCCTCGAGGAACTGTTCGCCAACCGAGTGCAGATATTCCGGCAGGTCTACGATCTTCACCTCCAGCAGCTCGATGATGAATCGATCCACAAGATCTACGCGAACATCGGGCACGATCTGTTCCTGAAAGAGAGGAATGAAGCGGATACGCAGGTCGAATACCATGCGGAAAAGGTTCAGCATGAACAGGCATCATCGAATATGCGCCGGCTTTGGAAAGATCTTACGGGGACAGACACTCCCTACGCCTGGTCCCAAAAATACCGTACGCCGATCGTGATCATGGTTCCGGAAGAAGAACGCGAAAAAACGAAACGCATCTTTGATATTTTGAATCGAAAAAATCATGATTCGCAGGAGCTGCAGGATGTGCTGGACTTTCTGAACGCACCGCCCAAATTTATGGAAGTACTGACCGACCAGACTCAGATCGATGCGGCATTCCAGAAGTATATCGTCGGTAAATACCAGCTTCTTCTCCAGGATCCCAATGAAGTTCGCGATTACCTTTCCGGGAAACTCACCGTTTATTGCTATGCGTGGTTTGATTCGGACAGTGTGCGTCGTGCGGTCGAAACACTCGCGCGAAAAAAGTACGACAACTCCGGCTGCGCGCGGGTCCAGGAACGTTTTGCCGATTTCAGCGAAGCGCAGATCCGTTCGCTGTTAAATTGGGTCGTGCAGAATTCCGTAGACGCGGGCATCCGGATCCTTACGGAGTATGAGGGGTAGCAGAACGTGAAAGAATCCAGTTTAAACGAAGCGGTCCTTCAGATCCAAAATTACCTTGAGGGACCGTCCCGAATGCCGTTTTTTGTGTCGGTGGAGACTATGGAGGACTACAGAGCCGTCCTGAATGCCTTCCCGTCACGCAAGGATGTTCGCGTCAGTGCTTTTTGTGCCGGAGAGGATCTTCCGCCGGATTGGGATCGGCTTAAAGACTGGCTCAAGGAAAACGATGCCCCAGAGGAGCATTTTCTTTTGGGCGCAGGAGAGAGTGTGCGTTTTTCTCCGGACATAAATCCGTTTTTGAGACTGAAAGACCTCTGGCTTTCCCATAAATTGGTCGTAATCTGTCGGTTCTCTCGGCATTTTCTTGAAAAAATGTGTACCTTAGATCCCAAATTTAATGGAAAACGAGTCTGTTTTTTGCAGCCGACCTCGGAAGAAGCGCCCATTTCGGTCACTCAGTTTCTCATTGGGTCGTCGGAAAACGCGGAAAATGGGTTTCAGAAACTTCTGGAGGCGTTAGAATCCGGTCGGACGGGGAATTTGTGCGTTTTGAGCAGCCTGCCCTTTTTGAAGGTACAGGATCGGGTCCGATCTGTGTTTGAATATCTTCGCTGGCAAGATCCGTCGTTTAACGCTCGGCAGGAATGGCTTTCCGAAAAACAGTGGGAAGAATTTCAGAAAGATCCGGATCTGGAGCTTGCGGAAACGGGGTCCTGGCGTCAGTTTTTAGCACTGAAGCTCCGAAAGAAGAAAAACGAGGCGTCGTATCTTGAATTCGCGGCCGAAAAATGTGCCAGTGCGCAGGATTTTCCGAAGCAGCTCCAGACGGCACTGCTTCAGCTTCCCCATCATGATGAACGTTTTCCTCAAATGTACCAGGAGCGTAAAAAACTTCTGCGCGGCAGAGAGGAAGGGATCCGGACGTACTTGGAAAGTACCAAATTCAGGAAAGAAAACAGGATCTTTTACCTTACGGACCAGACACAGCTGGAACGCCAAGCGATCATCGGCTCTCTGGAAAAGAAGGAAACGTTTCCCGCGGAACTCCGAAACATTTACCCCGCACTTCATGCCTGGCTTGCCGAGTATGATTTTTCCGGCGTTTTGCAGGAAGAGCTGAGACAGCTTCTCGTGTCGTATTTTAAGGAATACAAACGCCTGAAACTCACCAATCAGCTGACTCCGGAATTTCTGCATCAGGTCGAAGAATTGGCGCATCGCCGACCGTTCAATCAGCTTCCGACCCGCGGAGCCGTACTGGGCCGTTTTTTGAGCGCTCCGCATCGCACGTTCCTGATTTGGGTCGATGCACTGGGGGTCGAGTATCTTTCGTTCCTGCAATCTCGGGCGAATGATTTGAAATTCCGAATGAAAACTCACATCGTTCGGGCGGAACTGCCGACGCTGACCAAATTTAATGATGACTTCTTTAACGCGCAGGAATACGCGTGGCCTGAAGAGCATCGGGAAAAGGAAGGGCGTCTCGATAAATTAAAGCATATGCGAAACGCAGATGCCGGGTACATCGAAGAAGAGTTAAGGATACTCGATGATGTGCTGAAACGGGTCTGCGACCGTCTAGAGTGCGGGAAATATGACCGAGTCCTGATCGTTTCAGATCATGGCGCCAGCCGTCTAGCGGTCTTGAATGAACACGAAAACCGATGGGAAATGTCGGAAAAAGGAAAGCATTCCGGCCGATGCTGTCCGCAAAACGAGATGGATGAAAAACCAGATCTTGCCTCGGATGGAAATGGCTTCTGGTCGCTTGCCAATTACGATATGTTCCGCGGCGGCCGAAAAGATACGTGTGAAGTTCACGGCGGCGCGTCGCTTGAAGAAGTCGTCATTCCGCTGATCGAATTGACTTTGGATTCGGAACAGGAGGTGGAGATCCAACTCGAAAGCCCGAAGATCAAAGCTGGGGCGCGTACTGTCGCGAAAGTGCGCTTTTTTTGCCTCACGCAGCTCGAAATGCCGAACCTGAAGGTCAATGGATCCTTTTATCCTGTCCAGAGCGACGGCGAAAAATGGTTTGAATCGGTCCTGCACGACCTGAAAAAACCTGGCACGTACCGAGCGGAACTTTATGATAATGACTCACTGCTTACCTGTTTTGACTTTGAGATCGAGCAGGAAGGAATGAAGAAGATAGACTTCTTTGGTTTGAAAAGGAAAAATACCTGATGATCGAAAAACTGCGCAGTCATTTTGATGCCATGGTCGTATTTAAGGATCTGAAAAAAAACAACTTTTTTTCAGCCTTGAGTCTTCCTTCATTTCTCCGCGACTGGCTCACGGACCGTTTTGCGGATGAAAATGGAGAATTCGACCAAGAGGAATTAAGTGCATTCGTTAAGGAAAACATTCCCCGTAAAGAGGATTGGAAAGGGATCAAGGACCGCATTATGAGGAATGAGTGGGTCACGATCCTGGCAAAGGTCTCCATTAATATCGACATTCAGACGAACAGCCGGACCTTTTCCCTGCCGGATTACGGTGTGACGGGCAAAGAAACGGTCATCGAGGAGCCCGTTTGGGCTGCATGCAGTGAAGAGCTTCTGAAAAGCGAAGACACGTGGGGGATCATTCAGCTCGGCTACCGACCTCCTAATGATCTTGTAAGACCGCGTCAGCCCGGCAAGATCCGTCTGATGGAGTTTCAGAATTTCTGTCCCTACGAAGTTGAGCTGGACTACTACAAAGAGGTCCGAAATGAATTCAGCATCAAGGAATGGCTGAATGTTCTGCTCGGCGCGGTGGACTACAATGCGGACGGCTATGAGGATGATGAGGCAAAATTGACGATGCTCACACGCCTTCTTCCGTTTGTGGAGAAACGCCTGAATCTGGTGGAGCTTGCTCCGAAAGGGACCGGGAAATCGTATCTTTACGGCCGCGTCAGCCGTTTTGGCTGGCTTTCAAGCGGCGGGGTCATGAGCCGTGCGAAGATGTTTTACGACATTTCCAGATCCAGGCACGGTCTGATCGCGGAAAATGATTTCATCGTTTTGGATGAAGTCCAGACGATCTCTTTTCCGGACGTCAATGAAATGCGCGCCGCGCTGAAAGGGTACATGGAATCGGGTGAGTATACCGTCGGAAACATCAGAGGAAATGCCGATGCGGGAGTCGTTTTGTCCGGAAATATTCGGAAAGAAACGATGGAAATGGAAGGCATGACGGACATGTTTCAGGAGCTTCCGGACGTTTTCCACGAAAGTGCTCTGATCGACCGGTTTCATGGTTTCATCAAGGGCTGGAAGATACCGCGCATGCACGATGACTTGAAGATCTCCGGCTGGGCGCTGAATTCCGAGTATTTCTGCTCGATCCTTCATCTCCTGCGCAGCGACACCTCCTACCGGGCGATCGTGGATCAGCTCGTTCACGTTCCGCCGGCTGCTGACACGCGTGATACGGAGGCGGTCAAACGTCTGGCAACTGCCTGGCTCAAGCTCCTTTTCCCCAATGTTCGCTGTCCGCAGGATATTTCTGCCCGAACGTTCAATCACTACTGCCTGAAACGCGCCTGCGAAATGCGGGCCATCATCAAAAGACAGCTTGGGATCATGGACTCGGAGTATCGCGGAAAAGACATTCCCGAATTTTCCATCAACGATTTTGAGGTTTCCAATGAAGCGGACTGAATCCCATTCCTGCCGTGTCTGCGCCAAGACTCCTTTAACCAAAAATGAGCTTGGACTGACCAAAAAACTGATCGATACGAAGGCGTCCGAATTTTTCTGCCTGGATTGTCTTGCGGACTATCTGGAGGTCACTCCGGAGGAATTGCTTGACAAGATCGAGGATTTCAAACAGGAAGGCTGCAAACTGTTCTCATGAGTACTTCGCGACCGTTTATTTACGCAGACCATGCCGCCTCAACACCGTTGGCTCCGGAAGCATGGGAAGCGATGAAACCGTTTTTGCTCGATAATTTCGCGAATCCGTCGAGCCTTTACGCTCTCAGCCGACCGGCCAAAAAGGCGTTAATGGCTGCGCGGGAGACGATCGCGGAGTGTCTTGGAGCGGAGCCGGACGAGATCCTTTTCACTTCAGGAGGAACGGAAAGCGACAATTGGGCACTGAAAGGTTCCATTCCGCTTGAGAATGCGGCAGGAAAAACGTCTTTTGTGACGTCAAAGATCGAACACCACGCCGTTCTGCGGACTTGCCGGGCAGTGGAGGGAATGGGTGTGTCGGTCAATCATTTACCGGTAAACGGACAGGGAGAGATCCTTCCAGAGGTCCTGAAAGAACGGATCTCCGGCGATACGCGGCTGGTGTCGGTGATGCTGGCGAACAACGAGATCGGAACCATTCAGCCGATCCGGGAACTGGCAGAGATCGCGCACGCGCATGGGGCGGTTTTTCACACGGATGCAGTTCAGGCAGTCGGACACATTCCGGTAAATGTGCGGGAACTTGGCGTGGAACTGCTCTCCGCTTCGGCACACAAATTCAATGGACCGCGCGGAGCGGGTTTTCTGTATGTGAAACGCGGAACGCCTTTGACTCCGTATTTGGACGGCGGAGCGCAGGAATTCGGAATGCGTGCAGGAACGGAAAACACAGCTGCGGTCGCGGGAATGGCCGCGGCTTTGAAAAAGAACTGCACCGAGATGAAAGAAACTGCCGCGCATCTTCGAGAACTTGAAAAACGCCTTTTAACGCTTCTCGCGCAGTCCGGCCAGCCATTCACACGGAACGGCGGAAGGAGGCGTCTGCCTGGGCTTTTGAGTCTTTCTTTTCCAGAAAAAAACGGTGAAGCACTCCTTCACCGTCTTGACCTGCATGGCATCTGCGTTTCAACAGGGGCTGCGTGTGACAGTCAAAAAACGCAAACTTCTCACGTTCTCACTGCGATCGCTCTTCCTGAGCCGCTTGCAGTTGGTACCCTCCGTGTTTCGTTTGGCCGAGAAAACACACTCTCGGAAGCGGAGACCATCGCGCAGCGTCTTGACCGGCTCCTAAAGATGCAGGATCCCGTGTTTCGGCCATCATCTTCAAGCGAGGTCATTCTTTTTCGACCATCATGACGGTGTACTTGAGTTTCACGGACATTTTCCCGTTCACGGTGACCGTTCCAGCCATTTGGAAAGCGTTGGAGTAGAAGTCTTCCAAGTCTGCCTGAATGAGGATGGTTTCACCAGGACGCACGATCTGCCGGAAGCGAATGTCGCTCATTTTTGCCACGACCGGCATCTTGCCTGCGAACGATTTGGTATCAGACTCCATCTTCTTCGCAAGAAAGACGGCTCCAGCCTGGAGAGCGGACTCGCAGAGGAGAACGCCCGGCACGAGCGGAAAATCCGGATAATGCCCCTTAAAGAAATCTTCTTCGCCCGTAAAGGTTTTTCGGCAAACGATCCGATCTTCCGTGACTTCGTCGATCTCGTCGATAAAAAGAAACGGGTCTCTGTGCGGGATGGCGTTCATGACTTCCGTGCGGTCCATTGATCTTCTTTCCTCCGATCTTCCAGTTTCTCTAAATTTTTTCAAATTTCTTCCAAATCCCTGATTTTCAAAGCCGCCGGCAGTGTTACCGGTTGACTTCGAAGCAGATCCCGAGCTTATGGAGAGCTTCGATTTTGATCTGACGCACTCTTTCCCGCGTGAGATTGAGTTTTTCTCCCACATCTCGCAATGTGTGTACCTTTTTACCGTCAAGTCCAAAGCGGAGCCGCAGTACTTCAGCTTCGCGTTCCGTCAGATTGTTCAGCTCTTTCGCCAGATATTCCAAGTTGCTTTTTTCGATGGCGATCTCTTCCGGCGTACGGATCCGTTCATCTACGAGCATGAATTCCATCCCGTTGCCGTCGACAGTTTCCTGGCTTGAGGCGGTTTTCATGGAATTCAATGCACAGAGGATCTTCTGAATGTCGTTCCGATTGATACCGATGCGCCGTCCGATCTCTTCCGGACGGGGAGTCCGCTGGAGCTGCTCTTCCAGAATAACGGCCTCGCGAAGCCACTTGGTCATGTACTCCGCAATGTACGTCGGGATCTGAATGGTCCTCGTCATGTTCACGAGAGCACGGCGGATCCTCTGATGGATCCAGTAACTCGCAAACGTCGAAAAACGCGCACCTGCGTTATGCTCGTAACGGCTCGCCGCCTTGATCAGACCAAGATTTCCCTCTTCGACGAGGTCATCCAGTGGGCAGCCTTTCCGCACATACTTGCGCGCAATGTTTACGACGAGACGAAGGTTAGCCGCAATGAGCATATCACGGGCTTCTTCATCACCCAGCATCACACGCTCTGCAAGCTCCTGCTCTTTCTCGGCCGTTAGAAGGTCCACTCCATTGATGTCCTTCAGATAAATGTCCATACAGCTTCGGGAGAATTCCCTTACATCCTCGTCGTCCCTGCGAAATTTTTTTCTTTTCTTCATGAAGTCCCTCTTCTACTTCAAGAGATCAACGCCGTCGCAAGGAAACCAGCTTTTCCTTTCTGCGACGCACATCTTGGAGTAAAATTACGAGAAATCGGTTTTTCCCCTCGTACAGGCGGAAATTGCGACCACATTTCTCACAGACGGCATCCTCCTGAATACACGTCTGCCGCATCAAACAGCTATTTTTCCCATTGGCCATTTCGAGCGATAAGTAGATTGTATCATAATTTTGGAAAACTTCAATCAATTTTTTGTTTTTTTTGCAAATTTTGCCAAAATAAATTTTTTAAAGTGATGAATTTAATACATGTATCGATTTTAGTGGATTTTCTGTTTTGTGGTATTTTGTGCGTTTTTTGTTTTTTGAGGGATGGGGCGTCGGAGACTTGCCACATTTAGGGCCAAAAAACCTTTGCAGAGTGTAAATCTCCGGAAAGACGCAAATTTTCACAAAAAATTTCGGAAAAAATCTCAAAAAAAGAGGGGAACGGCTTGCAATTCCTGTCAGACACTCTATAATTGAGAAAAAGGTAAGCGATTTGCAGAACCAGTCAGTTCTTTCCGGAAAGGTTTCCTTCATGAAACACGGCCTGAAATTTTCATTCGTTTTGACGGGTTTCGTTTCCGTCTTTTTTGTTTTACAGAGTCTCCATGCACAGGGAGTTCCTAGCGTTCCGCGTCTGGATATGGGGCCAACTGCCGCAGTTGGAGCTAAAGCGGGAGCGAAAACGGAGGCTGAAGTCGAAGAAACGGAACCTTCAGAAGCTGCCGCGCCGGGCACGGTCTCGAAGAAAAAGGCATCTCGTTCCGGAGTCTCGAATCCTGCTGCGGTACGCTACCAAAAGGCTCAGGAAGCCTACAAAAAAGCAGTCCAGAATGTGCGCGAGCTGCAGAAGCAGTACGTCAAGCTGGAAACCGACGAAGAGGAACGCGAGGAGATCGGTGAGAAACTTCAGAAGTATGCGGATTTTCTGACGAAGCTGCACCCGAAGCTCATGGACTATGCCGAAGAGGCGTGGAATGAAGCGCCGTCGCGGGATCCGGAGATGCTCCGTGTGATCGTGGAGGTTTTGGAAGTTCGATTGGCGATGGAAGAGTACGAACGTGCCTCGAAGATCTTGGAAGGGCTCTTTGCGCAGAATGTACAGGACATTTTGCCGGATCTCTACGATGCTGCGGGTGAGACGGCGTTCATGCTGAATCAGTTTGAAAAGGCGGGAAAATACTTTGCAGAAGCTGAGGCGAAAAACGTTTTGAGCGAGCGCTGCAAGGCTTTCCAGAAAGACTTGGTCTACTATCGGACGGCGTGGGCAAAAGAGTCTGTACTGCGGGAGCGGGACAAAACGGCGGGGGACCTGCCTCGCGTGGAGCTTGAAACGACGAAAGGGGCCATCGTACTGGAACTTTACGAGAACGAGGCGCCGAATACCGTTGCGAACTTCATCTATCTGGCGGAAAAGGGCTTTTACGACGGACTGTATTTTGAGCTGGTCGTTCCAGGGCTGTTTGCCGAATCCGGGCGCTCGATGGAGACTCTGGACGGTGGCCCGGGATATGCGATCCGCGACGAATTTGACGAGAAGAGCATGCGGACTCACTATCGCGGAACGGTCAGCATGGCCAATGCTGGACCGAATACTGCCGGATCGCGTTTTTTCTTGTGTTTCACACCGATGCGGGAAATGGACGGTAAATTTGTCGTTTTCGGGCGTGTCGTCAAGGGAATGGACGTTCTGTCGCAGCTTCAGCGGATCGACCCGGCAAATCCGGATCCGATGGCTGAGCCGGACCAGATCGTCAATGTGCGCGTCATTCGGAAACGTGACCATAAATATCGTCCGAAAGTGCTGAAGATCGTGACGGAGGAAGAGAAAGCAGAAGCAGAAGCGGCGGAGAAAGCCGCTAAATCGAAAAAGAAGAAGGGGGCGAAATCGCGTACCGCATATTAAGCGGATCTTGTGCGCCAAACAGACACCGTGCGGTCAGGTGGTTCTAGAGAGCTTCCGGCCGCGCTGTTTTGAGATGGTCGTTCGGGGGGGATCTCTTTCCTTTTTTCTCCATTCCTTTCCATTTGTGACGGCTCAGAATGAGTAAAGGGGAGAAATATGCAAGAAAATGCCTAAAATGTCGCTCCCCCCCCTCGCAGGAATATCTGAATCTGGTAAAATAGGATGGGTCTTGCGTGGAAATTTTTTCACGCTGGACGGAACGGACTCCTTTCATTCTGAGGAATGGAAAAGGAAACGCAGAAATACTTTCAGACAGGCTTGAAACCGATCCAATGCCAGAACCGAAAACGAAAAAAAAGAGAACCGCTCCATCTGAAAAAGAGCTGATCGCACTGGAACGCACAATGCCTCACAATTTGGATATGGAGCGCGGTATCCTTGGGAGCATCCTTCTCGACAATTTGGTGTTGGATGACATTCAGCAGGTCGTTCGCGAGGATGATTTTTACCTAGATGCGCACCGTATTCTGTATCACCATCTGCTTGAATTGCACAATTCGGGCAAAATCGTCGATGCGCACACGCTGGTAGACAGTCTGGAACGTGCCGAGGCTCTTGAGAAGATCGGCGGGATGCAGTATCTTGCCGAGATCCTGCACTCGGTCACGATGTCTGCGCACGCAGGCGCGTATGCGGAGGTAGTGCGGGACAAAGCGAGGGCAAGAAAACTCATTCAGGCGAGCAATCTCATCGTTCAGAAAGCCTACGAGCCGGATTCCGACATCAACTCGCTGGTCTCCGAGGCGGAAGAGCTGATTTTCGCGGTCCATGATGAGCGGAGCAATGATTCGGTCTCTGGGATCATGGAGGTTTTGACGGAAGTCTGGGAGAAAGTGGACCTTTACCAGAAGGGAGGAGCCGTTGGGATCCCGACCGGATTCACGGACCTGGATAAAATGACGGGCGGCCTGCACGACAATGAGCTGATCATCATCGCGGCGCGTCCGAGTATGGGAAAAAGCGCGTTCGCCGCGAATATTGCGGACTACGTGGCGATGGAGGTCGGAAAGGCGGTCCTGTTCGTCAGTTTGGAAATGTCGAAAGCGGAATTGGGATTGCGTATCCTTTGCGGGAGAGCGGGCGTTGACAGTCAGAAAGTGCGTCAGGGAAGGCTCGCGCCGCCGGAAACGCGCAGTCTTCAGGAAGCAAGCAGTGCGATGATGCACGCAAAATTCACGATCGACGACTCGCCGAGCCGGACGGTCTCGGACATTGCTGCGATGGCGAGACGATTTCGAAGAAAAGGGGAGCTGGATCTGATCCTCATCGACTACCTTCAGTTCATCAAGGATGACGGTACGACGACGAACCGTCAGGAGCAGGTCGCGAAAATCTCCAGACGCCTGAAGGAATTGGCGCGTGAACTTCACGTTCCGGTCGTCTGTCTGGCGCAGTTGAATCGGCAGACGGAAGAAGGGGGGGATCATCGCCCGAAAATGAGCAATCTTCGCGAATCCGGATCGATCGAGCAGGACGCGGACGTCGTGATGTTCGTGCATCGTGAAGAGTACTACTACCAGGCACAGCCGGACAAGATCAAGGAGAAGAACTTGGCGGGGAAGGCGGAGATCATCGTTGCGAAACAGCGAAACGGGCCGACGGGCGTCGTTCAGCTCCAGTGGGAGGCAAGTTTGACGCAGTTCCGCAATCTGGCGTACAGATCGTTCGACGGTTTACAGAACGATCTGGAGTAAGGCTGCGGCAGGTGGAAAAGGGGAAGAGGAAGGTGAATGGGTGAAAATGAACGTTTGATCTCCTCGCGAAGATCCTTTTTGCGCGGAAAGTTTTTTTCTCCGGAAGTGCAGAAAGAGAAAGAGCTTGAGCGTCAGCGGAAAGCGGAGGAAGCGGAGGCCCGGCGGCTGGCTGAGGCTCCCGTGCAGTACATGGAGTACTCCCGAAAAGCAATGGCGGCTGATTTCGTCATCTTCACGAATGCGGGCGAATACGAAAATGCGTTCGAGGCGGCGATCGAGGCGCTGGATGAAGTTTCTAGGCTGGAAAAAATGCTGAGCTACTTCCTGCCGGACAGCGAGATCTCCCTCCTGAATGAGGATGGACCGTACTATCCAGTTTCGGTCAGTCCGGAAGTTTACGGGCTTTTGAAATACTGCGGCAAGCTGTATGAAGAGACGCACGGCGCGTTTGACATAACAGCGACGCCGCTTTCAGAAGTTTGGGGGTTCATGCGCCGGGCAGGGCGGCTTCCTTCCGAAGAAGAACGGCTCGAAGCGCTCGCAACGGTCTCGGCAGGACGCATTCAGTGGGACGACGCGGAGTGTGCCGTTCAGCTGGGGTGCGAGGGAATGAAGGTTTCACTTGGGAGTATCGGGAAGGGATTTGCGCTTGATTCTGCCGCGCGGATCCTCGAGACGTTCGGACTGAACGATTTCATTTTTCATGGCGGTCTGAGCAGCGTTTTGGCTCGAGGAGCGAGACGCGGACGAAAGGACTGGCTGGTGGGACTCCATCATCCGCTCAAGCCGAACGAACGGCTCATGGAGATCCCGCTGAAAGACCGTGCGCTGGGAACTTCCGGGTCTGCGACGCAGTTTTTTTGGGCAAACGGCAGGAAATTCGGGCATGTGCTGGATCCGCGTACGGGTTTTCCTGCAATGAACGTTCTTTCCGCCACGGTACTTGCGCCGACTGCGGCAGAAGCGGACGCTTTGGCAACGGCTTTTTACGTCATGGGACCGGAGGAAGCGGAAGCCTTTTGCCGGGAACGTCCGGAATTGAGTGCCGTTTTCGTACTTCCCGGAGCGGGTTCGAACGTCAATGTCGTCCAGTTCGGTGAATTTTGACCGAGACGGAATTTTGACCGAGAGTGGTTTTCAGAAATACTTTGTGGAGAAAAGGAATGAGGATCCGCAATTTATTGATGATGGCGGTAATTTTTTGCGGGATGATATTTCCGGAGGGGGTGCTTTGGGGAGCGCCCTACCTGAAACAGCGTCTTCAGCCGGAGGTCATTTGGGGACGTTTTTGCCTCACACTGCCGATGGGCCGGACGGGTACGGTAAACGTGACTCGTCAGGGGGCTTTTCCGCTTCATTTTTATTTGTCTGCGGGAAACGGCAGGATGGCGAACGCGGAGTACAGGTACGCCGGGCGTCAGGAATTCATCCTGATCTCCTGCCGAAACGGATTTTCGCTCCTGAATTTCAGAGCGGATCGGGACGAAAACACCTACGTTCTTCTGCTTCAGGATCGTGACGGCAAAAAGATCCATTTGGAGACCGGTACGCTCACTGAGGCGATGAAGGTGTGTTTGGATCGGCAGCTGCAGGAAAAGATCGAGTCAAAAGAACTTCACGGCGAAAATGTTCTTTCTTGGCAGGCGGATTCCTTTTGGGAACTTGTTTTCTGTCATCCGGAAGCGTGTCGGGAAGCGCTGGGAAGGATCTTTTCGATCTACGCGGAGGATGCCGGGCAGATGGACGTCCTCGGCCGGAAATTTGCGAATGCTCTGATCGAGTGGGAGATGAGAGCGCAGCTTGGAGAAGAGCAGCAGCTTTCCGTTCTTTCTCCGCCGTTTGATCCGGAAAGAGCTGATGTGCCGATACGTGAACTCATTCTCCAGCTAGACAGTGACGATTTTTCCGTTCGGCGCCATGCGGACGAAATGCTGCGCCGATACGGGATCGGAGTTTTTATGGACCTCGGCAGTATCGAGTCTGAAAAACTTTCACCGGAAGCCCGGTTTCGGCTTACCCATATTTTGGAGCACATCGAGAAAAACATGAAGCTGTCACAAGAAAATTACCTGCATGATGTGCAGTTCTGGGTCAGTCGGCCGGCAGCTTGGGTCGGGGTTTTGGAATTTGGTACGCCAGAGCAGCAGGAGCAGGCATGGAGGATACTGAAGCGGGACCGTTTCCGTTTTTTCCCAGATCCTGATCCGTCGGAATTTTTGGCGGGAGCGTTTCAGAACGAAACATTTTCCACGCTGACGGAAGAGGAAAAAAAGACGCTCATTTACCAGTTCAAGGAGTTTATTTTCAGTGCCCCTCACTGAAGGAAACGACATCATGGCCAAAAAAATAATTATCCGAAGTTTCAGAAATACGGACTACTCCCAGATCTTTAATGTGTGGGAGAACAGTACCTACCATAACACGTGGGGGGATTTCACCTCGGACGATTTTTATGCGCAGGTCTTGGGGTCACTGCTTTTTGACCCGGAGTATTTTATTCTTGCCGTCGAGCATGACGACACGCAGAAGTATCATTTCGGGATGGACGGAACTCCCGTCGGTTTCGTGCATGGAGGATTTGCGCCCAATGCGGACAGGACGGGGATCGATCCGTCGGAGGGACACATTGCGATGCTGGTGGTTCGGGAACCGTCGGCAGAGCGGGATCTTTTGCCGAAAGAAGCCGAAGAATGGAAAA
The DNA here is from genome assembly GCA_017403345.1 of Thermoguttaceae bacterium. GTDB lineage: Bacteria > Planctomycetota > Planctomycetia > Pirellulales > Thermoguttaceae > RGIG3701. The sequence goes on from JAFQOH010000130.1 coordinate 20,407, forward strand.
ACAGGATCCGGCAGATGCTGCTGACTGCGATCGAGAGAAAGTTCGCCGAGCGCGGCATTCGCCGAGTCTTTGCCGGGGCTGATTATCCGAACGCACCGTTTTACTATGGTCTGCTCAAGGGCGGGGAGCCAAACGGGATCCTGGAGAATGATGAGTGTCTCTGTCCGCTCTTCAAAGCAAACGGCTACGTTCCCGTGAAGCATAATGTCGTCTTCTCTGCCACAGTCGATCATATGCCGGGAGCGATCTTCATCCTGCAGAATCTGATGATTTATCAGGAATCGGTGAAGCGCCCCAAGCTCGTACAGAATGTCAGCTGGTGGGATCAGTGTGCCCGAGCGTCGCTTTCGACGGAACGCTACACGCTCATTCATGTGCCGAATCAGAAAGTTTTGGGGTCGATCATGGTCACCAGCCGTTCAGACGTTCGCGAGACGAATCACTATTCGCTGCACAATTTGAATATTCTGGAACCTTACCGGAAACTCAATTATGCGAAACTGTTCATGAACATGCTTTACCGCAGACTTTACAGTCGATACAAACGGCCGTTTTCGGTCGAGTTGACGATACCGGAGGAGAATCTGGCTGCGCAAAAAACGTTCCGAAGCACGCATTTTTTCATGCCGAATGGAAAGAAGAAGGAATTTTACGAGGAGCGGTACTGTGTGTTTCAGCGTGAACTGCCGGAGGGATTCCTGAAAAAAGGTACCTGAAGAACGAATGGCTGAGCGTTGCATTCGATTCAGGGACGCAAGGGATGGTTTTACGGAGATTTTCACAGAAAAGGATCCATGCCGAAAAAACACATTTACTGGATCTTCGCGATCCTCTGCATTTCCGTCTGCTCGGCTTGGTGTGCCGATCCATATATCGGGACACTGCGTCACATCATTCGGCTGGTGCACCGTCATGCCGTTTCGACTGCTTCGGAGCGGGAGTATTTCAATTCCGCCGTTGACGGTCTTTTGGCTTCGATCGACGAAAATTCCAGTTTCATTCCGCCGGTGATCTACGAGGAACTCAATGAAGAGTTTCATCAGGAGAGCGGAACTGTCGGGATCCTTTTTTGGTTCGATGAAGCAGAAAAGCAGTACCGGGTCGGCTGTACGTTCCCGAATTCCTCGGCTCGCGAGGCGGGGATCGAGTCGAATGACGTGATCCTGTCCATTGATGGAGAGTGTTTGGATACAGAGAGGGCGCAGCGGATCCTGACCAAATTGCGTTCGCCGGCCGGAACGGAGGTCAAACTGACGTTTTTCCGTCCATCCACACAAAAGCAGGAGACGCGGATGCTGGTTTCCCGTAAACTTCCGGTACGCTCCGTCACTGGATTTGCCCGGCGTCCGGACAGTACGTGGGTATACCGTCTTCCTGCGTTTCCGCAATCGGAAACTGGAGAGGGGACTGCCGGCGAAACGGTTTTGAGTGCTCCGCTTTACGTGAAACTGGAAACATTTGGTGAGCAGACGGCCGGTGAAATGCGGAAGCTCCTGACGCACGGGATGCAGACGGATGCGTGCGGTTTGGTTTTGGATCTTCGCGGAAATTCCGGCGGATTGCTTGAGACGGCGCTTGAGATCTGTGGAATGTTCGTTCCGAACGGCGGCATTATGGTGCAGATCGTTGGGAAAGAAGCGCAGACGCCGACCTCCATTTCCAGCAAGACCGATCCGATCTGGACGCGTCCGGTCGCCGTTCTGATCGATCATCGGACGGCCAGTTCCGCGGAGATATTGGCAGTCTGTCTTCAGGATTGGGGCAGAAAGGGCCCTCTGAAGGCTGTTTGTATTGGTACGCGGACGTACGGGAAGGGGACGATCCAGAATATTTTTGACCTAGGTCCCATTCCGGACGATCGGGGCCTTGAAAAAGAGACAGACTGGCGCACGGTCTGGAAACGGATCCATGAGGAACCGCGGCGCGGCGGTCTTCGGATCTCCTCGGAAATGTACCTGAGTCCAGACGGGCACATGATCCACCGTTTCCCCGATTCCCAAAAGGAGGATGAGTGGGGAGTCCGGCCGAATGACGGCTGGGAGTGCAGGATCACGGAAAGTCCAGAATATCAGCGAGAGCCGGATCGATTTGAAAAGAAGTGGAAGACGCACAAAATACAGCGGGTAGCCGGTGCGCTTCCGGAGGCTGAATGGGGAGAGATCTACGTGCTGGATCCGCCGCTGAAACGGACTCTGGACTTTTTTCGGACGGAAAAATAAACAAAATCGGCCGCGAGTACGATATTTCAGTAAAAGAGTAGGCGAAAAACTCTCGAAAGGTCCGCGACTGGATCGTTTCGGGGAAGGAAAGTGCCGATCGTGACCGAATTCGGGGAAACCAGGGCGTTGGATTCCGAGTTTGGTCCCTAAAAAGAAACAAGAAAAAACAAAAAATTTGGTTTCACGCTGACTCCTTTTTCATTTCGGCGTTCCACAGTACAGACAGCGGAAGAAGAGGACGCTTTTCGGAGTGCATCTGCCTGTGCTGTCCTGTATTCAAAAGAGCAGAAACGCAGCAGAAAAAGGAAGTCGGTTTTTTAAGTACTTTTTTATTTTAAAGGAAACGAATCCATGCTGGATCGAAAATTCATTCTGGAAAATCTGGAGCTTGTGCGCCAGAACTGCGTTAATCGAAATGTCGACGTCGACGTGAATCGTTTTGCGGAACTGGAGACCCGCCGCCGTGAACTTCAGGCGGAATCGGAAGAGCTGAACCGTCGGGCGAATGAAGTTTCCAAGACGATCGGAAAAGCTAAAGATGAAGCGGAACGCAATGCCCGTAAGGAGGAAGGAAAAGCACTCCGCGAGCAGAAAGCCGAGATCGACCAGAAACTCACGGAGATCTGCGAGGAACTGGACGGCATCCATATGGCGATCCCGAACATGACGCACCCGGATGCGCCGATCGGAGAGGACGACAAATCGAATCTGGAGCTGATGCGCGGCGAGACGCCGATCCGTGAGTTCGATTTCCAGCCGCTCGATCACGTGGAACTGGGACAGAAGCTCGACCTGATCGACTTTGAAGCGGGCGCGCGAGTCGCGGGCGCGGGTTTTTACTTCCTCAAGAATGAAGCCGTTCTGCTCGACATGGCACTCCAGATGTACGCGATGAGCATCCTGATCAAGGAAGGCTTCACCCCGATGAGCACGCCGGATCTTGCGAAACAGTCTATCCTGCGCGGGACGGGATTCAATCCGCGCGGAAACGAGACGCAGATCTACAGTATCGCGGACACGGACCTGAGCCTCATCGCGACGGCAGAGATCCCGCTTGGCGGAATGCTTTCCGGCGAAGTCGTTGATTCGGAACTTCTTCCGCTGAAATTCTGCGGTACGAGCCACTGTTTCCGTACGGAAGCCGGAGCTGCGGGGAAAGCGTCGCGCGGTCTTTACCGGGTCCACCAGTTCTCCAAGGTCGAAATGTTCGCTTTTACGCTTCCGGAAGACAGCGAAGCGATGCTCTACCATCTGCGCGAGATGGAAATGCGCATTTTCGACGGTCTGAAGATCCCGTACCGTGTCGTCGATACCTCGACGGGCGACCTCGGCGGGCCGGCGTACCGGAAATTTGACCTGGAAGCCTGGATGCCCGGACGCGGTGATTTTGGCGAAGTGACCAGTACTTCGAACTGCACGGACTACCAGGCACGCCGTCTGAACGCGCGGTACAAGGTGAAAGGGGAGAAAGGAACGAAATTCCTCCACACCCTCAACGGTACCGCCATCGCGATCAGCCGCGGAATGCTTGCCGTCATGGAAAACTACCAGCAGGCGGACGGTTCCATCGTCGTGCCGGAAGTTTTGCGTCCGTACATGGGGATGGACGTCATTCGCCGCTAAGTCTTAGAGAATAAGAATGACGTGAAGTTTCAGAAATCGACCCGACGGTACCGAAAGCGTACAGTCGGGCTTTTTTTACGGCTCATTCGGGGACTGCGTGCCGGTTTTTTGTTCCCGGATCCAAATGTACGTCAGACACAAAATGACGGCGAAAGCACAGAATGGCCAGAGCGGTCGGCGAAGCGTGCGGATCGGTCCGTTTTCATTTCCCGCGTCTTTTCCGGCATGGAGGGTGAGGAGGATCTCACGCGCAATGGCTTCCGCGTCCCAATTTTCTTCAGACTTCACATGAAAAAACGCACCGTTTCCATTCTGCGCGAGATGCTGCATCCCGACTGGATCCGGCATGGAACGCCGAAATTCAAGCGGCTGACCGGGAAGCTCGGCAGGCAGAGGCTGGACTGGGACGGAATTCGGAACTGGAGCTGAGTCTGATGCTGCCAGCGCGTTTTCTGACGTCTCTTTTTCAGGATCCGTTTTCTGCTCGTTTTCCTGTCCGTTTTTTTGCTCATTTTCCATGACGGCGAGGACATTTTCCCGCTGCGTTTCAGAATTCGGCCGGCAGAGCGAGTGGATGGACTGGACCCAGTAGTTTCGGTAGACTTCATCGGAATTTTTTCGCCATCTCCACAGATTTTCAGTGGCGTGGAAGAGCGTTGAAACGCCTTGGCCGCGGCCGAGAATGAGGATGGGGGTGCCTTCACATTCTGCGAGTATCTCCGCGTTGGACCGCATTTGCGGAATGGTCCAGAATGTGCAGATCGGCGGCGCGAAATCGTCTGAAACGACTCCGCGAAACGATTCCGATGCCAAACCTGCCGCGGTCAGCGAAAGCCGCTTTTCTTCAGACCATTCCGCGTCTGACCTGCGTTCTGGCGTTTCCGGCTGCGTCATTCCGGTAAATGCAGCGGGGAAAAGCCGTCCCAATTCGGAACGCTCCCAGCTTTCCGGACGAAAATGCCGTCCCGCGATCAGGATCAAACCGCGCGAATCGGTCCTCTGTGGGACATCCGCGTCTTGAGAAACACCGTCTTTTGCATTTTCTGCATTTTCTGCATTTTCTGCATTTTCTGCATCGCCGAGCCACGCAGCCGTCAGTGTGTTTAGGTTTTCTTCGCCAAGATCCGTCGGTGAAATGGAATTTAGGATCAAAACGTCGAGCTTGCGAAGTTCCTCGATCGACAGAAAGTCTGTGCGTTGGCATGCATCCTGGCCGGGGTCCAGCGCAAGTGGAGTACCGGGCGGAGACCACGTTTCAAGACGGACGGTCTCTTCACGTGCAAGCAGATTTCGAAGTGCGCGAAATTCCCACGTCGGTACTGCCGTCACAAGAAGGACGTGCCGGACTCTTTCTGCGGAATCCAGTGTGATCGAGAGCGGTGTGTGAAGGAACGCGCCGCGGTAGTTTCCTGCCCCGTCAGCTCCTTTTTTCTCGGAGCGCGTTGGTTTTCCGGACTGCGTTAAGTGCCCGGACGTTTCCGTAAAACGGCATTCCAGACGCAGGGAGTACTTTTTTACTTCCTGCGGTTTCCATTTCAGTTCTGCATCCAGAAAACCGGCACATCCTTCAAATGCGCACACGGTCTGTGCCAGAACGGTTTCCGTTTCCGTGTCGAGAAGGCGCACTTCCACATCTTTTCCGGCTGGCGGTTCTGCAAAGACGCGCACTGAAAATGCTGCCGTTTCCCCGCAGAGTACCGTTATTCTGGGATCCTGCCATTGAATGAAGATCTGCGGAATGGCTTTTTCCTCGCCGAGAACGATGGGAAAGAGCGCGCAGTTCCTTTCGACTGCAAGTTCTTCGGAAGTCCCAGGGGCGTTTTCTCCCAGAGTGCGGTCCGTTGCCGCTCCGTCCGTCAAAAGAAGGATCCCTGCACGGTGGACTGGCTGCCCGTTTGAGGGCTGGGAATGCAGTTTCAGTGCCGCTTTTAGCGCCTGATCCAATGGCGTTGCCGGAAACTCTGGGACCGTGGAAGGAGGAACGTCTGACCGCAGCTGCGCATTTTCATTTGGAGCCGGCATTTCATTCCCGCTGGAAAAAAGTTCCGAAAGACGAACAGTACGGAGCTGGAACCCTTCCTTTTCCAGAAGTGGAAGGAGACTTTCATGAAGACGGCAGGCCGTTTGGAATCGAGAGGGAACGTCTGCGTCTGGCTGCGTTTCTGCGTCTGGCTGCGTTTTTGTGTCTGGCTGCGTTTCTGCGTCTGGCTGCGTTTCTGTGTCTGGCTGCGTTTCTGTGTCTGGCTGCGTTTCTGCGTCTGGCTGCGTTTCTGGCCCCGCTTGGTTTTCTGAAACGGTCATGGGGAACGACATACTCAGGGAATCGTCCAGCAGGAAAAGGAGTTCCGTCACCGGCTCGCTCTTTTTTTCCAACGAAAGCTGAGCGATCCCGCAAAAAAAGAGTACGGAAACGGTGATCCCGGCACAACGAAAGGGAAAGTCGGAAATTTTTCGGGTCTTCAGCCAAAAAAATGTAGCAGTTCCCAGCCCCAAAGCAATGATGCCGAGCAGCCAAATCGGAAAAGGAGAGTCAAAGACGGGGATCCAGTACGGCATGGGTGCGCCTGCGTCGAAAAATACGAAAAACGTGCCTTTTCTTCAAGCGGAAAGTTCCTGATCTTCCGGGAAAAGCACGCAAATAAAAAATTTCGCGGAACGTTTCGTTCATCGGCAAAATGCCAGAAAAACTTTCATTTTCCTCAAGGGTGTGAGCCGGCAGATCTTACGAAATGGTCCCAGATCTTTTTTTTCGGAAAACTAAATTTGCCGATTTTCCGTAAAATGAAAAGTTCCTGTGCGTCATCCAGCAGGAGGTGAAAGAGCCCTCGTTTGCCAAAAATCCTGCTGCCGACGCAAAAATTCGATAAAATTTCCAATTTTTTGGGAAAAAATTAAAAATCCCTCTTGCGTGAATCCAGAAATTTGGAATAATTGGGATTTTGAAGACTTAAATTTTTAGTACTGTGCCGGTTCCATGCCGTTTGGGGAAAATTTCCGGAGAGTGCCGGAGTGCGCCCGTGCATCTTGGTGTTCCGCGCCGCGATCGGGAAACTCAGTGGTATGGCCCCCGCTCGGTAAGCGGGATGGAACGGAATCGGAAGTACTTTACCTCCAAACGTAAACTTAAAGAGGAGTTGGCGGTCAGTCACGCGGAGCGAACGAAACCTCGTCTCCCCAGCAGGAAATACGGAAACCCCTCCTCCTTTGAAAACATTCACTCAAAGATCCAAAGATGAAATCAATGAGCAAATCCCTGGTCATCGTCGAGTCCCCGGCAAAAGCGCGAACGATCCGCAAATTTCTGGGGAGCAATTACGAAATCGAAGCCAGTATCGGACACGTGCGCGATCTGCCGCAGGGAGCAAAAGAGCTTCCGGAAAAATACCGCGGTGAAGATTGGGCGTATCTTGGCGTGGACGTTGACCATGATTTTGAGCCTGTCTACATCGTTTCGAAAGAAAAGAAAAAGCAGGTCGACAAACTGAAGTCGCTTTTGAAAGAAGCGGATGAACTTTACCTCGCGACGGATGAAGACCGCGAAGGGGAAGCCATTAGCTGGCATCTGTGCCAGGTCTTGAAACCGAAAGTCCCGGTCCATCGGCTCGTTTTCCATGAGATCACCAAGAAAGCGATCCTCAGTGCGCTTGAAAATCCGCGTCAGATCAACGAATCGCTCGTACGTGCGCAGGAGACCCGCCGCATTTTGGATCGGCTTTTTGGATACGATGTTTCCCCGCTGCTCTGGCGTAAAGTCCGCCCGAAACTCTCGGCAGGAAGAGTCCAGAGCGTCGCGGTGCGTCTGATCGTGGATCGGGAACGGCAGCGAATGGCCTTCCGAAGCGCGACGTACTGGGATCTGCTTGGACTTTTCGAGACGAAACAGAATCAGAATTTTCACGCGTCTCTGGAATCCGTGAACGGTCGGCGGATCCCGGCAAGCCGTGATTTTGATGCGGGCACAGGAGTGCTGAAAAACAAAGACTGCCTTCAGATGACGGAGGCGGAGGTCTTGGCTCTTTTGGAGCGTCTGAAAAAGACTCCGGAAGCGGTCATCACGAAAGTCGAAAACAAAGATTTCGTCCAGCGTCCCCCCGCGCCGTTCACCACCAGTACGCTTCAGCAGGAAGCGAACAGAAAGTACGGATTCACGGCTCGCCGCACGATGACGGTCGCGCAGAGCCTCTACGAAAACGGGTACATCACGTACATGCGAACCGACTCGACCGCTCTTTCCGAGGAAGCGCTCAATGCGTCGCGTGAACTCGTCCGAAAGATCTACGGCAAAGAGTACCTTCCAGCCCATCCGCGGCACTACCAGACCAAGGTTAAAAATGCACAGGAAGCACACGAAGCAATTCGTCCGGCTGGCACGGTATTTCAGATGCCGGAAGAGGTCCAGAGCATCCTTTCTCCGGATGAGTTCAAACTTTTCGACATGATCTGGAAACGGACCGTGGCGTGCCAGATGGTCGATGCTGTCGGTCAGCGCAAGACGATCGCGCTGCGTTTGGATGATGCAGATTTCACCACTTCCGGAAAGACGATTACGTTCCCCGGATACCTTCGTGCGTACATTGAAGGGACTGACGAAATGGACGAGCCGGACGGTGAGCGCATCCTGCCGCCGGTCGCGGAAGGAGAGAAACTCTTCTGCCGTGAGCTGGATCCGAAAGTCCACACGACTCAGCCGCCGAACCGGTTCAGCGAAGCTGCTTTGACGCGGACGCTGGAAGAAAAGGGGATCGGCCGTCCGAGTACCTATGCGTCCATCATCGAAACGATCCTGGCGCGCAATTACGTCTTCAAACGCGGGAACGTCCTGATTCCGACGTGGGTCGCTTTTGCGGTCTGCAAACTGCTTGAAACGCACTTGCCTGACCTGATCGACTACCAGTTCACTGCCGAAATGGAAGACGATCTGGATGCGATCAGCCGCGGTGAGCGGGAGTGGATCGACTATCTCCAGGAATTCTATTTTGGAGATGAAACGCACTCAGGAGCTCCGAGTTCAGACCCCCAAACGGGACGTAAAAAGGAGACTGTCCCAGGTTTGCGTCCTCTTCTGGCGAATATGCTGGACCAGATCGACGCGCGGGAGATCAGTACGATCGAGATCGGCGTACCGGAAGACGGCGGGGAGCCGCTTCATGTGCGTGTCGGACGCTACGGACCGTTCCTGGAGCAGGGGGAAATTCGGGTCAGTATTCCGGAATCCATGGCGCCGGATGAACTCACGGTCGAAAAAGGTCTGGAACTGCTTGCCAATGCGCATCAGGGAGAGGAACCGCTCGGTATGGATCCGGAGTCCGGTAAGCCGATCTACGTCAAAGTCGGACGCTATGGACCGTACATTCAGTGTGGTGACGCGGATGACGAGGAAAAACCGCGGAATGCGTCACTCCTGAAAGGGATGGATCCCGCAGAAGTGGACCTCGAGACAGCCGTAAAACTCCTTCAGCTTCCGCGTACTCTGGGCGTTCACCCGGAGGATGGTGCCGAGATCGTTGCGTCGAATGGCCGGTACGGCCCCTACGTTAAGTGGAATGAGGAGACCCGGTCTCTTCCGGATGACGTTTCTCCGATCGATGTGACGCTCGAACAGGCGGTCCAGATACTGGCTCAGCCGAAGAATCGGCGCGGAGGTGGAACGCAGAGAGCGGCAGCTGCCCGTCAGGCCGCCAAAGTGCTCGGAAAATCGCCAGTCACAGAGGAAGATGTCCGGATGATGGCGGGTCGGTTTGGACCGTACGTTACGGATGGAACCACGAATGCGTCGCTGCCGCGGACGGCGGATCCGGAGGCGCTGACTCTGGAAGAGGCTCTGGAACTTTTGGCGGCCCGTGCGGCAAAAGCTCCAGCGAAAAAGAAAGCAGTGAAAAAAACCGCAAAAAAAGCCGCAAAAAAAGCGACGAAAAAAGCGACGAAAAAAACTGCGAAGAAAGCTGCCAAAAAAGTCACGAAAAAGGCATCGGAGGAGGCTGAAAACGTCTCGGAGACCGAGAAAAAAGTGACGAAAAAAGCTGCGAAGAAGGCGACGAAAAAAGCGGAAAAAAAGACGACGGCAAAAAAAACTGAGAAAAAGGCCGCCAAAAAAGTCACGAAGAAAGCAGCGAAAAAGACCGTGAAAAAGGCCGCAGCGGAAGAGTAAACCACCGCTGAGTGTGCGTGAAAACGGAAGAAATGAAACGTTCTGGTCTACTCCGGAGCGTTGGTTTCTTCCGTTTTTCTTTTTCCATGCCAGCTGCCGATCCGTTTCACGTCTTCATTTTTCATCCTGCCGCTTCATTCTGCGGCAAAAAGGCAAAATTTCAACTGGGGTGCCCAAAATTCTGATTTTACGCCAAATTTCTGCCGATACTTAAGTAAAAAGATCGAGTTACGTTTTCCGAATTCAAAGGCAGGATCTCATGTCCCAGAGCAAACGCACAGTCGCCATCGTTGGAGCCGGACTTTCCGGGATCTCGGCTGCCGTGCGTCTTTGGGATCTCGCGAAAGATGTGGAGAAAAATGGAACGCCGATGCCGTTGGAGATCCATCTTTTTGAATCGTCGGCATTTCTCGGCGGACGGGCTTCGTCGCGGTTTCTTTCGGAGGAAGGAGTTTTGCTTGACGGTGCGCAGCATCTGACGATGAACTGCTGCACGGCGATGTTGGAGTTTCTCCGAAGGACGGAGCTGCTCCGTTTCTGGAAACTTCAGACGGAAATGACGTTCTGCGTGCGTTCGGGAGCGTCGGAAGGTACCGGACCGCTTCGTTTTTTTCCATTTCGGAATTCCCGTTTCCTGCCGCAGCCGTTCCATCTTCTTCCCGCGCTTTGGGGACTTGGCCATTTGAGCCGTCTGGAGCGTCTGCAGCTTCTGGGAGTCTGCCGTCAGATCCAGAGGTCCACTCCTGCGTCTGGAAGCACATTCCATGCCTGGCTGGAAGAGCTTGGATGCCCGGCACCGGTCTTAAATCATTTTTTTGATCCGGTGATCCTGTCGGCATTCAGCGACCAGATGGAGAACGTTTCCGCCGGCATCGCGAAGACGGTTTTTCGCCGAATGTTTTTCGAGACGAAAGAGGGCTGGCATTTCTGGATCCCGCAGTCTCCATTGCGCGAGATATTTGACGGGGGTCTGACGCCGTTTCTCGAGAAAATGGGGATCCGTCTTCACCGTCTTACTTCTGTGCAGCGCATCGTTCCAGGACGTCTTCTCGTTCTGGATCCGAAAAACGGGACCCGTTCGGAATTCCGCGCCGATTCCGTCATTCTTGCCGTACCGTGGTTTCAGGCTGGAAAACTCCTTCCGGAACTCGTGAGTCTGGATGTTTTTCATCCGGAACGTTTTGAACCGCGCACGATCGCGGCAGTGCATTTCTGGACGGACCGCGTTTTGTTTCCGCAGCCGGATCTCGTGCTTCCGCGGGAAACGATCCAATGGATCTTTCGGCCGCCATTTGGTTTTGAGCAGCAGAAAGTTCCTGCGGTTTCTCACTCCGGTACCGCTTCAGTCTCATCGGCAGAACGGATCCGGAACGGATTTTACCATCAGGCGCTTTTGAGCGACGCGGACCGATGCGTTTCCGCAAAACCACAGGCTCTTGAGCAATTGGTGCGCGCGGAGCTTCAGATGCTTTTTCCAGAGGCGCAGTTTCTGCATTTTCGGACGACGCGCTGTCCCGCGGCGGTTTTTTCATGCAATACATGGATGGAGCATTCCCGTCCGACGATGCTGACGCCGTTTCCTTCCATTTTCCTTGCCGGAGACTGGACCGCGACGCAGCTTCCTGCGACGATGGAGAGTGCGGTGGTGAGCGGAAACCGTGCGGCAGAAGAAACGTTCTATTTTCTGAAAAATTTGCAGGAAAGAGAGTAGAAAACGCATTTCTGCCCTTGACAAAAAAAGAAAATCGGGTAAAATGAACTGAAATTGGATGAATGGCAGAGTGGTCGATTGCGGCGGTCTTGAAAACCGTTGACGTGAAAGCGTCCGGGGGTTCGAGTCCCTCTTCATCCGCTGGCCTCGCAGGAAATGCGGGGCTTTTTTTCTGTAAAATTTGATTTTCTGTAAAATTTGATTTTCTGTAAAATTTGATTTTCTGTAAAATTTGATTTTCTGTAAAATTTGAAGAAGATCTTGAATGTGATCGGAACGTGAATTAAATGTAATTTGCGTGTTTGAGTGTTTGGAAAATTTTGGATTTGCGGATTTTGATGGAGGTCTGCTGCGTTTTTCTGGAAAATTTTCAGAAATTTCCTTTTTTTTGTGAAAAAATATTGCGTTTCTTTTCAGTTCGTGTATAATGTCTTAAGAGGATCATTTTCTGAGGAGGGGGAAAGGTGGCTGATTCGTTCGATTCCATTCGATTGAAGAAATTCACGCTTCGGGCAGAAGGGTACCTGGAGTTGGAGATGCCTGCACATGCGCTGGGAGAGATCCGGCGAGCGAGTGAGCTGCGTCTGCGATTCACGTCCCATTTGTTCTATTTGGAAGGTTATGCACTTTTCCATCTGAAAAAGTACCGCGACGCGCTGTATCCGCTTGGTCAGGCAGTTTTGCTGGAACCGACAGAGATCAGTTACTGGCTTTTGATCGGAATGTGCCAGAAGCGGGTCGGCCGGTGTGATCTTGCGATCGAGTCTCTTGAAAATGCACTTTCGATCCAGCCGAACAATACGGTGGTCCTCTACAATTTGGCGTGCTATTATGCGTTGGCAAAGCAGACGGAGTCGTGCCTGCAGAGTCTTGCCCGGTGTCTGAATTTGGATCCCTCTTTTCGTGACTTGGTCGAGCAGGAGTCGGATTTCAATCTCATTCGGGAAAAGCAGGAATTTTGTCAGATCATGCAGAAGTCTGGCGAGAAACTAAGGAGGAGCGGGGCACCGCTTGCCTCGCAATCGCCTCCTTTTAAGATCTCGATTTCCGATTGAGGTTTGTTTGTTTTGTTCCGCGCGGCACGAGAAATCGTCAAAAGACGACTTGAAATGGGAGAAATTGAAAAATTTTAGGAAAAAATTCCCCCTCCCCCTTTTCTGAAATTCAAAACCGGGTAAAATACAGTCGGTTTTCGTCATTCATCAGGCCGTTCAGTGCGATCGTGCCGAACTGAGCGGGAAGACGGTGTTGGTTTGCTGCGTTCTCCTTTGGGAGTTGCGTTTTTTTTATTTCTGGAGAGATTTTATGATCCACAAGATCCTTCTTCTCGGTTCCGGTGAACTTGGGAAAGAATTCGTCATTGCAGCCAAACGCATGGGACAGTACGTCATTGCGTGTGACTCTTACGCGGGAGCGCCGGCCATGCAGGTCGCAGATGAGTGTGAAGTTTTCAGTATGCTGGACGGCGACGCTCTGGAAGCGGTCGTGAAAAAGCATCAGCCGGACCTGATCGTTCCGGAGATCGAAGCGATCCGTACGGAACGGCTTTACGAGTTGGAAAATCAGGGACTTCACGTCGTTCCGAGCGCCCGCGCGGTCAATTTTACCATGAATCGCCGTGCGATCCGCGATCTGGCTGCTGTTGACCTTGGTCTTCAGACTGCGAAATACTTCTACGCCAAGACGAAGGAAGAATTCGTGAATGCCGTCAACGAGATCGGGTACCCGTGCGTGGTGAAGCCGCTGATGTCTTCGTCGGGAAAAGGTCAGTCGAAGATCAACGGTCCGGAAGACGTTGACAGTGCGTGGGAGTACGGAATTTCCGGAAGCCGCGGCGACATTGTGGAGATGATCGTGGAAGAATTCATTCCGTTCGACTACGAGATCACGCTCCTGACCGTGACGCAGAAATGCGGCAAAACGCTCTTCTGCCCTCCGATCGGTCACGTTCAGAAAGGAGGAGACTACCAGGAAAGTTTCCAGCCGATGCCGATGAAGCCGGAGCATCTCAAGGCTGCGCAGGATATGGCGGAAAAGGTCACGGCAGCTCTGACGGGCTGTGGTATTTGGGGCGTCGAATTCTTCATTTCGAACGAGAAGGGCGTCTACTTTTCCGAGCTTTCCCCGCGTCCGCACGACACTGGCATGGTGACGCTTGCGAACACACAGAATCTCAACGAATTTGAGCTTCATCTCTACGCGATCCTGGGACTGCCGATCACAGAGATCCAGCTTCTGAAAGCGGGGGCATCCGCCGTCATTCCTGCGACGGAAGCGAGTCCGGATCCGGCAGAATACGAAGGGGTGGAAGACGCGCTTCAGATGCCGAACACGTATGTTCGCATTTTCGGAAAACCGTCGACTCGTCCGAAGCGCCGCATGGGCGTTGCGGTAACGTACGATGCGCCGGATGCGGACATTGAGGCTCTGCGCGAGCGCGTGAAAGCCGCTGCTGCGAAGGTGAAGGTGAAGGTGAAGACCTGCTGAGAAACGATCCGGACGCGCCGTTTTTTCTGACGGCGCGTCTTTTTGTGTTTTCCATGAAATTCGCGTCAGGATACGCGCTTTGCGTTTTATGCGTTTCATGCGTTTCATGCGTTTGACGGCTTCGTGAGAATTTGACGAAAGAGGGTTTTATGTTCCGAAAGATCTGGCTTTTTGTGGCGGTTTTTCTACTTTTGCTGGGGCTGGAGACCCTTTTCCTTAAGTCCGTGACGCTCACATCGCAGGGGACGGAGATCCTTGCGAAACAGGATCCGTCGATCGAGAGGAAGCGCTGGTGGATCGAGGCGCTGACGGGTGATGAGCTGAAATTTCCGGAAAAGGAGATCCCCATCCGCAATGAGATCGGTTACATTTTACTTGCTTTTTCTACGGTCGGTTTCATGCACTGGATCTTCATCCCGCGAGAAAAGTGAGATCGATTTCTGCTTTCATTCGTGTTCCCAAAAGGCCTTTGAAGGCGGAGCGGAGCGTTTTTTCGGATCCATTTTTTCTTTACGGAAGGCCGGTATTTTGATTTTCAGTTTCCCCAATCGTCTTTACTCGTAAAATTTTCCGTTTTCTTGCGGAAAATCTGTGAAAAAATGCGGGAAACCTCTTGTCTTCTTTGCGAGTTGGATTAAAATAAACGGTATCTGGCCGGTGAATTTTCATGCAGGGTGAACGCACATGAAAAACGGCCCATTTGATTGCATTTCCGAAGGCACTTTCCTGCCCACAAAAAATTTTGGAGTCACGTATCATGAAATACTATCTCGGTATCGACCTTGGCGGCACGAATACAAAAATTGGGATCCTGGATGAACACGGCAGCATTCTCGTGAAAGGCTCGGTCCCGACGCACATTCAGGAAGGTCCGGAAGCGGCTTGCCGGCGCGTCGCGGACGGAGTGAACGACATTTTGGCCAAGGCCGGTCTGGAACGCTCAGACATCACGAAAGCGGGGCTTGCCTCTGCGGGACCGATGGACATTCCGGGACGTAAACTTCTCCAGACGGCGAATCTTGGCGAAAAGTGGAAGTACTGCCCGATCGCGGACATGATGAGCGAAGCGTGCGGGATCTACGTGGAATTTGCGAACGATGCGTCTGCGGCTGCTTTTGCGGAATACTGGGTCGGAAAAGGAAAAGACGCGAAAAAGAACGTCTTCACGCCCGACGGAGCCGTGAGCACGGACAAACCGATCACCAGCATGGTCCTCCTCACCCTCGGGACCGGCATCGGCTGCGGCATCATCATCAACCGGATGGTCTATGACGGCGAGCATTCCCAAGGCGGCGAGTACGGACACGCCATCATCGACACAACGCCGAACGCGCGCATTTGCGGCTGCGGACGTCCCGGACACTATGAAGCCTACGGAAGCGCGACCGCCGTCATTGCCCGAACGAAGGAACTCATCGACTCCGGAGCCGCAACGTCCCTGACAGCCCGCCGTGCGGACCTCGACACGATCGGAGCCAAAGTCGTTGCGGAAGAGGCGCAGAAAGGCGACGCGGCCGCCATGCAGATCATCCTCGATACGGCGAAGTATCTTGCCATCGGCATTGCAACGCTCATGCACACGATCGACCCGGACGCCATCTACATCGGCGGCGCCATGACGTTCGGCGGAAACGAGTCGGAACTTGGACGCACGTTCATCCAGGCGATCCGCGACGAAGTCAAAGTCCGTGCACTTCCGACCTGCTCGGCTACGACCATCATCGATTTCGCGAAACTTGGCGGAGATGCCGGATTCATCGGCGCAGCAGGTATCGCCAAAGCACTGAGCGAGTGAGTAAACTGAAAAACGGGAGCGTGTACGGGATCTTCCATGCGCTCCCGCGTTTCGCCAAAATCCGCGTGTCGCACGGCGTTTTGTTTGCCCGTATCCCATCCTCGTAGATTTTCATTTTTCGCATCCTCATCAAGGAGAATACCATGAATCGACGTGAAGTTCTGAAAGCCTCGCTTGCCGCAGCGGTCGGAGCCGCCGGAGCAGGCATGAGCCGCTCTGTTTCCTTCGCAGAGACCATAAATACCGTACCTTCCGCAGCTCCTGCCGCCCAGCCACCGGCCGTCACGACGGACACATTTGAGCCGAACGGACGCTGGACTATCGAAAAAGCGAATGCCTGGTACGCCAAACAGCCATGGATCCTGGGATGCAATTACGTGCCGACGTATGCTGTGAATCAGCTTGAAATGTGGCAGAAATCGACCTTCAACCCGAAGATCATCGATGAGGAACTTGCGCTGATGGCCAAAACGGGCATGAACACCGTGCGTGTCTTCGTTCATGACCTTCTCTGGAAAGAAGAAAAAACCGATTTCTACGCGAACATCAACACGTTTTTCGACCTTTGCGAAAAACACGCGATCCGCGTGGGCTTCAACTTCTTCACCAACGGCGGAAAAGAACCGAGCGTCCGCGGCCCCCAGCCGCTTTCGCCGCCGAAAGTCCACAATGGGGAGTGGCGTCAGACTCCGGGCAAGGAGCGCGTCATGCACAAACCGGAAAACTGGGGCTGGATGGAAGACTACATCATGGAGACGATGGAGTATTTCCGCAACGATCCGCGCATCCTTTTCTGGGATCTTTTCAACGAACCGTACAATAGCGGGGACCGGCACCACACGCTCGGTTTCCTGCGTCTTCTCTGGACGTGGGCGCGCAGGATCGAAACGCCTATCCCGCTCACCTCTGCGATCCAGGGAATGCACCTGACTCCCATCGCGGTCTTCCTCGCCGAGAATTCGGACATTTTGAGCTTCCACTGCTACTCGAATGCCAAAACGATGGAAAAGCTGGTCACGCTTCTTTCCGAATTCCGCCGTCCGCTCATCTGCAAGGAATGGCTTGCGCGCGGCACGAGAAACTGCACGGTCTTCGACATTCTTCCGATTTTCAAAAAGTACCGCGTCGGCGCCCTGAACTGGGGTCTGATCCCGGGGAAACTCCAGACGCAGTACCCATGGGGCTGGGATGAGACCAAAGGCGAACCAGAAGTCTGGTTCCACGACCTCTACCGTGAGGACCACACGCCGTATGATCCGAAAGAGATCGAGCTTTTCCGCAAACTAAGCGAGCGGAAAGACTGAGTCGGCGGGGATCCTTCCGTTTATTTCCGAGACTGATCTGATTTTTCATTTTCCGATTTATGCCAAGTTTTTTTATTGAAACCGTCGGATGCCAGATGAATGTTCTGGACTCCGAACTCATCATCGCGACGCTTTTACGGGAGGGCTTCACTCAGGCGGAGTCCATGAAGAAAGCAGACGTCATCCTTTTCAACACGTGCAGCATCCGCCAGCATGCCGAGGACAAGATCTACAGTGCGCTGGGGCGTCTTCGTCTTTCGAAAGAGGCGCATCCGGAAAAGATCATCGGCGTGATGGGCTGTATGGCGCAGAAGGACAATAAGCAGATCTTCAAGCGTGCGCCGTACGTTGATCTGGTCGTCGGACCGGGACAGATCGCGCGGATACCGGAACTCCTCGCGAAGATCCGGGCAGGAAAAGGCCCGCAGATGGAATTGAGCCTCGAGAGGCGCGGACGCGGAAGGCATGAAGTCGAAGACAGTTTCGATTTCTACGATCCGATGCGGGAAGCGTCGGCACGGCAGAATCCGTTCATGGCGTACGTCCGGATCATGTTCGGCTGCGACCAGTTCTGCACGTACTGCATCGTTCCGTACGTTCGCGGTCCGGAGCAGAGCAGACCGGTGGATGAGATCCTTGCGGAAGTGCGACAGCTCGTGGATCAGGGATGCCGGGAGGTCACGCTCATTGGACAGACGGTGAGCAAATACCATGACCAGCCGTCCGGAACGCGCCTTTCCGGGCTTCTGGAGCAGTGTGAGCGCATCGCGGAAACGACGCCGCTGGAACGGATCCGTTTCGTCACGAGCCATCCGAACAGCATGACGCCGGATCTGTTTGAAGCCGTCCGCGACCTTCCGCACGTCATGCCGTACTTCCACGTGCCGGCACAGAGCGGGTCCAATGCTCAGCTGAAGCGGATGAATCGCGGCTACACGGTGGAAAAGTACCGCGACGTTTGCCGACAGATCCTCGAAACGGTCCCCGGCGCAGCGATCACGAGCGATTTTATCGTCGGATTCTGCGGCGAGACGGAAGAAGATTTCCAGCAGACGGTGGAATTGGTGAAGGACATTCGGTTCAAGAACAGTTTCATCTTCAAATTCAGCCCGCGTGAAGGAACGAAAGCGTATGAGCTTTGGGAAGATGACGTTCCGGAGGAAGTGAAACGCCGCCGAAACAACGAGCTTCTGGCGGTCCAGAATCAGATCAGTACGGAAGAAAGCGCGAAATTCGTCGGTCAGGAAGTCGAGATCCTAGTGGAAGGGACGAGCAAGAGCGCAATGAAACTTCCGCTTCTCGACGGAGCGGCGGAGTTTCCGGAAGCGGTTTCCGACTCGAATTCCATCATCCAGCTCACCGGCCGGACTCCGTGCGACCGCATCGTCGTTTTCGACGGTCCGCGCTCCCTCATCGGGAATCTCCAGAAAGTTCGGATCACCGACTCCAGTCCCTTCACGCTTTTCGGAGAGATCTGACCGAAACGGTCCTCCTCTCTAAAAGATCTCATAAAAAAATCGGCATCGGCAGCCCGCGAAAAACTGCTAGATGCCGTTTTTTATGGTCCGTCCGGCAACTGCGAACAGTGATGCAGTTACTAGATGGACCTTTTATTTTCTGCCGCGGAAGAAAATTTCATTTCCGAAGATCGAGCTGTTCGAGTGCCAGTCCGATCAGGCGGTCCGTATGGTCGGCCATGAAGAGGGGAATGTTCAGGACATCGCCGTCCAGCTTCAGATTCTTCAGCGAAAAACGGAGGCGGAGTTTCACTTTGTCCGGAAACAGTTCCTTGAATTTTCGGAGGCTTTTGCTTGTAATGTTGGCCTCAGATTGAACTTCCACAGGAAAGAGCGCGTTTTCGCGCTGGATCAGAAAATCGACCTCGTACGGCGGATTGGTCTGGGTCCAGTACCGAGGAACGACTTCAAACTGCGGAAGCAGAGCCTGAAGTACGAAATTCTCGGTCAGTGCGCCCTTGAACTCGGTAAACAAACGGTTTCCCTCTTCAAATGCCGATGGGGCCAACTGTGCCAGACGGCGAAGCAGCCCCACATCGCCCAGGTAGATTTTAAACGCAGACAGGTCATCGTAAGCCGCAATCGGTGATCCGGGAGCCGTACAGCGGTAGATCTTGTGCACCAGCCGGGCATTCACCAGCCATTGAAGTGCGTCTTCATACTCTCTGGCTCTTGCGCCTTCTTTCACGACCCGGTAGATGAATTTTCTGTTTTCCTTGGCTAACTGGGAAGGAATGGACTTCCAGATCCTGGAGATCTTCGGGAACTCGCTGACGTTCGGGTGCTTGGCAAAATCGCGCTCATACGCGCTGAGAATGTCTGCCAAAATGGTCTGCATCGCAGGAACGTCCCGCTCTTCTGTCCACATCCGCACCGCTTCCGGCATACCGCCGGTCACGTAGAACATTTTCAGCTTCTCGTAAAGCGGATTGAAAAATGCGTCAGGGATCGGTTCGATCGTCTCCACGCTTTCCAGATACCGAACCAGATTTTCGTCGCCGTTCGCAAGCAGAAACTCTGAAAATGTCATGGGATCGACCTGCATAAAACTGACCTTTCCGACCGGGAAAGAAGATGGTTTAGCCAGCGCGATCCCCAAGAGCGAACCGGCACAGGCAACGTGGTACTGCGGTGCGTTCTCGCAGAAATATTTCATGGCGTTGATGACATTCGGGCAGTCCTGCACCTCGTCGAAAACGATCAGTGTTTTTTCAGGCTCTATCTTCTGCCCGCCGGCCAGCATCAAATTCTGCAAAATGCGGTCCACATTTTTGGTCGTTTCAAAAAACTGCCGATACTCTCCGTTTTCATCGAAGTTAAAGTATGCCGTGTTCGTGTAGCTGCATCTGCCGAACTCTTTCAGCAGCCACGTCTTGCCTACCTGACGCGCCCCTTTCAAAATCAGCGGCTTGCGATGGGGCGAACTCTTCCAGTCCAGCAATTTTTTCAAAAGAAATCGTTCCATGGAAACTCTCTTTCACTCTTTTTCTGATCCATTTCGACACAGGATCCTGCTTTTATTATACACCGTGCCTGAGAAAACGCAACCCTAAATCACACTTTTCTACATAATTTCGTGATTTCCATCACACTTTTATGAGGAATTATGTGATCTCCATCACATTTTTACGAAAAACCACAAAATCATTGACGTAAATTTTCATGGAGAAATGAATGGGATAAAGAAAGATGATGGAAGGCGGAAAAGAACGGGAGAGGGAAGAAAATGAAAAAAACTCCCGCACATTCTGCAAAATGCGGGAGCTTTTTTTTGAAGTCCAAGCGCGAAACATCAGCGTTTCATCAGGAATTTGATGAGGCGTTTCACGTTCGTGAAATTCGGGATGATGCAGTCCGCCCCGGCTTTGACCAGCATGTCGCGCTTTCGTTCGCTCACCTGATTCAGGACCTGCGGATCACACGCGATACCGACGACGTAAGCTCCGGCTTTTTTCGCTTCTTCCACTTCCTCTTTTCTCGTGCAGAAAACGATGAAATCGTCTTCCGACTCCTCGCAGTCGTTCACCTCTTCCTCCGAAACTGCCGTTACGAACTCCTCGAAACCGGGGATCTTTTTGACGTCTTTTTCGCTGAAGAAGTAGAGTGCCTGCGACTGCGCGGGGGTCGGATACTCGAAGATCTCGATGTCCCACGTCGTGCGGAGCATCTCTTTCAGCATGCAGACGAGTGAGTGAAAGTAAACGACGTGCAGGTCTTCCAGCTGCTCCATGGACCAAGTCGGAGCGAGGAGGCAGTAGTCGCACCAATTCGCCATTTGCCCGCCGTCGCGTCCGCCGAAACCGATGACAGTGATCCCCATTTTGCGAGCCTGGATGCACGCTTTCACGATATTCGGCGAGTTTCCGCTCCCGCTGTACACGATGAGGACGTCACCGGGATCTCCCAGCGTTTTGAGGAGGAGTTCGTAAACGTCCTCGTAACAGAAATCATTCGCTAGGCACGTCACGAGTACGTTCGAGTCGTTCAGACAGGTCGTTCGGAAACCTTCCCGATGATCCAGCCGGCAGCCTTTCGTCAGATCGTTGATGATGTGGCTCGCCGTCGAAGCGCTCCCGCCGTTCCCGGCCGTGAAGATCATTTTTCCATTTTCTTTTGCGGCGAGAAGGACTTTCGCGATCTTTTTCAACATTTCAAAGTCCGTCTTCATCAGCGCATCGCAGATCTCCTGCGCGTAGGTTTTCGGGTCACTCGAGGCACAAAAGCAGCCGCAGCCGCAAGATTTGGATCTGGCCATGGTTTGGGTATCCTTGGGAAATGGGAAATGGATTTTTGATTCGGAGCGCCGGGAAACTCCACTTTTGCTTGAAAATGGAATCTCCCGGAAGTTCATCCGATTTTTTTATTTTTTCTCCTGATTTGAGGTCGTGACCTGGAGGTACGGCCGCGTCAGGTACTTTTTCGCAACGGCGAGGACGTCTTCCATCGTGATGCTTTCCACGCGCGCATCATACGATTTTTCGTAGTCAACGCCGAAACCGTAAAGTTCATTCAGTCCCTGCACGGAAGCCTGCTCGCCGATCGTCGTGTCGCTTTGAGCGTTGAGAGCCATGAGCTTCTGTTTCGCCGTCTCCAGCTCTTCTTCCGTGATCTGGCCTGCCACGGCCTTTTCAACGTTTTTCAGGAGCCGTTCGACGACTTCATCCACTCCGTCCGGGGAAGTCTGCGCGATGAAGATCATGTATCCGGGAGCGATGCCGGTCCGAGAGACGCAGTGGACGGCGTAAACGAGCCCTTCACCGCGCAGTTCCGCATGAAGCCAGCCGCCCGGGTATCCGTAACCGCCGACGACGGCATTGAGCAGACGCAGTGCCATGATCTCTTTTTCATCGCGGATCGACGGGATCGCGTACGAAATGATGACGATCCCGGTGTCTTTGCCGGTTACCTTATGGATCTTACGGGTCTCGGTCAGTTCATTTGCCCGGTCAAAATCGACCTTGCGGTGAGCAGGATCTTTCGGCATCCCGCCAAAATATTTCTTCGCAAGCGCCGCGGCTTCCTCTTCATCCACGTCGCCGTAGATCGTGAGGATGGAGTTTTCCGGATCCAGGACCGTTTTGCGGAAGAAGGTGCGAAGCGACTCGGGCGTCATAGCGGAAATGCTCTCTGCCGTACCGCCGCTGACGATATGGAACGGCGTCGTTTCCGGGAGTGCTTCTGCCCAAACTTCGTATGCTTCCGCGCGCGGATTTTCGGCACGGCGCATGACGGCACCGAGAAGCAGTGTTCGGACCTGCTCAAATTTATCCTGCGGGAAAACGGCATTCTGCCAGCAGTCGGCAAAGATCTCGAGAGCTTTCGGGAAATCTTCCTTCAGGACCGTTGCGGTGCCGCCGACAGTAAACCGGCCTGCGGAGAAGCTGACCGAGCCGCCGACAGAGTCGAACCAGTTGGTGATCTCGTCCGCACTGCGCGTTTTCGTTCCTTTGTCGAGCATCAGAGCCGCAAAACCGGCGCGTCCTGCGGTTTCGGCCGTGTCGCTCAAGTCGCCGCCGATCGAGTAGATCTTTATGTCGACCATCGGGAGGTGCGTATCGCGCTTGATCAGGACACGCAGTCCATTTTCCAGCGTAAATTGCTGAACGTCATTATTCTGTGCCGTTTGCTGCTTATTTTTAGTCTTTTTTTCCGCTTCCAGCGTTCCGAGCGGTACGATACGGACCGTCGAAAGAACTTCCGGACGGAAATATTTCTGTGCGACGGCCATGATCTGCTCTGCAGTGACTTTCTGCAGTCCTTCGACGTAGATCTCATCAAAAAGCGGCGATCCGGTCGACATGTAGCTCTGCGCGAGCGATTCAGCCTGTGCCTGTACGGTCTGCTGGCCGAAAATCAACTCCGAGGCTTTCTGTTTTTTGGCTTTTGCGAGTTCCGCTTCCGTCACGGGTTCCGTCTTCATTCGGTAAAGATGCGCAAGCGCGGTTTCAACGGCTTTTGCTTCATTTGCGGGATCCAGACTCATGGTGACGGAAAAAAATCCATTAGCGTATGTCGGCGTGTAGCTGGAAGTGCCTACCGCGTAAACGAGACTCTGATCGTAGACCATGTCGCGGACCATGCGGGAACTGTCGCCTTCGCTGAGGATGTAGGAAAGGAGATCCAGCGCATAAAGGTCTTCATGGTAGAGATCGACCGTCGGGAACGCCAAGCGGATGTCCGTGGAGGAACCGTCCATTTCGCGGACTGCTTCACGCGGTGTGATCTGGCGGGGTTCCGGTTTCAGAAAGACGTTGGAATCGATGCCGCGCGGCGTCCCGGCGAATTCCTGAGCGACTTGTGCAAGGACTTTATCCGTATTGATATCGCCGACTACGACGAATACCATGTTGTTCGGAATGTAGCGTTTGCGGTAGAAATCGATGATCTGTTCCCGCGTCACCTGCTTCAAAACGTCCAGATAGCCGATGATGGGGAGATGGCCGGGACTTTCCTGAAAGAGAGTTTCCTGCATCATTTTCCACATGACGCGTCCGCGGTTTTCCTCGCCGTCTGCAAGTTCCTGCTGAATGACTTCCAGCTCGCGGTCAAATTCTTCCTGAACGAACGCCGCGTGCTGCATCTGGTCCGCGATCAGTTCGATGCACGTCTCGACGTTGCGTACCGGACAGTCGATGAAGTAGGAAGTCACATCCAGACTTGTGTACGCATTCGTCACGCCTCCGAAAGTATCGATCATCTGACGGATCTCTTTCTCCGAGCGTTTCGTCGTGGAGCCGCCTGCAACCACGTGTTCCAGAACGTGACTCAGACCCGCGCCGAGGTAGACCGATTCATTGATGCTTCCGGTATTCTTCACCGAGCAGCGGACCGTGGCGACCGGAGCAGTGTGGTTTTCCTGAACGATGACGGTCAGACCGTTTGCGAGTTTTGCTACCGTGATGTCGTTCGGATAGCTCAACTGCGAAAGGATCTTCTGCGGCGGGAGTTTCGTGTTCTGCGTTTTGGCTGTTTCTGCCGAAGCTGGCGTCGAATTCATAGTATCTTCTTTCTCTTCCGCCAAAAGGGGCGGAGTCAATATGAAACAAAGCAGCGCAAATGTGATGAACACACATTTTTGAAAAACGGAAAACGTTTTGGCTGCAGTCGATCGGTTTTTCTGTGTTTTTTCCGGCATCGTCATTCCTTTCAATGCAAGACAGTTTTTGTGAAGCTGAAACGGTCCTGAAGCAGCGCCGACTCATTCCTTTTTTCCTAAAACGCCCAAGTTTTCAGAACCTATACGCGTTCAATTATAGCGTAAATGTTTTTTTTGTCAATCTTTTCGCGCGATTTTAGAACTTTTTTAAGAAGTTTTTGAGAAAATTTTCTCAAAAATCCGCTCTTTGCACCTTTTAGAGTCCTTGGAGTTCCAAAGACGCTCCTGGAAAGAAAAGCCGGAAAGAAAAGGACGAAAGATCACGAAACGACTCACATTCCCCCAAATCATTTCGTGATCTTTACGTTTTCCCTTACTTTCCGCTTCCCTTACTTTCCGTTTCCCTTACTTTCCGTTTCCCTTACTTTCCGCGTTGAAGATCCTGCGGGATCTGGCCGAATGCCGGGAGGATAAAATTTTTTGGAAACTGATTTTCGCTTCCACGGATGGGAATGTCGATTTTGGTCCGTTGCTGGACGAGCGGAGCACGGGAACCAGAACCTGCGTCTGAAAAACGATTTTTCTGAAGAACGAGGCCTTTTCCGTCACTTAGATCGATCACGGGCGAGGAAAATGGTGTTTCGATGAAATTCTTCCGCAGCGTCAGCACACCGTCGTGCAGCACTCCCTGATCTGTGCCGAAATGAATGACGTTTTTGTTTCCCTGGCAATTTGGATCCTTCACGATCCGGTTTCCCAACAGCAGCGTACTGCTATTCGGCTGGTCTGTATTTTCCTTGGAGTCTACGAGATCCAGTTCACGGTTCGCGGCATCGTGAATGAAGCAGTCCGAGACCGTCAGCTGATGGACGCGGCTTTTCAGATTGTGTCCGGTCAGTGACCAGCCGATATCGCAGCGTGAGACCACTGCACTGTTCCCTCCGAGGTAGAGATTATGGTTGAAGCCTGCATCTTCCAGCGCACCGTTCCGTATGATCCTGCACCGTTCGATCCTCTGGTCGGTGCCCGTCTTTTGAACAGCGCTTCCGTCGCTCATGACCCCCATGTCGTTCGAGCGGATGATGCAGCGGGAGACCGTCACGCCGTTTGCCTGCGAAATACGAACTCCGGCCGCATTGTGCGTCTGATTGTGCGCATTTTGGAGGATGAACCCGACCAGCTTTCCGCCGTCTGCGCCCGCATTAAACTGAACGATCGCACGCGGAATGCTTCCTGCGCCGGAATAGTCGAATCCTGCTCCTTCAAGCACGATGGGATGTTTCGGATCTGCTGAACGTATCGTGAGTTTCGGGGTTCGGACAAGAATGTGCACCTGTGTGTACGGTTCACGGCCTTTCCGCGGATAGACGATGATCTCCGTTCCCGGCACTGCGGCTTGGACAGCATCTTCGATCCGTTCAAAATCCTTTCCTGGTCCGACTTTTAGTACCGGTCCCGCTTCCCAGGCATTTGCGGAGAATGTGAATGCGCTCACTCCCCAAAAAACGGTAAGCCGGCAGAAATGGCGTCTTTGCATCGTAGGGTTCGTTTGGTTCATCATGTAGTGCTCCAAATTTCAGGAAATGGAAGTCGTCAAGTTTCTCATTCGATCTCCGGCCGAACGTGTGTGCGGAGGAGCTGGACTCCCTGAAGGACGAGGAGACGGGAGACGGCGTGCGTCGCATCGTCGCGGTCCATTTCCGGATGCACTTCCAGGATCCTGTTCAGAAAGCATTTTCGCGAATGTCCTGCAAGGATCGGGATCCCCAATTCCTGAAATCGGCGTGCATTTTCCGCCAGGATCCAGTTCTGCTCCATCGTTTTTCCGAAACCGAGCCCAAAATCCGCGACGAGCTTTTCACGTTCCAGACCCGCTTCCAAAAGAGCGTCCCGGCGTCGTGCGAGCCAGTAAAAAACGTCTTCCAGCACATTTTCATAGTGCGGAGCCGTCTGCATCGTTTTAGGCGTTCCCTGCATGTGCATGAAGCAGACCGCTGCGCCGGAATCCCGCACGATCCGGATCATCGCAGGATCGCGCAGTCCCGAAATGTCGTTGAGCATCTCTACGCCGAGCGAGACCGCAAATTCGGCCGTTTCCGGATGGTAAGTATCCACGGAGAGGAACGGTTTCGGAAGTCCATTTTCGGCACTCCGAGTCAGGATCTCGCGGATCACCGGTCCGATCCTTTCGATCTCATCTTTCGCAGAGACTGGATCTGCTCCCGGCCGGGAACTTTCTCCGCCAATGTCCAGAATGTCCGCCCCTTGCGCAAGAAGGCGCATCGCATGCTCCGCAGACTCCCGGACCCCCGTCCGTCCTCCGTCAGAGAAAGAGTCGGGCGTTACGTTCAGGATCGCCATCCAAAGCGGCGCCGTCAGCATGAGCTCACGCGAATTCGTCTTTAATCTCAAAATCGAACCGTCCATTTTCTTTCCTTTTTGCGTACACCTTTTTGCGTGCACCTTTTTGCGTGCAATGCCGCACCGCCAGTGTGCTGAAAACAGAAGCCAAGCCCCGTTTTTTCGTTGGGAGCCGGTGCCAGTGGACCTGGCGTCAGTCTTTTCCTTTTTCTTTGACTTTTTGGATGACTTTTCCGACCTGCCGGCCTGCGACTCTGCTGAGGGCACGGAACATGACGTTTTTCGCATTCGGTCCGCGGACATCCGAAGAGGGCCTCTTTCTTTCCGTTTTCCGTCCGTCGGCTTTGGGGGCAGAAGCGGTCTCGCTCTTCACTCCATCACCCTCATGCGGAGCAGCTGACTCCGATTGCACTTCCGATTGCACTTCCGAGGCGCCTTCGCACGATCCGCAGGGCGTTTCAGGAACCCTTTCCTCTGCCGTTTCAAACCGTTCCTTACTTTTTTCACCCACTTCAGCGCCGATGACGTCTTTCATCTCCGGTCCAGAAACAGTCTCCGGTCCAGAAACAGTCTCCGGTCCAGAAACAGTCTCCGGTCCAGAAACAGTCTCCGGTCCAGAAACAGTCTCCGAGTCGAATGGCTGTCCCGTTTCTTGGAGTTTTTCGGCCGCAATGTCGTGGGCATCTTGCTCCGGCACGTCTCCGTTTTTCGGAGTTTCAGAATTTTGTCTTGCGGGATCTTTCCTTCGTTTGCCAAGTTCGCGCCATGATTTCTGGCGATATTTTCCGCGTGCGAGCGGTGAGTTGAGAAAAACGAGGATGAGCGAAAGGGGGACCGCAAATTTCAGGAGGTACAGCTTCCATGAAATGACGGCCGCAGCGAGCGGAAGCCAGCCAATGTCGGTCCATCTCGGAAGGCGAAGTATCTGACGGATGAAGCAGGCAGCGATCAGAAAAAGAAAACCGGCTCTCAGAAACGCAGTCGACTGAATGGAATTTCCTTGGTTCATGAAATAAAAATAGCCGCCCACTCCAAACAAAATGATAGACAGGATGAAAAAAAAGAGTTGGATAAATGGCGTTTTTTTCATAATATGGACCTCTTGCGACAGGCAAAAAAGCAGGCAGACCGTTTCTGCGCGGCATCACTTATTTTTTTATCGTCCCGGAGAGTCTGAGAAAAGAGAATTTTGGAGTGAAATTTTGAATGAAACGGCATTTTATTTCCGATTTTGAGCAGGATTTCTGATTTTGATGGGATTGAATGCAGAAATATCGTCATAATCGGACATTTTTTGCCAATCTTTTCTTTTTTTCTCTCCCCACCCCTTGAAAAAATCTGAAAATCTGGTATCTTGGTTAAATGTAAGATTTTCTTTAGAGGTGATGGTGTGTACCAAACCGGAAAATCGGGCCGCTAACAATTTTGTGTATGAAGCTGTTTTGCAGCTTCAGAGGTTTAATTAATGGTTAATCGCAACTTAGTTCTTGGACTGGACCAGAATCAGAACAACTGGGATGGTGAACTGGATTCCGCATTTGCCGGCATTCAGATGGAAGATTTGGATTGGGGAGGCAGTAACCTCACCGTCAATCAGATCGTAGAAGGTAAAGTCATTCGCGTTGAAGGCGATTTCGTCATCGTTGACGTCGGCTTCAAGAGTGAAGGCCTCGTCGCCCGCAGTGAATGGGAAGAAGGTCAGGAACTGCCGAATCCGGGCGACACGATCCGTGTTCTGATCGAAGAAGTTGAAGACGGCAGCAACGCCGGCGGAATGCCCCAGATGGATGAATCCAAGGGCATGATCATGCTGAGCAAACGCAAGGCAGAAAAAATCGAAGCCTGGAAGAAGGTCATGGAATCGGTCCACGAAGGCGATGTGGTCACCGGTACCGTCATCCGCAAAATCAAGGGTGGTCTTCTTGTGGACATCGGAGTCAACGTGTTCCTGCCCGCCAGCCAGGTCGACATTCGTCGTCCGGCCGACATTGGCGAATACATTGGCCGTTCCATTCAGTGCTCGGTCCTGAAGATCGACGAACCGCGCCGCAACATCGTCGTCAGCCGCCGTTACCTCATCGAGAAGGAACGCGAGACCCAGAAGCAGGAACTGCTCCAGCAGCTCCAGCCGGGCCAGCTCCGTACCGGTATCGTCAAGAATCTCGCCGATTTCGGTGCGTTCGTCGACCTGGGCGGCATTGACGGTCTCCTCCACATCACCGACATGAGCTGGGGCCGCATCAATCACCCCGAAGAAATGCTTCAGCTTGACCAGGAGATCGAAGTTCAGATCCTTTCCGTCGACTACAAAAAGGAAAAGATCGCTCTCGGTCTGAAGCAGAAGACGGCTTCCCCGTGGGAAGAAGTCGAAGCCAAATACCCGGCCGGCAAAGTGGTCAAGGGCACGGTCGTCAACGTCATGACGTACGGTGCGTTCGTGAAGCTGGAAGAGGGCGTGGAAGGTCTTGTTCACATCAGCGAGATGAGCTGGACCAAGCGCATCAATCATCCGAGCGAACTTGTCTCCCCCGGCGACGAGATCGACGTGGTGGTCCTTTCCATCAACAAAGCGAAGCAGGAAATTTCCCTCGGCATCAAACAGACGAAGGAAAATCCGTGGGAAGCCGTCGCCAATCAGTATCCGGTCGGCAGCACGGTCACTGGTACCGTCCGCAACCTCACCAACTACGGTGCGTTCATTGAGATCCAGGAAGGCATCGACGGTCTGCTCCACGTCTCCGACATGAGCTGGACCCGCCGCATCACGCATCCGAGCGAAATGGTCGAAAAAGGCCAGAAGATCGAATGCCGCGTCCTCTCCGTCGATCAGACTCGCCGTCGTATCGCTCTCGGTCTGAAACAGATGACCGACGATCCGTGGGTAAGCGAGATCCCGAGCAAGTACGAACCCGGCCAGCTGGTCAAGGGTACGGTCACGAAGATCACCAACTTTGGTGTTTTCATCGGTCTGGGTGAAGGACTCGAAGGTCTGCTCCACATTTCCGAGCTGGCTGAGCACAAAGTTGACAATCCGGAAGATGTCGTTAAAGTCGGCGAAGAACTCGAAGTCAAGATCCTCCGCGTTGACACGGAAGACCGCAAGATCGGTCTTTCCCGCAAACGCGTTGACTGGACGGGCGACGTTGAAGAAACCGAGAGCAAAGTCGAAGACGAAGCTCCGCGTGCGACTCCGATCCATGCTGTGACCCCGCAGAAAGACCTGCGCGGCGGCGGCGGTTCTGCCGGTTTCGAAGTTCTGAAGCAGAACGACTAAATTTCATGAGGTGAGACGTTGAAAGACGTTTCATGATTTTCGAAAATCGGCCTGAAACGTGAGTTTTGGGCCGGTTTTTTTCTTTTTTTGTTTCAAAATCGCTTCTTTCCCCCTTTTTTTGAATTGGTTTCATGGTATAATCCAGATAGATTTCGGTTTCATCCTCTTACTCGAAAGGTCTTGCTATGAAAAGACGAACCTACCCGGATACAAAACGCACAGCCCGCCGCCTTACAGTGATCTTTTGTGCCGTTTTGATTTTTCACATTTTTTCGTTGGCGGTTTTTGCCGATACGGAATGGCACACGCAGCTAAACGGAGCTGAAGATGGCTTTTGGAAGTATCGGATCCCGATCCGCCTTTCGATCTCCGACGAACAGCGTGCGGAATTGGAACGCAGAAACGCGGAACTTGGAGAGCCTGATGCTGAAAAAAACGCAAAGGATCTGAAAGCGGATCCACAGGCTGGAATGAATTCCAAACTTACTCCGTACGAATTCCGTTTTACGGTCGTGACGCCGGAAGGATGGGCTTCTGCCTCGCAGGAAAAGCGTGAAAAACTGCTTCCCATGGCGGGACGCCCGGCGGAGGAAGTGCGTGTTTGCGACGAACACGGCGTCGAGTACCTTTTCTCGATCTTGGATCCTCAGCGGGTCCCGCAGACGAAAGGATGCCTGCGTCCAGATTCCAGTCTGACGATCCCGATCGAGCTGACAACGATCCCGCAGGAAACGACTTTTTACGTTTACTTCGGCAATCCCAAAGCGTGGGAGCTTCCGGACTGGTGGTCGGTACGTACTTTTTTTAATGGAAATTTTGAGGAAGGGGAACTTAAAGTAAGCGGCTGGGATCTGGATGTGAGTGACGCGGAACATCAGATCTTCAGAACGGACGAGTTGGCAAAAGAAGGACGTTTTTCCATCAAGACCATCGTGGCAAAAGGAGCAGAGCACACATGGATCGGTGCGCGTCAGAGTGCCGTGCCGGTGAAGCCCGGTCAGCGATGGCGCATGACGGGCTGGACGAAAGTGGAAGGGGTCGAGGGATACGCAGGCTGGTTTTACCATGTTGGCAATGCGGCCAAACCGATGATGGGGTCTGGAATGCTTTACGCTGGTGCCGGGACTTACGATTGGAAGCAGACTTCTGCGGAATTCACCGTTCCGGAAGGTGCGGACCGGGTCACGATCGGAACGGTGCTGCGCGGAACAGGAACGGCATGGGCGGACGATGTGCGGATGGAGCTTCTTTCAGATCCGGGAGCGCACGATCTTGAGATCTCCTGTACGGCAGGAAGTGTTGAGAAATTCCCCTTTTCGGAACTTTATCCTTCGCGCACGCTTCCGGGAGGGACGGAACAGTGGGATGCTGTGGAATTTTTCGGCACGGAAAAACTTCCGCGTTTTGCATTCATTCGCATCATGAACGCCTCGGATGAGGTCCGCGTTCCGCTTGTGAACGTGAGTGCGTCGCAGATCGGTGTGCGTTGGGGGATCGAAATAGATCCTGCTTCCGTCGAGGTCCTTGGGCTGGACGGGCGTCCTTTGCCTTTCGAGACGTGGGGCATGAATTTTTTCGTTTCGCCGGAACTGCCGCCGCGCAGCGTCACGTACCTGCTTCTTTGCGAGAAGAAAAACGCAGTTTCCCGAAAAGAGACGGCTCAAAAGAAACGCGACGCGGTCCAGAATGACTCTGGATTTCCCGGAACTTCTCTTCAGCAGGTCAGTGAGCGGACCCAGAAACTGACGAAAGAAAATGTCGCGGCACTCACTGCGGTTTTGACGAAAAATCTCGTGCAGGATCCCGGTTTTGAAGAACTTGACGCCGCAGGTCATCCGATCGCGTGGACGAACGGACCGACGGGGCCGGGGATCTCGTTCAACGTTCCTGATCCGCAGGCAGAAGGAGGGATCTTGGGACGCCGATGTGCTGAAACTCGTTTTGAGTCGGGAGCCAGACCGAGCTGGAACGGCTGGAGGCAGACGATTCCCGTTCAGGCGAACCGTACGTACTTCTGCGGTGCCTGGATGAAATACTTGGAGGATTCTGGAAATCTCACGATCCACGCGCATTTTCACACGGCCGATCACCAGCTCTGTGCGAGCGGCGGGATGGTCAGCTGCACATCTTCAGGAGGGGGTGCGAATGAGTGGGCTTTGGTTTCCGGAATGCTTAAAGCACCGCAGGATGCCGCGTTCATGGTCCTCCAGCTGACGATAGACGCTCCCAAAACATTCTGCTGCGACAATGTGTTCGTGACGGAGATGGAACTTGGCGCACTGGAGCGTTTCCAGGGAGGCGAAGTCGGCATTTTCCAGGTCCCGCCGATCATCAAGGTCTTCCCGGATTCCACGTGGCCGCAAAATCCGGAAGAGCTTCAGACGTACGCATTCCGGACGGTTTCGACCGCGAAAAATGAGGAAGAGACCATTCAGTTTGCGTTCCGCTGGGCGGAGGACAAAAAATTCCAGATCGCCATGAGTCCGGCCGTTTCGCGGGACGGAAAGACGGTCCTTCCGACGGAGCTTTTTGCGGTCGGGTACGTTCCGGTGAAGCACGTGACCAGTTACTACAATACGCGGAAGGCGAAATGGTTCCGCAAACTTCCGAATGGGATCGGACGCGCAGACGGCTGGGGCGGCAGGTGGCCCGATCCGCTGATCCGTTTCCCGAATCTAAACGCTGCGGCAAATCCGGAAAATCCGGCGAACACGGCGAACACGGCGAACACGGCGAACGCGGCAGATCCAACAAACGTGGCGGATCCAGCTCGCTTTACGGACCTGAATGCGGCGCGTGCGGCATGGAAAGTGCTGGAAAACGCCGAATATTCGAGCGATTCGGAACGTCTCCGCCGTTTTGCAGAACAGGATCTTCTCGGGTTCCGCGCCAATGAGACTCGAGCGCTTGCGGTCATCGTGAAAACTCCGAAAGAGATCCCGGCGGGAGTTTACTCCGGCAAGATCCTCCTTCGGGACATCGAGACGGGAAAAGTCACTTCCGTGCCGTTCTCGGTGGACGTGAAGGATTTCGCGATCCCGGACGAGCCGGTCTGCACTGCGATCTACGACTGCCGGGCCTCGCACATTGAGTACTGGCACGAATCCAACGCTCAGAAACTTGTGGAGAACATGGTGGACTTCCTTGCGTCGAAACGGCTGGCGCCCGACAAGATCGGAGTAGAACCAAAGTTTAAATATGATGCCGAAACGGGGAAATGGACGGCAGATTTCGCGGAATTTGATGCTGCATGCGAGAAATTCTTCCACGAGCTGAAGATCCAGCGGACGTACCTTCCGGGCGACTGGTACTGTTTTGGGTGGGGAATGCCGCCGCGTGCGCGTCAGGGGATCCAGCCGTACGAGGGCGAGTGGCCGTTTGAGGGCGTGGACCGAAGTCAGCTGAGGCCGGAATTCAAAAAGGTCTACCAAGACAAACTGCGTCTTTTCTGGGATCACCTGAAAGAGAAAGGCTGGGACGAGCATTTCGTTCTTTACATTTCGGACGAACCGTTCTATTATCAGCCGCACATCATCACGCAGATGATCGCGTGCTGCGAGATGATCCACGAAGTCGATCCGAACATTCCGATCTACTCCAGCACATGGGGACACGTTCCGGAATGGGACGGGCACATTAATGTCTGGGGGATCGGGCACTACGGCCGGGTCCCGGAAGAGCAGATCCGAAAATCGAAAGCGCGCGGTGACCGGATCTGGTGGACGACCAACGGTCAGATGTGCACTGACACGCCGTACTGCGCCTCGGAACGCATGCTTCCCTACTGGTGCATGAAATACGGTGCAGACGCCTACGAATTCTGGGGCGCTTCGTGGTACACTTACGATCCGTACCAGTACGGCTGGCACTCGTACATTTACCAGACGGATCAGCCTGGTGTGGAATACTACGTGCTCTATCCGAACGGTGACGGATACATTTTCTACCCGGACAAGCTGCTCGGTGTGAACGAGTTCGTTTCGACGATCCGTCTTGAGCAGGCGCGTGAAGGGGTGGAGGATGCCGCGTACATTCAGATCTTCCGTGAAGAGATCGCGCGGGTGAAGGCGCTTGAGGACCTTTCGCTGAAGGATGCCGAAACGCTTCAGAATGCGGAAAACACGTTGGCGCGTCTCGAAGACCTAGTCCACATTCCGAACGCGGGCGGTCGATTTTCCTCGCACAATTTGCCGAATCCGGAAGAGGTCGACGAGGTGAAAGAGCTGATGCTCCGGCTCATCATGGAACTAAAGGGCATCTAGTTTGCATGAACTAAAGGGCATCTAGTTTGCATTTTTAAATGTTTTGTGTTTCGGAACCGGCATTCGGAAGCGAGTGCCGGGCCGGTTTTTTACTTTGGGAGGTCTGGACCCCGATTTGGGCTTCATTCCTGCTTTCATTCAGATGAAAAATCAGAAAATTCGGATACTTTACTCATGAACACGACACGATTTCTCGTCACGATCGCGACGTACAATGAAATTGAAAATATTCCGCATCTCGTTCCGGCGATTTTTGAAGAGACGGACCGATTCGCTGCCGAAAGAAACTTTACGTTTGACGTTTTGGTCATCGACGATGCCTCGCCGGACGGAACGGGCGAATGGTGTGACGCACATGCAGAGGAATTTCCGCGTCTGAAATGCCTGCATCGTGCCGGGAAAAACGGGCTTGGCGCCGCCACGATCGCTGCGATGCAGTACGCTATCGAAAACGGCTACGACCGAATGATCAACATGGATGCCGATTTCAGTCACCATCCGAAGTACCTGGAAGCAATGGCCTGCACGGATGCGGACGTCACGGCAGGGTCCCGATACATTCGCGGAGGCGGGATCGTTGGTTGGCCGCTGCGCCGGCATTTCATGAGCCGTTCCATCAATGCGTTTGGACGCACTCTCTTGGGGCTTTCCATTCACGACATCAGCGGGGCGTACCGAAATTACCGTGTTTCGACGCTCGCAAAACTCGATTTTTCGCGCTTTCAGTCCCAAGGATACTCGTTTCAGGAAGAGGTCCTTTGGCGGCTGAAGCTCGTTGGCGCTACCATGTCGGAAGTCCCGATCATTTTTGAGGACCGCATTCGCGGCACGTCGAAGATCTCCCTGAAAGAGAGCATCACTGCCGTCAAAACGCTCCTGATGCTGCGTCGGTAGTATCTCGGAATGCGTTAAAAAAGGGGCCATCCGAACTGGTACTAGTTTCACCACTGAAGACACGGAAGAGTTCACAGAAAGACACAGAAAGACACAGAAAGGAAACACGAAAAACTCAAAAAGATGCGAAATTCATCAAAAGGCGACCAGAAATATTTTAAATCTTTCGCTTCTTTTCGTGTTTTTCGTGAAATTCGTGTCAGGGCGCGTTCACTCCCCCTTTTTCCTCTTTCTTTTCAGTGTGAGTCTGAGTTTCTTCTGTGCACTCAGTGGGAGATCGGAACCTGGATTGGTACGCACATTCCGTAAGAGCCTAAAAAAGTTCCGGAATGCGTTAAAAACTGTTTTTGGACAAATTTTTTGGCAGGATCGTGAGATTTTTGGTCTCTCCCCCTCGACAAAGAGTGGATTTCATGCTAAAATAGAATAGAGAATTTCATCATTTTTTGGAAAGGAGAGCGTTTCAGACGCATGGTCCGCTTGGGAATGCCGATCCTTTCCTTAACCTTAAAAGAATTAAAAGAAGGACACAAAAATGCGTTCAGATATGATCAAAAAGGGTGACGCCCGTGCGGCCCACCGCGGTCTGCTTCGTGCGACAGGAGTGAAAGAAGAAGATTTTGGCAAACCGTTCATCGCGATCTGCTGCAGCTATACGGACATCGTGCCGGGGCACGTTCATCTGAACAAAGTCGCGGAAGTGGCGAAAGAATGCGTCCGTCAGGCCGGCGGTGTGCCGTTCGTCTTCAACACGATCGCGGTCGACGACGGCATCGCGATGGGACACGTTGGTATGAAGTACTCGCTCGCGAGCCGTGAACTGATCGCAGACACGGTCGAGACCATGGTCAACGCCCACTGCTTCGACGGCATGATCTGCATCCCGAACTGCGACAAGATCGTCCCCGGTATGCTTATGGCGTCCGTCCGATGCAATATCCCGACGGTCTTCGTCAGCGGCGGTCCGATGGAAGCGGGTAAACGTCAGGGAAAAGCGATCGACCTGATCGACATTTTCGTCGGGGCGGCCGCCAAACAGCAGAACCGCATGACGGAAGAAGACCTTCTCGACATTGAGCAGAACGCCTGCCCGACTTGCGGATCCTGCTCCGGAATGTTCACGGCCAACTCGATGAACTGCCTCTGCGAAGCGCTCGGTATGGCTCTTCCGATGAACGGAACGATCCTGGCGACGAGTGCGGAGCGCAAACGTCTCTACCAGAAAGCGGCCGAGCGCGTCATTGCGATGGTCTATGAGCTGGAAGAAAAAGGCGCGGAATTCAAGGGACTCCCGCGCGACATCATCACGCAGGACAGCATCGACAACGCGATGGTCCTTGACATGGCGATGGGCGGAAGCACAAACACGGTCCTCCATACTCTCGCGATCGCGCAGGAAGCGGGGATCCAGTACGACATCAACCGCATCAATGAGCTGAGCCTCAAGACGCCGAACGTCTGCAAAGTCTCGCCGTCGATCCACTACCACATCGAAGACGTTCACCAGTCGGGCGGTATCCACACGATTCTCGGAACGATCAAACGCGGACGTCCGGAACTCCTGAAACTCGACGCCCTGACCGTTACGGGCAAGACGCTCGGCGAAAATATCGCGGAATGGGACATCCGCTCCCGCGATACGGTCTGTCAGGAAGCGCTTGAGCTGGCGGCGATCGAACCGGGCAACTGCCGCAATACGCCGGCGATGAGCGTTGAACGTAAAGCGAAGAACATTGACGAACTGGAACTCAACTTCGATCCGCAGGACTGCATCCGCGAGGTCGAAAATGCGTACAATCAGGAAGGCGGTCTCGCCATTCTCTTCGGAAATCTGGCTCCGAATGGTGCCGTGGTCAAGACGGCGGGCGTGAAGCCGAGCATGATGCAGCACACCGGCCCGGCCGTCATTTTCGAGAGTGAAAATGAAGCGTACGACGGTATCGTCGCAGGCAAAGTGAAGGCTGGTGACGTGGTCGTCGTGCGTAATGAAGGTCCGAAAGGCGGTCCCGGAATGCAGGAAATGCTCGCTCCGACGACGGCGATCAAAGGCGTGAAGCTGGATGATTCGGTCGCTCTGATCACGGACGGACGTTTCTCCGGCGGTACGGCAGGCGCCTGCATCGGCCACATCAGTCCGGAAGCCGCAGCTGGTGGTCCGATCGGTCTGCTGAAGGACGGAGACATCATCGAGATCGACATTCCGGCACGTAAAATTGCCGTTCAGGTCTCCGATGAAGAACTTGCAGAACGCAAAAAGAACTGGACGAAGCCGGAACCGCGCTTCAAGTCCGGCTGGATGGCCCGTTACGCTGCGCTGGCGACCAGTGCGGATACTGGCGCGGTCCTGAAGTACGAGTGATCTGCGGATCCTGAAGCTTTGTGACGCAAAGCTTTGTGACGCAATATCCGGACGTCCGATACATCCGAATTTCGGCCGTCCGGAATTTTAGTAAAAAATACGTGCGGGAGCTATTCCTGTACGGTAACCGAAATTTTGACGTTTTTCAGCCTTCATTCCCGGAGATTTCCATGGAAAATTCACAGTCGAAGCATCTTTCCGAGAGTTTGGAAGACTACCTTGAAGCCATTCTCAACATCATTGACCAAAACGGAGTTGCGTGGCCGCGGGACATTGCGAAAGCTCTGAAAGTCTCGAATGCCTCTGTCACGGGTGCTTTACGTGCTTTGGGAGAACGCCAGCTGATCAACTATGCGCCATACGCATTCGTGACGCTGACTCCGGATGGTGAGAACTATGCGCGGGAGATCGTCGGCCGACATGAAAAGATCCGTGCGTTCCTCTGCGATTTTCTGGACGTCGACCCGCAGCTTGCCGACGAAACTGCGTGCAAGATGGAGCACATTCTGGCTCCGGAGATCGTGCAGCGTTTCGTGCGCCTCGCGGCATTCATGAAGACGAGTCCCTGCGAAGGAAAAGCGTGGCTCAAGCCGGATTTCCGTTCCTGCGCGGACTGCAAACAGTGCGGCGGCTGTGGAAATGAAAAGCAGAAAACCGAAGTCTGACTGAAAATTTCTGAAAGAGGATCCCCCGGCATTCACGATTTTGCTCGGAATTCGGGGAAAATTTTCCTAAATTCCGAATTTAAAACGATTTACGATGAACCAGCCCAACTCCAGCAAAAAACGTTCCTCTTCTTCTGAAATGGAGACGTCCGCATCCTCTCCCGATCCGCGATCCGCATCTGAAAAACGAAAAGATCCGCATTTTTCCAGGGAAAAGGAGCGTTTCGAGAGAAAACGAAAAGAGAAATGGGCCGCCAAACGCCGGGAGTTGAGCATTCCGGAACTGGTTTTTGATGAAGAACTGCCTGTTTCTTCGCGTCGGGAGGAGATCAAAAAAGCGATCCGCGAGAACCAGATCGTTGTTTTGTGCGGGGAGACCGGGTCGGGAAAATCGACGCAGCTTCCCAAAATCTGCCTGGAACTTGGCTTCGGCGTCCGAAAGCTCATCGGGCACACGCAGCCTCGGCGTATCGCGGCGATCTCCATCGCCAACCGTCTCGCGCAGGAGATCTCCATGGGACGGCAGAAACCGCTTCCGGCTCCGGAAAAAAACACGCCAACTCAAGACGCAGACAAAAACGCACCGGCTCCGGTCTCTAAAGAGCATTCCGTTTCCGAAAATTCTGCTTCTGAAAAAAAACCGCTGACGCTCATTCCGCCGGAAAAGCTCGTCGGGTACAAGATCCGGTTTACGGACCACACCTCCCCGGAAACGTGCATCAAGCTGATGACGGACGGTATTTTGCTTGCCGAGACGCAGAGCGACCGATTTTTGAATCAGTACGAGGTCCTCATCATTGACGAAGCTCATGAACGTTCGCTGAACATCGACTTTCTGATCGGCATCCTGCGCCGTCTTGCAGACAAACGGCCGGATCTGAAGATCATCCTGACTTCCGCGACGATCGACGCTGCCCGATTCGCGGCGCATTTCGAAACGGAGACTCGCCGAGTGCCGATCCTCACCATTGAAGGACGGACCTACCCGGTCGACGTCCTCTACCAGCCGATCTTTGAAGAGGATGAGGATGACGACGAGGATGGAAATGGGAATGGACGCGGACGCAGTGAGCGCAAAAAAGAGGCGTCTGTGCGCATCATTCACGATGGAGATGTGCATCAGGCGGTCATTCGGGCTGCGGAGACGCTCGCGAAAAAAGGACCTGGCGACATGCTGGTCTTCATGCCGACGGAACGGGACATTCATGAGCTGGTGAAACTCTTTCAGGGGGAATCTCAGCGTCAGCGCCTTTCTCTCTTCCGAAACGAAAACGTAGACGTCCTTCCGCTCTATGCCCGGCTTCCCGCTGACGCGCAGCAGAAGATCTTCAATCCGGTGAGCAAAAAACGGCGTATCGTCATTGCTACGAACGTTGCGGAGTCTTCCGTGACGGTCCCGCGGATCCGGTACGTCATCGATTCCGGAACGGCCCGCATCAGCCGGTACTCGGCACGTTCCAAAACGCAGCGTCTTCCGATCGAGCCCATTTCCCGCGCCTCGGCAGATCAGCGTAAAGGGCGGTGCGGGCGGATCGGTCCGGGGGTCTGCATTCGGCTTTACTCGGAAGAGGACTACCTTTCACGTGAGGAGTACACGCAGCCGGAGATCCAGCGCACGAACCTAGCGTCGGTCATTCTGCAGACAAAATTACTGCGTCTGGGCAGGATCGAGTCCTTTCCGTTCATCGACATGCCGAAGATCGCCTCCATTCGCGATGGTTACCGGACGCTTTTTGAACTGAAAGCACTCACGAAAGCCTCTGCTGACGGAGAACTGACGCCGCTCGGACAGAAACTCGCCAAACTCCCGGTCGATCCGCGCATCGGACGCATGGTTCTTGAGGCGCTTGAAATGGCGAAGGAGGCTCACGCTGGAGCATCCGTTCCAGGATCCGGCCGTGGAGAGACGGGGCCTCTTCCGCCGCAGCGTGAAAAGAAACGGGGACGCACTGAAAAGAAAGGAACTGAAAAGAAAGAAAAAGAAAGACTCCAGGTCGATCCACTGCGCGAGATCCTAGTCATTGCGTCTGCGCTGACGATCCGTGATCCGAGAGAACGTCCGGTCGAAAAGCAGGGTGAAGCTGATGCTGCTCACGTGCAGTTCATGGATCCGCGTTCCGATTTTCTCTCGTTCCTCAAAATCTGGGACTTTTATTCCCGGATGAAAGACAAACTTTCCCGCAGTCAGCTCATCAAAGCGTGCAGGCAGAATTTCCTTTCATGGAACCGCATGCGGGAATGGCAGGATGTTTGCCATCAGCTTCATGAAATGGTCCAGGATCTCATGAAGGAGGCGCAGCTTCCGAAGACGCTCCTTTTTGAAGACGAGACTTTTTTGGCTCTTGGAGCTATTCCCAATGAAAAGCCGGAACAGACGGCGGCACGGTACGACGCGATCCATAGAGTTCTTTTGAGCGGTCTGCTCTCAAACATTGGGCAGAAAACGCCCCTTCCGCAGGAGTATGCCGTTGGCGGCGGCGGGAAATGCGTCCTTTGGCCGGGAAGCGGACTTTTGAAGCTCACGGGAGGCGAATGTCCTGAAAAAGGAGGAAATGCTAAAAATGCTGCCGGGAGCACTTCGTCTTCGGCTGGAATTTCAAAAAAGCACCATTCGGAAGCGGACGAGATCCATCGTCCAAAGGCCGGGCATCGTCTCTGGGGAAGAAATCTGGATGCGTACGGACGCATTCTGGAAAATGGAACAGAAGACAGGACTTTGGAAGATCCTGAAAGCACGGCGGACGGTTCCCGGAATGAAGTTGCGGAGACTGCCGAAACGGCACCCAGGAAAAAATCGCTTCCCGCTTGGGTCATGGCTGCGGAAATGGTCGAGACGTCGAAACGTTTCCTCCGAACGAATGCCGTGATCGATCCGGAGTGGATCGAGCCGCTGGCCGGACATCTGGTGACGAAAACGCACAGTGAACCGCATTGGTCGAAGCAGAACAATCAGGTGATGGTCTACGAAAAGGTCACACTTTCCGGTCTCGTCATCGTTCCGCGGCGCAGAGTTCCGTACTCCGCCATCGATCCGGAAAAGGCGCGTGAAATGTTCATTCAGCTGGGGCTCGTTGAGGGAAACTGGCAGTCTCGGGCCGATTTCTATTCCTGGAATCGCGAGCTTTGGTTTGAGCTGGAGCAGGTCCAGGCAAAATTGCGCCGTTTTGACTATTTGCCCGGTTTGTGGAAGCTCTACGAATTCTACGACCAGCGCATTCCAAAGACCGTTTCGGACTCCGCATCTCTTGAAAAATGGCTCCGGAAAGCGGACACGGAAACGTTGAAGTCGCTGGAGATGAAAGAAGAGGATCTGGTCTCCGAATCTGCGGACGCTTCGCTTGCGGAACGGTTTCCGGATTCCTTCTCGGGGGAATTTACGTACACATCGAGTCCCGTTGCGATGAAAAAGCCGCCAAAGGCCGGAACGAGCAGGGCGTTCCTCACCGATCTGGACGCTTCTTCCGGTGACAGCACTTCCGGTGACAGCACTTCCGGTGACAGCACTTCCGGTGACAGCACTTCCTTCAGTGCCAAGACTGCTCAAGAAAGCGGAACTCCGGACGTACCGATGCGTGAGATCCGTCTTTTCGGGCAGGTCATCCAGCCGGCGAAACCGAAAGTCCAGTCCGCAAGATCGAAAGTGCAGCCGGCGAAACCACAACCACAACCACAACCACCACCACAAACGCAAACGCAAACGCAAAATTCAGATCCTGGCGCTCTTGCCGTGCGTTCAGAGTCCCCGGCTGCGGAGAAACCGCGGGAAAAAGAGACCGTCAAAGCTCCTCAGTCGTCCGGGAAAATGGAGTCGCGTTCCTCAACGGCGTCCTGCATGACGTCCAGTTATCGATTCCCGCTGGAGTACCGATTCGAGCCGGGGGGGGAAACGGACGGCGTTACGCTCCACGCGACGCTGGAGACGGTCCATCAGCTTCAGGAAAGCGCATTGGAATGGGGAATTCCGGGACTTTTGGAGGAACGAGTCGCATACCTAATCAAGTCGCTTCCGAAAGAACTGCGCCGTAAACTGATCCCAGCTCCGGACACAGCCCGAGCGGTTTGTGCGCGCATTCCGTTCGGTGTCGGGAATCTCCGGACGGTGCTTGCGGGAGAGTTTACTCGGATCGCAGGCGAGTACATTCGGGAAAAGGATCTCGATTTTGGAAACA
Source organism: Thermoguttaceae bacterium (assembly GCA_017403345.1). Lineage (GTDB taxonomy): Bacteria > Planctomycetota > Planctomycetia > Pirellulales > Thermoguttaceae > RGIG3701. The sequence continues at coordinate 62,791 of JAFQOH010000130.1, forward strand.
TTCCGGAGGCGCTTCAGATCAACATTCGGGTCAGTGATTCGCAGGGAAATATTCTCGTTCAGAGCCGCAGTCTTCGCGAGGTCCTGCTGCACGTGGGAGAGCAGGCGTCGGAAAAATTCGCACTGGTCGAGGATTCCCGCTGGACGCGCAGCGGATTGACCTCTTGGAATTTTGGTGAACTTCCGGTCCAGGTCCAGATAGAATCCACGCTTTTGGATGCTTCTTCGCGAGCCGGACGGATCTCTGCGTTTCCGATGCTGATCGATGAAGGCAAAACGGTCGGGATCCGTCTTTCAACTTCCCAGTTTCAGGCTGAGCTGAACACTCGGCGTGCCGTCATGCGTCTTTTCCGCTACTCAGCAAACCAGGAATTGACCCGGCAGGCGCTTTGGATGCCGCACTTTCACGAGATGAAAATGCAGGCGGACTACTTCATCAAGACGACGAAAACTCCGTTTGCAGACACGATCTGCGACTTGGTCGCGCAGACTGCACTGGATCCGTCCGGTTTCCCTGCGTTGGCGGATATGCCGTCGCTTTTGAATCGTGTGCCGCGCGATCTGCAGGAGTACGAGCGGATCGTGAAGCTCGCAAAGGGGAGGATCTCCATCGTCGTGCAGGAACTTCCCGAACCGCTTGCGCAGCTTTGGAAAGCGTATCATGCGGCGATTCGTGCACTGAATGGCATTTGTGCGCAGAATTCTCGACGCCATGCCGTCAATGACCTTGCATCGCAGCTGAAGATCGGGACCGTGCAGGTCAAATCTTTCGGAAATCTTCGAAAGAATGCCGCGCAAACAGAGTCGGTCTCCTCCACAAAAGAGGATGGTGCAAAAGAGGCGCTGCCGTCCCGCGTAGCGCTTTACGAGCCCTTCCAGCCGATCGTGGACGATTTGGATGCGCAGATACGCCGACTTACGCCGCCGGACTTTCTCTTGCGCACTTCCTGGAAGTACGTGAAGCATTTTGCCCGATACTTCCGCGGGATCGAGGCTCGCATTCAGGCACTTTCCGGAACGAATTCCGGCACCAGGATCGCACTGACTCGAGGAATGGAGCAGATCCGCGAGCTGGAACACTTCCAGTCGGAATACGAGAGACTCCGTAAGGATTTTGACTTGCGCGGCATGGAAAGCGAAGAGCTTGAAGAATTCCGTTGGGCGATCGAAGAGTACAGGATCTCGCTTTTTGCGCAAAAACTGGGAACTGCGATGAGCGTTTCGGCAAAGCGTCTGGAAAAAATGCTGGATGCTTTCTGAGCCGATCCTGCCCTTTCTGTTTCTTCACACAGAAAACAGAAATCCTGTTTCAGACATTGAAGCCGGTGGACTTTTTTTGCCGATAGAGAGAACACGTAGAAAAATTTTTAATGTCGCGTTTCCTTTGAGGCAAAAAAGGTCCATTGGTCGAGTCATGGCAGATCCATTCCGCTTTTTTTCAGTTCCGTTCCCGCAGTTTTTACGAAAACTCCTCCAAGGCGGAGTTGCCGTTTTATGCGGCAGCACGTTTTTTTTCCATGGGCTGGACGTTTCCTTGAATTTGGGCCAAAACGCTGCATTCCTCACGTCTACTCTTCATGCGGAGGACGCATTCTCTTTTGAGCTGCCGCCCGCGATGGATTTTGAACTTGAGGATGGACCGGAACTTGAGGATGGACCGGAACTTGAGGATGGACCGGAACTCGAGGATGGACCGGAACTTGAGGATGGACCGGAACTCGAGGATGGACCGGAACTTGAGGATGGACCGGAACTTGAGGATGGACCGGAACTCGAGGATGGACCGGAACTCGAGGATGGACCGGAACTTGAGGATGGACCGGAACTTGAGGAGGGACCGGAACTTGAGGAGGGACCGGAACTCGAGGATGGACCGGAACTTGAGGATGGACCGGAACTTGAGGCGGAAATGGAACTCGAGGCGGAAACGGATGAATTCACCCTGGGGATCCCGGAAAGTTCCGCGAGCTCTGCTCTTGAGACGCAAACGGCACCGCGGTCCGCAGGCGCTCGGAAGCGGAAAGCTGTTTCAGGCACAGTACAGGCGTCAAAACGTAAATTACCGAAGCCGTCGAAGCCGTCTTGTTCAGCGGAAGAGCTGGAGCTTCAGAAAAAGATCCAGCAGATACTCCGTATTTACGAGCACATCAGTCTCAGCTCGGAGGAGAATCATCCGATCGACGTCATTTCGTACATCATGCCGTTCGGCTGTGACGCGGAGATCTACCACGGAGCACGTGAATCCGGCCGTCGGCTCAACGCGATCGGCGCTCTTTGCTGGAATATTCCGATGGGTGAAGAGTCCGCGTTCACGAACAGTAAAGAACGCCTGATGCCGCGTCTTGGGTACGGGATCCAGCAGTATTCCGGCCAGCTTCTTGCCGCACTGGCAATCGCACGAGTGCCGAACGACTATCGTTTTCCAGCGGGAGGGGCAGAACAGGAAGCGAGCTCGAAAAGCGGGAGTACGGAAACGGGGTCATTGGAAAAAGAGAAAACCGCAAAGTCTTCCGCAGCGTCCCGTGTCGCTTCGCGGCACGGAAAAAAACGGTTCCAGATCCAAGATCTTGTGGAGTTTGAGCAGAAAAACTGCCGATGGGGGCGTGATCTTTCGCAAACGCTCATCGCGCTGTCGTACTATCTGCCGCTGGATGCGGAGTGGGAGTCTGGCGATGGCGAGCGCTGGACTCTGGAGCGTCTTATCAAAAATGAACTGGACCGGCCGGTCGAAACGGGCACTTCTGCCGCAACGAATCAGCTTTTGGGGCTTATCTGTGCGATCCGGTGCCGTCAGATACGGACAGACGCACCACTGGATGGTCAGTATGCGCGTGCGGAAAAATTTCTGGAAAGCTGGCGAACGTACGTGCTCGATCTTCAAAACGAGATCGGGATCTGGCATCCGGAATTTTTTCTGAAAAAAGGAGTCACGCCTAACCGACCAACGGAAATGCTTCTCGCAAGCGGGCACATTCTGCGCTGGCTCGTAACGGTCACGCCGCGGGAAGAACTGAACGATCCGCGCATTTTCAAAGCGGTCTCGACCGTCCATGAACTGCTGGAGTTCCAGCTCATGTACTGGAACCCGACGAATGCTTCAAGTACGGAGATCGAAGGGATCATGACGGCACTGCACGCATTGGCCATCTACGAAAAACGCAGATTCTGACGGGTTTTACGCGACTGTTTGCGGATCAGAAAAAAATCAAAGAGCCGGGAGATTTTCAAAAAAGGATCCCGGCTCGAGTTTTATGTTGGGAAGCGGAAACGTGTTGCTGTTTCCTGCGTCAATTATCGATCAGCGTCGCCATCGTTCGGTACGCAAAATAGACGGCTGCCGCCATGCCGAGGAGGATCCCTGCGATGAACAGAAAGACCATGAAGTTGAACGAGAGCATCGAGTGAAGGAAAATGTACTTCAGGATCAGGAAGACCAGGATGAAAGATACGCCCAGCACTGCGCCGCCGAACGCTCCGCCAACGAGAAAAATGGCATAATTTTTCGCTTTCTGGAAGAGGTAGGGATCTTTCAGCCACGGACCGTCGAAATCGTATTTCGTGTCGCGCGGCGTATCTTTCCAATTCAAAAAATCCTGCAAGGAAAGCTTTTTCTGTTCCGGCATCTCTGCACGTTTTCGGATCTTAGCCATTTTCTCTTCGATCAGCGCATCTTCGTTTTTCTGCGTCTGCACTTCATCCTGAGCCGTCGGCATGCTCTTGATCACGAAATAGTCATCTTCACCATCCGAAATTTCATCCTTCATGGTTTTTTCCAGCGCTGCTTCCGCACTTTGCGTCACGGAAGACTGAGAGACCTGTGCGTTTGCGGGAGAAGAGGCGGAAACTGTAGACGCTGCGGGAAGTTCCATCGGCGCGAGGCAATCTTGATACTCGCATCCTTCCGTTCCGCACCCGTCATTATCGAGCCAGCAGTCCGCATGGTACTCGACTCCGCAGGCTGGACAGAAAATCGCGGTCTCATTCGGGCGGAGCTCCTGTTTGCAGAAAAAGCAGACGTTGGAGATCTTCGCATTTTCACCCACGAGGGCACGAGAGCAGTTCGGGCAGGTGATGCCGGGATGGGGAGTTTCTGTTTCTGTGATTCGGCCGCAGGTCGGACACTTGATCTGTTTCATGATTTTTCTCTCCAGTGAAATGAGACGTCTCCTCTTTCCATTTCGGAGAGAAGACGTGCGGATCTTTTTTCATTTTTTTCCATACTTTTCCATTATATTCTCTTCCGAACTTTGCGCAAGGGGCAGGTCGGCGGAAAATCGTTTCTTTTTCATCTTCGTATGGCGTTCATCTGGATGTTTGGGGAAAATGAGCAAAATTTGTCTCCTTCATTTCTCCTTCTTGATCGTAAACATTAGAATAGTCGATAAATGTCTCGTGAATTGTAGTCGCATTGGACTGTGTTTCAGGACCATTTATGGGGCAGTGCTATGAAAAGGATTTCAGGCTTTACCGTATGGTGTATCATACTGGTTTTGGGGTATTTCCTGCCTACAGTATCTCTGTTTGCCGAGGAGGATGCGGCAGACTCTTTCGAGATTGTTTCTGTACCGCGTGCCGAGTGGGAAAAGATGCAGGCGGATCTGGAAGCCGTAAAAAAACAGATGGCGGAGGATCAGGAAAAGGCTCGCCTTAAAAAAGAGGCGGATGACCTGAAAAAGTACCAGACGCCGTCCGTCAAACTTGGCGGAGTGCTGCTCTGGGACGCGGCAGGTTCTTCGCTGGATGACGAAATGGAGTACGCGACCGGTTCCGGAGACGTTTCAGGATGCAAACCGCGTCAGATCTGGCTTGATTTAAGCGGCTCAATGTATGATATGATCCAGTACCGCGTTACGTTTGATGCTTCCAATTCAACCGTGAAAGACGCCTGGATCGGTCTGGTAAACACTCCGAGCGGAGTAGATTTCAAAGTCGGACACATGAAGGAGCCGTGGAGTTCTGATGAGCTGACGACGTTTCAGTGCTGCCCGCTGATGGAAAAATCGTATCTGAACTCAATGCGCGGCATTTGCGGAAGCCGAAACAATGGGCTCATGTTCTCGAACTGGAGTCAGGCGGATCGTTTTACGTGGGCGGCGGGACTTTTTGCGTCCAGTATGCCGGAAGATGATCTGAGCTGCGTCGGCGAACATGGGCACATGGCGTTTACGTCGCGCGTGACATACCTTCCATACTATGAGGAAAACTCGCAGGGCCAGCGTTTCTTTACACATTTAGGTGCGTCATATTCTTACCGAAGCTACGACCAGGAAAAGGCTTCCGATCACTCGACGCGCTGTAATTTCCTGAGCAACTCGCAGATCACGCCGAACGTGCTTCAGACTGGGATCCTGGACGGTTTGGACAGCATGAATGTTTTCTGTCTGGAACTCTACTGGATGCGCGGTCCGCTTTCGATCGATTTTGAGCACGGATTTTTCTTCATGGAAGATGACCGGGCCGGGAGCGCGCTGGTTCAGACCGGGTACGTCATGGCGGCGTACACGCTGACGGGCGAGAGTCGGAATTACCGCAAGGCTGGCGGAAGCTACGGACGTCTGAAACCGAATGAGCCGTTTATCCGCACGTGCCGGGATGGAGTCGGCGTCTTTTCGGGACCCGGCGCGTGGGAGATCGCGTACATGTGCACGTGGGCCGACACGACGGAACTTGCCGACGGGTACGCCGCTGCCGATTTCCATTCCGGACTTTACGGAAAATCGCTCATGAACGTCTGGGGACTGAACTGGTACCTGAACCAGAACTGCCGTCTGATGTTCAACTACGCGCTGGTCCACGGCGATTATGAAGGCTTCAACAAACGGGGCGAAAACGTTGATGGGATCGACGGATTCATGCACGTTTACGGAATGCGTTTTCAGGTCACGTTCTAGAAACGGAACGTTACTTCTGTGCGATTCTGCATTCCATGAAAATGGCAATTAGGGATGTTCATCCCTGACTCGCATCCAGAGTTTCGGCAGGTGGAAAAAGTTACCGCGCAAAGGCATGAAACCGCGGCATCAAACCTCGTGTGTCCGCTGCCTCTGCGCGAAAAACAAAACGTCAAACCGCTACTCTACTTTGAATCCGATCCGATTCTCCTTTGCATGCCATTCTGCTTTCGATCCCGCCTTCCCGTAGATCACCAAGTCGTCATGGCAGTCGTTGAACGCATCAAAACCAATGCTCGTCACGCTTTCTGGGATCGTCACCGACGTGAGGCTGTCGCAGCTGTAGAACGTTTTATAGCCAATGCTCGTTACGCTTTCTGGGATCGTCACCGAGGTGAGGCGGGAGCAGCCGGCGAACACGTACTCTTCAATTCTCGTTAAACGGTTGGGGATCGTCACTGACGTGAGGTCCCTGCACTCGCAGAACGCGCCTTCTCCAATGCTCATCACTCTGTCGGGAATCGTCACCGACGTGAGTCCTGAGCAGCAGAACGCCCAGCCTCCAATGCTCGTCACGCTGTCGGGGATCTTATACTCGCCAGAAAGCGACCATGGAGCACCAAGGAGCGTTTGGCCATCGTGGGAATAATAGACTCCGTCTGCGTTACAATACGGTGACGGATCCGTGGAAAATGGAATTTCGTTGTCTTTCGCATACGTTTGAGCTGCGGAACCTTTTGTACCGTAAATAGTGAGCCTGCGGTAGTTTTCGAACACTTCCCATCCGATGCTCGTCACGCTTTGGGGTATCGTTACCGCCGTGAGGCTGTGGCAGCTGAAGAACGCCCAATTTCCAATGCTCGTTACGCTTTCGGGGATCGTCACCGCCATGAGTTTCTTGCAGTCTTCGAACGCTTCCTTTCCAATGCTCGTCACGCCGTCTGGGATCTTATACTCGCCAGAAAGCGATCGCGGAGCGCCAAGGAGCGTTTTGCCGTCGTGGGAGTAACAGACTCCGGCCGCGTCGCAATACGGTGACGGATCCGTGGAAAAGGGAATTTCGTTGCTTTTCGCATACGTTTGGGCTGCGGAACCTTCTGTACCGTAAATAGTGAGCCTGTCGCATTCCTCGAACGCGTCATTTCCAATGTACGTTACGCTGTCTGGGATCGTCACCGACGTGAGGCTGTCGCAGCTGTAGAACGTTTTATATCCAATGCGCGTCACGCTTTCTGGGATCATCACCGACATGAGGCTCTCGCAGCAGACGAACGCGCCCTTTTCAATATCCGTGACGGGGAGGCCGTCGATGGTCGAGGGGATGGTGACGGAGGGGGCGGAGCCGGTGTAGGAAGTGATTTCGATGCGGTCGTCGTGGACGGTGTATTCAAAGTCGGCCATAATGGTCCTTTCAGGTAATTGGAAATTTTTTAACTCTGTATTATTATATAGGAGATGGAGGATCCGATTTTATGCAAATTTTTTTACGGTGATCTCAAAATTTTTTGTTTTTAAACAAAAATCGCCTCATTGTGTGTTATTATAGCATGCGAAAATGGTGTTGTCAAGGTGTTCGCGGACGGGGAATGATCTTCTGGGAAATTTTTTCCAAAAATGCCGTAAATGCACGCACTTCGGCCATTTCTTGCAAACGGCCGAGCATTTCGAAGTGCCTCAGGACTCTGTGATCCCAAGGAATTTCAGTGCGTTGTGCGTCGTCTGTGCGAAAAATTCCTCCTCGCTCATTCCGCGCATCTCGGCGAGAAATCGGGCAGTGTGCTGGACGTACTCCGGTGTGTTGCGCCGGATCTTGCCGCGGAACGGCATCGGCGTGAGGTACGGACTGTCCGTTTCGACGAGGATCCGGTCGAGCGGGACCTCGCAGACCGTTTCTCGCACGGAATCGAAGCATTTGTTTTTAAACGTGACGGACCCGGAGTAGCTGATGTGGAATCCCAGGTCAAGACACGCACGCAGGAACGTCAGGTCTCCGCTGAAAGAGTGGATCACGCCCGGCACCGGACCGTTTTTTTCAAAATCCTTTCGCGCTGTCTCCAAAAGCGGCTCTTCCGCATCGCGGCAGTGGATCACGACCGGGAGTTTCGTGCGTCGCGCCAGTTCAAAATGAAGTGCAAGGTACTGTTTCTGGATCTCGATCGGCGTGTCGTGCCAGTAGAGATCGACGCCCGTCTCTCCGACCGCACGCACGCGCGGATTTTTCGCCATTTGAGAGAAAATTTCCAGAAAGACCGATCCATCGCCGAAGTGCGGGATCTCTTCCATCAGACAGTTCGGGTGAATAGCGGCGGCGGCGTAAACTTCCGGAAATTCTTCCGCCAGCGCGATACAGTCAAGCGACGAGGAAATGGACGTTCCCTGCGTCAGCATCCGCGTGACTCCGGCCGACCTGGCCTGCGCAATGACGTTGCGGACATCGCCGGCAAAAGATTCATCATCCAGATGGCAGTGCGTATCGAAAAGCATTTTCATTCTCTCCAAGTCAAGAAAAACCGAAGTCCCGCACCCGGCATCATGCCCGGCACAGGACCTTCACCGATTTATTTTCCGCAGTAGTCGATCGCACGTGCGATCTCGCTTTTCAGCTCCGGCCGTCGAATGATGCGGTCAATGTACCCGTGCTTGAGCAGAAATTCGCTCGTTTGGAAACCTTCCGGAAGTTCCAGCTGGACGGTCGATTTGATGGTTCGCGGTCCTGCGAATCCGATGAGCGCCTTGGGTTCCGCAAACGTCACGTCTCCCAGCGACGCGAAACTAGCTGCGACGCCGCCCATGGTAGGATTCGTGAGGACGGAGATGAAGAGTTCTCCGGCCGAATCGTGACGTGCGAGCGCCGCGGAGATCTTAGCCATCTGCATCAGAGAAACGATCCCTTCCTGCATTCGCGCACCGCCGCCGGTCCCGCTGACGATGATGACGGGGAGTTTCATTTCCGTGCCGCGCTCCACTGCACGAGTGAGTTTTTCACCGACGACGCTTCCCATGCTTCCCATCATGAAATTACTGTCTGTGACCGCGAAGACCACCCGGCGAGCGCGGATCATGCCGGTCCCCGTTACGACGGCGTCTTTGAGCTGATTCCGTTTTTGCTCAGCTACGAGGCGGTCTGCGTACGATTTTTTGTCGAAGAAATTCAGGAAGTCGGTCGAGTGCATGTCCGCATCCCATTCCTCAAACGTTCCGTCATCGATCAGCTGCGCGATCCGCGTTCGGGCGGAAATGGACCAATGGTAGTCGCACAACGGGCAGATCCCTAGGTTTTCGTCCACTTCTTTACGGAAGATCGGTTCCTGGCAGCCTGGGCAGCGGACCCACAGGCCTTCTGGAACGCCGCGTTTCGGACGGGCTGCACTTTGCTGTACGGGGTTCGGATTGGAATTGGAATCAGTCATGAAAATCACTCTGTCTGCAAAAGGAAACGTTTCTGACATTTCGAGTCCATGCCCCAAAACAGGATACGAAAATACGCCACTTTCATTTTATCCAAAATCTCAAAAAATGCAAGCAGGGGGACCGGATCTTTTGGCGAATTGCCCTAAATTTGAACTAAATTCGTCTCTTTATGCCGATTTTTACTCCGGTCTCTCAACCCTTCTCTTTTCTTGACTCTGGTTTCTTGACTCTGGTCTAAAACAGGATCGCGCCTCACTTTCGCATCACGCACAGGACCCAATCCTGCTCATTGGGTTTCTGCGGCAGTTCCAGCGTCCCGGAAGGGAGTGTTTTTTGCGAGACAGTTTCCATCGAACGTCCCGTTTGGGGATCAAACCACGTGCACGCATACTCGCTCTGCGGTTCGAGTCCCTGAAGCGTTCCGGTCTCCAGCGCCTTGGAGTAGAAGTAAAAAAGGAACTCGCGGTGCCCGTCGTGAGCAGCGAAACGGAAAACGGACGGAGAGCTCGGTACGAATTCCATCTTTCGGCCGGCTTCGGGTCCCTCGTGACTAACGGCAAATTCCGGGATCAGCTCCCACCACGCACGCTTTTCGAGAAAATCTTTCATGAAGATCACCTGCGATGCCGAGGGGAGTTCCAGCGCTTCCGGCCACTTGAGCGCTTTTTCTTCCGGCGTGACTTGCGAGACTCCGTCATGGGTCGAGGTCGTGTTCATGTCGTACGTTCCGCGGTAGAGCCAAATGTCTGCCGCGCCGTAGCCGTAGCCGTACATTCCGTTGAGGAACGCCATCCACCCCTGCGCCCGGGCACCAAAATCTTCCGTCCAGAGAAAACAGTAAAGTCCCTCGTAAAGGATCGCCGGTTTCCCTTTTCCATCGTTCCAGTAATCTTTAGCGACTGCCGTATTCGGCGGACTGCTGAGCCGCAGACTCCACTGCACGCCGTACCAGGTGTGCCCCGGAACCTCCTGAAAGAGCGATGCATGCGCTTTTCCGACTCCGCTGCGTGTCGTGTGCCAGATATTCTCCTGGTGCGCCGTCATGGGATGGCGGTAGGGATCCAACTCGTGGATCCACGCGCAGACTTTCACGTACGGATTGGCATCTCGGGAGAATTTTTCGTAGAAATCGTCGTCTACTTCCTGCCCAAGAGTCCAGAGGACCGGGTAGGCTGCATAGCGTGCGACCCAGTATCGCGTTAGGAGTTTCAGGTAGGCTTCGTCATGCTGGATGGCGAGCATTTCGGACGGGTAGAAAAACTGCGCATTGGCGTGAACCAACCCCCGAAGCGCAATGTGCTGAAAGTATCGGTCCATGCTCTGGAAACCGCGTACGTCCTCCATCGAGATGCCGTCCGCAAAGTTCATCGTCTTGCCGATCGGTTCCGACTGGTAGACGGTGAATCCCTGCTCGGCACGGCGGTCCACGAGATAGCAGAAATGCGACTCGATCTTCAACTCCCCGGCGTGCGGTCCCGGTTCGTCAAACTCTTCGGACATCATTCCCCAATGCGTGTCGCCAAGGTAGAAAAACGGCGTTCCGTCCGCGTAGACCAAATATTTCCGCCCCTCGCGCGTCTGAATGAAACCGCGTCGGTAGATCTCCAGCTCACCCGTGTACGGTACACACTGGAACGTCCCCTTTTTTCCGTGCAGTCCGGGATCTCCGGTTTCCGAACAGACCGACGTGAAACTCCACGTCCCCGGCTCGGTCGGCGCAAACCGTACCCGCCAGGTCTTCCCGCCGTCCCAGAACGCCGGCATTCGCAGGACCGTCCCTTTTTCAGAGCGGAATTCGACGTCCAGCTGCACATGGTAAAACGCCTCTTTTTCTGTAAAATCACCCGCCGATTCAAATTCCCACTCCGCCGCCGTCCAGCACTCGACCGTGAGTTCAGCCGTACTTTCTGCAGTCCGTTCGATCGTGCTTTCTGCAGCACTCTCCGACGCTGAAAGAGAAACCGGGGTCAGCAGGCAGCTGATGACCAGACTCAAAAAAAAGTTCATTCCGCGCATAACGTCTCCGTTTTCATTCCAAATTTCATTTAAATTTCTATTCAAAAAAAGAGGCGAACGTCGAAACCGCTCGCCCCGAATCTCATTTCAGTCCGTGATCTAGAAACCGCGGTCAGCCAGAATGTCGTCGAAGTCGCGGAGATGATAGTCGATCCCCACGTAGTCGAGCAGACGGCAAAGCGCACGCTGCGCCACACCGACACCGTCCGGACCGCTGTATCCGCCGAACTGTCCGCCGCCTTTGACGTGCGGTTCCAGATCGATGAAGAATCCCGGGATCCCGCGAGCCTTCAGCTTCGCATCGATCTCCGGAAGCGCTTTTTTCAGTTCACGGAAAATAGCCTCATGGCCGCCGTCGCCCAAGTCGCACGGAACGAAATTCTTCAGCTGCTCTTCGTCGATCGGATCGCCTTTTTTCACCGGTTTCGGATGACGGTAGTCCTTCACGTGGAACCAGCCGAGACCCGGCAGACAGGAACGGAACTGGTCGAGGATCTCGCAGGAATCGAAGCCCTGAACGACGAGATTTCCGACGTCAAAAACGAGCGTCATGGACGGATGATTGATCTTTTGGTAAAGTTCCGCCATGAGCCATCCGTTTCCGCCGACGAGATTCGGTTCCACTTCCAGACCAAACGTCAGGTCGCTGCGGTGGCAGGTCTCGGCGATCTGGGAAAGCTGGTCGACTGCCTGATTCATGTAGTCGTGCGGGTCTTTGCCGAACGGATGGTAGAAAGAGAAACCGCGGATGAGTTTGCTTTCCAGTGCGTGCGTGATCTCGCAGGCACGGTTGACTTCGTCCATGTACTCATTGAACGGGACGTAGCGGTTTTTAGTGCCGTCTTCTTCATCCACGAGCTTGACTTTGCCGATCGGCGATCCGATCGAGGAGACGTTCAGACCGAAATCATTCTGGATCTCGCGGATCGTCTGGATCTCATCCATCGTGAGCGCCATGACGTTTTTGGTGCCGTTTCCGACGTCGATGAATCGGATACTGTAATACTGAAGTCCAATGGCAGCGTAGGCCGTGAACTGTTCCTTGATGGACTTTTCGAGCTGTTTGGAAACGCCTTCGTCAGCGAAACCGGTCAGGATTACCTGGGGTTTGGTCATTTTTGGATCCCTAGTTGGTTAAAAGGAAAGGAAAAATGGAGAAATTTACGAATTAGTATCCATTATATTCAAAATGTAAGGAAATGCAAGCCGTCCGAAGGATTTTTTCATGAAAGTGACTCAAAAAAAGGAAAATTTTCACCTGAATTTGTCTTTACGTAAACTTTTTAGCTTTTTGTCTTTGCGCAAACGGAAAACTTGCTCGTTTTGCTCTGGATCGCGCAGTCTTTTTCTTTTTCGTGAAATGCGGATCTTTTATTTTTGAAACAATGAGAAAGATGGGGTAATTTTAACGCCCGAATTTTTGAGACGAATTTCGCAAGTGCCGATAAAATCGATACAAAATGACAAAAAAAAGGATTTTCCCCATAGACGAAACGGAAAGAATGTGCTATACTTAAAGTGAGTATTCTCGGATTTTTTGCGTTCCCTTTGCAGAGTGCGAGGCGCGGTGTGAGAGAACGCACAAAAATGATGGATCGAATGGGATCGTTTATGAAAAAGACATTTTACGAAAAGTATGCACTCCTGATCCTGGTCCTCATGACCTTTACGCTGCCGATCATGGCGGTGGGGGTGAAGCGGACCTTGGAAAATGTGCGAAACAACATTAAGGAGTGGCTTCCGGAAGGGACTGCTGAATCACAGCTGCACAACTGGTTCCAGCAGAACTTTCCGAACGAACAGTTCATTCTCATGAGCTGGGAGGGCTGCACGCTGGATGACCCGCGTCTGGACGTCATGAAGCACCGTCTTCTGCCGCGTCGTGACGAAAAGGGTGAAGTCTTGGTCGAGGACTACAATCTGCGTTTTTTTGCAACGTACTTCTCTGGTGCGGATTACGCAAAAGAGCTGGCAGAAGGCTCCGCGATCAGTATGCCGGAGGCTGTGGAGAGGCTGAAAGGGTCGCTCATCGGCATGGACGGCAACAAGACCGCCGCTATCATGTACCTGCTTCCTGGAAGTGAAGGAATGAACATGAAAGGCGCGGTCGGCGAGATCTACCGCCTTGCGCGTCAGGAATTCGTTTTTGACCGGACGCAGCTCACCCCCGCACAGCTCAAGGCTGTCGAAGAGATCCAGGCTGCGCTTCCGGAGACCCCGCGTCCTGTGGAACCGAAAAACTTTCTGGAGCGTCAGATCAAGATCCCGGTCCCGGATAAACCGACGGAAACGGAACTGCGCCGCGAATCGATCGCGAAGGAGGACCTCATCGTTCTTCCGGGATTCCAGCCGTCGGAGCTGCACATGGGAGGCTCGCCGGTCGATAATGTGTCGATCGACGTGGAAGGAAACCGAACGCTCATGCGTCTTGCGTGGCTGGCGGCGATCGTCGGCTTCTCGATCGCGAGTCTGTGCCTGCGGAGTGTCCGTTTGGTCCTCATCGTCTTCTGCGCTGCCCTTTTCGCGACCGGATATTCTCTGGCGGTCGTGAACTTTACGGGTTCCTCTACGGACGCCATCATGCTCTCGATGCCGCCGCTGGTCTACGTGCTCACAATGTCCAGCGCGATCCATTTCATCAACTACTACCATGATGCGCTCGAAGAAGAAGGCGGAGTGCGCGGTGCAGTGGAACGTGCGGTGAAACATGCTTTCGTTCCAGTCATCGTGTCGGCAGTCACGACGTCACTGGGGCTTTTCTCGCTCATGACGAGCAATCTCGGACCGATCTGGAACTTCGGTCTCTACTCCGGTATCGGCGTCATCATTTCGATTTTCATCATTTTCCTTTACGTTCCGGCTGTCCTTCAGCTCTTCCCGTCACATCGTTTTGCCGATAAAATGGCGAAAACCGAAGCAAAAGGCGAAAAAGTGGAACGCAAGGACGTCATCGGCGCGCAATGGCAGAAACTCGGACATTTCATCATCTACCATCCGTATCTGGTCATGGCGGTCTGTTCGTGCATTCTCTGTCTGGGATTCGTGGGCATCAGCCGTCTGATCCCGAGCGTCAAGCTCATGAACTTCTTCAAGCAGGACACGACGATCATTCACGACTATACGTGGCTTGAAGAGAATCTCGGTCCGCTGGTCCCGATGGAGATCGTCGTCCGCTTCGATAATGAACGCGTTAAGGAGAGTTTCAAGGGACGTACGATCCTGATCAAGGATGCTGTCGAAGCGGTCCAGGAAAAACTGGTCGACCACAAGATCGGGACTGCGGAAGCCGGGCCGGTCGCACCGCCGCGAAAGTTCTTCTTCAACGTGAAAAAGAAGGAATCGGACGGTGAACGACACGTCGGCGGCGTGCTCTCGGTCGAAAAGCTCCTTCCGGATCCCGAAGGCGGCAGCATGGCCGTCCGCGCAGGGTGGAACAGTCAGGTCATACGCAATTACCCAAAACTTGGCGAGTATGCAAAATATGACCTTCAGGCAGCGGAACGGAAGTATCGTGAACGAGCAGAGCAGGCGGGACAGGAAAATCTGAGTCCGACACTTGAGGAGCTTGGAATCACCGGGCTGCTTGCCGAGACGCTGGCCTCAGCCGGTCTGACGACACTCGAAACTTTGCGTGAAGGGATCGAAAAGGCAAAGGAAGACGGTATCGTTTCGCAGGAACAGTATGACGAGACCAAGAATCAGATCTATCAATGGCAGGTCAACCACGGCGACGAGCTTTTCCGGATCACGTGCCGCGTCAAGGCGCTGACGGACGTCGACTACGGTCTGTTTGTGGACGATTTGCGTGCGACGATCGACCCGGTCATCGAAAAATGGCTCGTAGACCAGGGCCTGGAGGAACCGGGCGAGAAACCGGCCGTCGAGGCCATTTACACCGGCTCGGTCCCGCTCGTTTATAAAACGCAGCACGAGCTGATGGCGAGCCTTTTCGAAAGTATCCTGCTGGCGTTCGTGACTATCTCCGTCGTCATGATGATCATGCTCAAGAACCTGCTCGGCGGTTTCTGCTCGATGATCCCGAACATCTTCCCCATCGCGGTCGTCTTCGGCATGATGGGGTGGCTGGGAGTCCTGTGCGACCTGGGTGCTATGATGACCGCCAGCGTGGCACTGGGTATCGCGACGGACGACACGATCCACTACCTGACCTGGTATCGCCGTGC
This sequence comes from Thermoguttaceae bacterium, assembly GCA_017403345.1. GTDB lineage: Bacteria > Planctomycetota > Planctomycetia > Pirellulales > Thermoguttaceae > RGIG3701. The sequence goes on from JAFQOH010000130.1 coordinate 78,292, forward strand.
TCTGGATGAGGGGCTCTCGCACAAAAATGCGGCACTCTCCGCCTACCGGCGCTGCGCGACCGCCATGACGCAGACCACACTGATCTCAGCGTTCGGCCTCTCGGTCTTCGCGTTTAGTACCTTCACGCCGACACTTTACTTCGGCATCATGATGCTTCTGCTTCTGTTCATGGCTCTGTTCGGAGACCTGATCTACCTCCCGTCCATCCTGACTATCAGCGGCGGAACCATGTTCGCGAAGGGAAAGAAAGTCCAGCAGGAGAATAAAGCAGAAATGGCGATGAACGCAGAAGCGGAACCTCTTGCGGAACTTCCTTCGGGAACAGAAAACGCAGCCCCAGAGACCTGATGCTGCTCCCCTTCCTCTTCTCCAAAAAGACCGTTCCTGACCGAACGGTTTTTTTGGGGATCCCGTCGGCAGATGGGAACGAACCGGCGCACATGAAGATCTTCAAACCTCCAATGCCAAACAGAACACGAGGCGTTTCCTTGAACGGACGCGCCTCGCCGTTCTTTTTATCTGTTTTTGTGAAATTCTGATATTTGTGTAACAAAAATTGGTGGATTTTTATCAGCTCTGCATTTATAATTTACCGAAATTTTAAAATTTTTCAAAAATTTCCTCTAGGACTCTTGACACACATATATAGAGAGATATAATTAGAATCTGTGACTCCAAACCGTCTAGTACGATTTGGAGAATAGTGAAATTTCCTTAAATGATTTGCAATGGAGATGCGGAATGTTTATTGCTCCGAAATTTTGTGATTCCTGTAAACAGATGGTTGATCCGACTGCTGAAATTTGTCCTCATTGTGGACAGACACAGCAAGTAGAGAGTTCGTCAGACGCAGAGCAGGCAGCTCCCCTCTCTTCCGTCATGCCGGAAGTGCCCAAAACATCGAATTATGTGCCAAGACCCCAGCTGAGACATGGTGCCTATTTCAATTGTGTCATGGGATTCATTATTTTTTCAGTCTTAACTTATATTGTTGGACTCTCAAATTTATTTTTGGGAAATTTGCAAGGGAGTAGCAATTATTTGTGGTGGGGCTGTGTACTGCTAACAGGTTGCTTTCACCTCATGTTCATTTATCGCGGCTGGAAGTTGATCCAAGGTCGTGAGGTCGACGTAACCCCGGGGCTGGCTGTCATGCTATTATTTGTACCGATCGCAAACCTTTTTTGGGGATTTGTTGCTGTATATGGTCTTGCCAAAAACTTGAATGCTTTTGCTCGTCGATATAAGATCAAAGCTCCGCGTGCCGCAGAAGGTGTTGTTTTGGCCAACGTGATATTGACATTGTTGGCAGGAATTATTCCGATATTTATTCAGTTTGTAATGCCCGTTTCGCTTACTTTGGTACTACTTTGTACTAGTCTAATCACTGGGATTAATTTACTGTTTCTGTACGTTGGGTACATTTCCATGGCGATGACGGCAGAAGCGATCCAAGATGCGGTCAGGCGAGATAAATATGAAAGCGTAGAAATTCCCATGGCGGAATGATGTGGGCGTTCTAAATACGGAGAACACACAAAAACCGAAAAGACGCGGAAAATAGGAGTGATCTCAAATCAAATGTCCATGTTTTTTCGGTTTTTTCGTGATTTTTTAATTCAGACTGGGAGAAACACCGGGATGCAAGCAGATTCAAAGAGTGAAAAATAAAGAAAAACGTTAAGAAAAGTTTAGTTCATCAAGTGTCGCAAAACACGGCACAAAACGCATTTTCTTCGGCAAAAAAAGAGGGGTTGAAAACCCAAAAGGTCCTAGCCCCATATAGCCGAGGCGGGGACACACAGACTCCGTATTTTACGGCACTTGATGACACCGAGGGGCCGAATTGGGGGCCGGTGGGTGAAATTCTTGAGTCGATTCTTTCTAATTTGGAATGTCTGAAAACAGCTCTGGGCGTGACCGAAACCGCCCATTCTGAAACGGAGGCGGAACGATGACCGAGAGCAGGGAAAGAACGCGGTTCTTGATGGAAAATCCAGATTTGATTTACTGGGGAGCGAAACGAGGGCGGATCCCTAATCGTGATTGGGAAGATTTTCGGGTTTTCGTGTTGGGCGAGAGTTGCTTGCGTCCCGATGATTTTGACGCTGGAAAGGCCTCAATCGTCACGTATTCCGCCCGGTTTGTTCTGCTATGTGCTATTTTCTGGAAACGCGAAAAGAGGAAAGAGAGGGGCACAGGGTGGGCTTTTTCTGAAATGGACAGAGACGACGACGGAACGCGGTTTGTCGATACGATAGCACAGCCGGAGGAAAAGCCGGAGGAACGGGAACGGAGAGAGCAGGCGCAAGACTTGATACGGTGGGCGTTGTTTCATACGTCGGAACATACCCGGCGCGTCGTTGCGACCTACCTATTCCTGAATAGTAGCGAGGGGGCAACGGTTGCGTATGGAATCAGTCGACAGCGAGTTTTCCAGATTTTGGACCGATTCAAGCGAGAGATACGCGACCTGATACGATTCAATCCTCCCCCGCCGGGATTCCGTGAAAAATATTCACTTGCTGATTTGGTTTATTTGGAGAACGCAGAAACGGAGGCAATCCGATGAAAGACGCAGAAACGATTGAAAAAATCCTTGAGTTCCGGGCGCGTGGTATGAGCTATGAGAGCATTTCCCGGCTGGTTGGGAATGTTTCACCGTCCACAGTGTATCGGGTGATACGCGGAAAACAGGCGGAACTGGAAGAGCGGAAACGGATTTTCAACGACACCGCCCGCGAACAGTTCGGGCTATCCATGAGAGAAAAGGTAGAGCGCAAGCGGAAACTCCTTGAAAAGCTGGGAGAGAGCATTGACGCGCTGGATTTTTCGACAGTTCCGCCGGAAAAGCTCTTGAAATTCTATCTTGATTTGGTAGAGACGATACCGGAGACGGTGGGCAAGTGCGAGCCGATGAGCGATATGGAGGAAAACCTGTTGAAAGTTTTTGGTTAGTTTTGACCAAGAAAACGGATTTTTGATGATGAGTTTTCACGATTCAGGGCGCGTAAAATCCGGAGTGGTTTTGAGTTTCGATACAAAATATCAATTCATTTTAGAAAAAAGGAGATTCCCAAATGCAGTTTTACGAAAGCCTATTGACCGATGACCGCCCCGCCGGTCTGATAGATGTTGACGCGGATTTATTCTTGCGTCTGGTCAGTTCTTTCCAGAAAGACGGAGACAGAGCGAAAATCGACCTTGCAAGCCTTGAGGCCCTCTATACCGACACCGCGGACGGTCCCGAATCGTCGTTATTGACGGATGCCGGATTTTCATAGACGGACTACGGGTGGATGGGTTGACCCGAATGGGAACGCGGATTTTAGCAAGGGTTTTTGAACGTGGGGGTGCAGTGACAGTTGACGATTTACAGCTATCTGTTTGGGCGAATCCGTTGACGAATCCAAAAACCATAATGACTCAAATTTGTTACCTCAATGCAATACTACGTAACTACGGTTGCCGGCTTGTTCGCAGTGGCGTTGTTGGTTATCGTCTATGCTTTGATGAGTATTCCGGAGTGTAAAGAGTCGTCGAGAACTCTAATCGTCGATTGTATGAAAAGTACAGAAAACAAACGGGGCAAGGAAGGGCTTTTTTCCCTTCCCTGCTTGCGGTTCCGGTACTGTATCAGGTGATACAGGGGGCGGAAAACACTAAATTTAAGAAATTTTCAAAATATTTTATAATTTTTTAGAGTTCAATTCTACTTATTTTTTGGTATTTTTTCCGTAACAGCAAGAGTGCATAATATATTATATAT